>CAISPN010000016.1 GCA_903887375.1 uncultured cyanobacterium
ACGGATTCTTTCTTGCGGTTGAAAAAGCCAAAAAGTCCAGCCATTGTTTTAATTGTTTCTTAATGTGAAGATATATTTTTAATAATAACATTTTTGGCTTATAAAAAAATACCTGCTTATTTACTGGAGCAATTCTCAATATGAAATTTCAACTGCTGTTGAGAAGAAGAAACAATGAACCTTTGGCAGACTAGCAAATACTATAGGGCGCATGAACTATGTATTTGAGTTTCCCAAGAAGTGCGTGAGTTTAAATAGTATTAAAATATTGCTTATAATTTAAAAATATGTGAGCTAATCTAAATCAATGAGTAAGCCAGTAACCATTGAAGATATTTATGAACTCTTTCCAGATGGGGTCGTTTTGTTGAAGAATTGGTAGAGCCTGCTGTTATCAAACTATTCCAAGCAAAAGGCATAGATATCAAAGAAGTTCATCCCCGATTAGAATCCAAAAGAGATGAGTTTTCTATGGAAATTGACATTATGGCAGTCGATGAAACAGAGCTAGTTTTAGTTGAGTGCAAATCCAGATTATCAAAAGATGATGTAGATGAACTCCTAGAAAAATTACCTAAATTTAAATTATCATTTTCCCATTATAAAAACTACCAAGTATATGGGGCAGTTGCTGGTATTGAAATAGATAGAGGAGTAGATCGCTATGGCTATAAAAAAGGATTATTTGTAATCAAACCTAGTGGGGATACTGTGGCTATTATTAATAAAGATGGTTTTAAACCAGAGATTTGGTAGAGAGTCCAACAAAATGAGGATCTGGGACGATACCAGAAATTCCGGTAAGGTTCTCTACAAAGCTAATGAATGTTGAACAGTTTAAATAGTATAGAAGAGCTCTGGTATTGTCTCCTATCATAGATTCAGAAGATGAAGCCAATTTCTTTTCATTCTCATTATAAAAAAATCTCTGTAATGATAATAGACTTAAAAACAGTCAAATGCGTAACAATTAAGTGAAACACTCATCCACCCAGCTACCATGAAGGCCATAAGGTATATGGTGCTTTAGGTGTAAAGTTGCAACCAGGCTCATATCTTGAGCATTGAGAATTACCAGATCACTTGCACCTCTATCTGCATTATAGACAACGCTTAAAACCCATCCGCTATCTTCAGATTCTGCCTTAGTAGGATCATTTACAAAGATTGGCTCACTAACAAAACCTCTTGGGGCAAAGGAAATAGCCCTTTGCTCACCTGTGACTAGATCTATTTTTAAAATTCTCTGCAAAGGAGCATTTTGCTTTAGCGCTGAATCTGCGCTACCCAAATAAAGGTAACGATATTGCCTACCTAAATAGTCTTTATTGAGGGTTGGAAACTCACAGCAATTAGGCTCAAGCAATTTTTTGCTGACACTTTTTTGAGCCAAATTGAGGTTAAAGCGCCACAGCTGACCTGGAGCTACTTTACTAAAATCAGTCTGACGAAAATCAGCATCAGGCTCTACAGAAGGTAAAGACTCATAGCAGATTGAATCTAGGCAGATACCCTCAGCGGTTTCATAGGCATTGGCATGATGAAAGATAAAACCTGCTTGAACTTCGAGAGTCTGGACATTGTCATAGGGAATTTTGCGAGGAATAATTATGATCTTGGTAGTTTTTTCTGGTTGAAACTCTACGCATTCACCAGCACCGCGCAGGCCAAATAAAAAGGGAAACAAGTTGAAATTTACTGGATTTTGCAGAAAGATTGCATAATTTGGAGTGATTATGAAATCGTGAATAAAGCAAAAACCGGGTATTTTGTGAGCATGAGTAGCAATCAGCTTTCCACTTTTCTCAAATTCATAGATAGTCAATTGACTGGTAAGGCCAGCTTTGAGGGCAAAATTTACTAGAGTAGGACCATCAGGATCAATGCGTGGATGCGCGGAAAAAGGATCTCCTTTTTTTAACAATCCATCTAGATAATCTATACCTAGGGTATCTAAGGTTTTGGGATCTAATCTATAGGGCTCGGCTGCTTCCCAAAGAGCCAATAGTCGCCCTGCCCAGTACAATATATTGGTATTGGCAATGTTTTTGAGGTTGACATCAAAAATATTATTAAGCCAGCCACCAGGCTTTTGAGTCCCAAAAACCCCGCGATAAAGAATAGTTTTAGCTGAGCGCTCCTTGAGATAGCCTTCAGTATGAACATAGCGAGAGAGATAATGAGCCTTACCATTTTCAAAAGTAAAGCGTGAGATCATCCCATCTCCATCAAATGGGTGGCGCAGTGGGATATCTCCAATATCCAAAAGTCCAGGACCATTGCGAAAAAGAGTGCCCTTAAGATTAGGAGGAATTTCACCTTCAATATTCTCAATCAGGTAATCATACTCTTGCTCTTGGGAAATATAGCCAGCAGCCCAATCTTCAATAGTGTAGTTAGTCATTCTTTTCAGTGATTAAAAGTTCAGTTTCAGCAATAAATTGGGGATAAAGAGAATGGGATTCAAATACTTCAGCTGGTGGTAAAACAGTAGTAATTTGAGGATCATTTTCTGGAAGCCATTTGATTAGAGCCAGTGGCAGCAAAGTAGAAAGATTGGTGATAAGAACCAATAGCCAGAGATGATTAAAATTATTTTCGCTTACTCCTAGCCAGTGAGTCAGCAGAGCGCCCCCTTCACTAGAGACCAAGCCTGAAAGATTCCAGATAGACATCAAAAGGGCAAAAAAAGTCGCCTCAATGCCCGCAGGACAAAGCCGGGCTGAAAGTACCAAAACTGGCATAAAAGCAATCTGCCCCATGACAGTTAAGATTAAACTGTCACCTAAACTGAACCAATAGTCATTGATACCCAAGCTTCGATTAGCATGAGTTACCAATAGCAAAGTGGTCATACCCAACAGGCAAGAAGCCAATATACTCCAGCCCAAAATCACTCTAAATGGTATAGATTTCAAAAATTTTTGATAAGCCCATATCCCTAGTAGCGCGGCCAGACTGGTAACCAGCCTGACTCTACCTAAAAACTCCGCTCCAAAGCCTAGCTCATTAGTAGAAAAGTAAAAAAAGGCAGAATCAGCACTAGGGGTTGCCTGCCAGATGAAGACAAACAATGTTGGTAAGAAAATTTCTTTTTGTTTGAGGGTTTTCCAAATCTGACTAATCTGTTGTTTAGGTGGAAAAACTTCTGTTGATTTAATAGTTTGTTCATTAATGACAATTGAGACTAGGCAAACCAACAAGGGAAAAGCAGCAGTGATAGCAAAAATCACCCTAGTACCATAGTGCTCAAGTAGCCAGCCGCTAAGATATGCAGTCACAAGTCCGCCAAAAGCAGAAACTGCCCAAGATATTGATTGTAAAGAGCCAGCTTTTTCCATGGATTCTCCCCTAGCCCTCTCTACTACTACCGAGTCAACAATCACATCGGCAACAGCCACCGAAAGTGAACTGGTAACTATGCATAATGTAGCAGCCCAGGCGCTATGAACTATAGTAGCTAGGGCAAGCCAGGCTAAAGCTCCCAAAATGCCAGAAAAAATCAAATAAGAACGCCGACGATAGCCAAATAAAGGCAAACCATCTGAGAGAAAGCCAAATAGAGGCTTAATTACCCAAGGAAAAGCAGATATACCCAGCAGCGCGGCCATCTGGGCTGGATCTAAACCCAATTCATCTTTTAAAAAAAAACTGATTGCCAATCGGGCAAGACCCAGGACACCTTGGACAAAATATACTGTCAAAATTCCCAGCAACTCCCAAGATGGCTCGTTGCCCAATAAAACAGTATTCTTTAGTAACTTTGCGAGGGAATCCATGAAGTTTGATTAACTTTTATTGCTTTATCTATCATAGGAGATTGACTAATGTTAATTCTAGCGGCCCTTGCAGAAATATTGTTGCTAATTTCGAGTTATTCGCTATCTTTAAATATGTAGATACCCTAAATTAGATAAAATTTATGTCTGATCTTAATCGTGGAATTATGAAATTTGACGGAGCTGATCAACCCCTAGTCATAGGTATTACAGCTTTTGTTGTCTTGAGCTCTATAGTTGCGCTGATTGTCTGGGCGCTCAAAGTAGCCTATGCGGTCAACTAGACACAGTAGCTAGCTCGCTTGTGTGATAAATCAAAGATCTCGCCTTGGCGGGATCTTTATAATTAATATATATACATTAAGTGCAAAACCCTATAAAGCGTGAGTGAACAACTAGAGCATCTTGCCAAGACAATATTAGAAGTAGGAGGGATGAAGTGTGCTGGCTGCGTGGCTGCCGTTGAAAGGCAACTTGAACAGCACTCAGGAGTTGCTAAAGCCAATGTCAATCTGGTAACCGAGATAGCAATCATTGAATATAGCCCTTCTTTGGTGCAACCAGAAGATCTAGCGCAAAAACTCACCGCTAATGGTTTTCCCACTCAGTTAAGGAGTACCAATCAGCCACAGATTAACTCCAATCAACAAAAAGACTCGAGCAATCTGGCTTTGGCACTGTTGTTAGTTATACTTTCAAGCATTGGTCATCTTGAGCATCTGGGCGGGCCACATATTCCCTATTTAGGAAGTATTCAACTGCATTGGGCTTTAGCGACCATTGCCTTGACCTATACTAGTCGCTCTATTATCCTAGAAGGAATCAAAGGATTGTTGCGTAACAGTCCTAATATGAATTCACTGGTTGCTCTTGGGGCTTTGAGTTCTTATTTTGCCAGTTTAATTGCCTGGCTATTTCCCAAATTAGGTTGGGAATGTTTTTTTGAAGAACCAGTAATGCTTTTGGGATTTATTCTCCTTGGTAGAACTATTGAAAAATCTGCCAGAAACCGAGCCAAAAGTTCATTGACCAATCTAATCTCACTCCAGCCCAAATTAGCAAGTTTAGTCTTAGATGGTAGAAGCTTAGAAGCTGAAAGTATTGAGGTACCCATCGAGCAAATTAAATTGGGTGATTTGGTCAAGATTTTACCAGGGCAAAAGATTCCTGTAGATGGGCGAATACTGGTAGGAAGCACCACATTAGATGAATCAATGCTCACTGGTGAATCAATTCCTGTTGCCAAAAGTTTTGGAGATATAGTTGTAGGTGGCTCACTCAACCAAAATGGTACCATTATCGTCCAAGTAGAGCGCATTGGCTCACAAACCACCTTAGCCCAAATAGTGGAGGCAGTTGAAACCGCTCAAGCTCGCAAGGCTCCGGTTCAGCAGTTAGCAGATAAAGTGGCTGGTTATTTCACCTATGGTGTGATGAGCGCTGCGGCTTTGACTTTTGCTTATTGGCTCTGGCGAGGCAGTCCATTTATCTCTCTCCCATTAGGAGCGCACCACCACCAGAATGTCACATCCTCTCCCTTGCTTTTGAGCTTGAAGTTGGCTATCTCAGTTTTGGTAATAGCTTGCCCTTGCGCCTTGGGACTTGCTACCCCTACTGCAATTCTAGTTGGTACTGGTATTGCAGCCCAAAAAGGCATACTCATCAAAGGCGGAGATATTTTAGAAAAACTCAGACAGCTAAATGTACTAATTTTTGATAAAACAGGTACTTTGACCCTAGGGCGACCTACCATCACTGACTATTTACCTATTGAGGGAATATCATCTGACAAACTACTGCAGATAGCCTCAAGTGCTCAAATTAATCATCCCTACGGAATTGCTATGCAAGAGGCTGCCAAAGAGCGCAATATAAGCCTTCTCAAAGTAGATCAAATTAGCAACCAACCTGGCAGAGGAATCATCGCCCAGATTGACACTCAACAAGTTTTAGTAGGCAATGAGCAACATCTTCAAGCTCATGGTATAGATTTAACTGAAGATTTACTACAAAAGAGCATCTCTTTAGTAGAACAAGGAAAAACTGTAGTCTATGTGACCCAAGGGCAAACTGTTATAGGAATTCTAGCTCTAGTTGATTTATTGCGCCCGGAGGCCGAAGAAACAGTACAAAAACTCAAATCTAGGGGAATCCAAGTTGTCCTAGCTACAGGAGACCAAATTGCAGTAGCCCAAAAAATTGCTGATAAACTCGGCATTGAGCAAGTATACGCCAGCATTACTCCGCAAGGAAAAGCCCAAATCGTTGCAAAATTACAGGAGCAAAAAAATACTGTAGGGATGATTGGTGATGGTATCAATGATGCCCCAGCTCTAGCTCAAGCCGATCTTGGTATTTCTCTAGCTGGAGCTAGTGACATTACCCAACAGGTAGCGGATGTGATCCTGATGAGACATAATTTATCTGATGTCCTAGTTGCTTTAGAATTGAGTCAAGCAACCTTTAGCAAGATTCAGCAAAATCTGGGCTTTGCTTTTGGTTATAATCTTTTGTTTATTCCCCTGGCTGCAGGTGTAGCTCTTCCCTACTTCCATCTGGGGCCTGCTCTTGCTGGAGCTTTTATGGCAAGTAGCTCAATCTTAGTGGTCTTGAATTCTCTATTGTTGAATAGTTTTAAAGCTTAATTACCTTAAAAAATATTATGTCTATTACATTTCAGTCCATCATCTCTGAACTTAATAAATTCTGGAGTGAGCGAGGCTGTCTGATTGCCCAGCCTTATGATACAGAAAAAGGAGCAGGAACCATGAGCCCTCATACTTTTTTGCGAGCTATTGGTCCTGAACCTTGGGCTGTTGCCTATATTGAACCTTGCCGCAGACCCACTGATGGACGTTATGGGGAAAATCCTAACCGCTTCCAGCATTATTTTCAATATCAAGTACTAATCAAGCCCAATCCCGAAAATATCCAAGAAATTTATCTCGATTCTCTACGCGCGTTGGGAATTAATCCCCAAGATCACGATATACGCTTTGTAGAGGATAATTGGGAATCTCCAACCCTTGGAGCTTGGGGAGTAGGCTGGGAAGTCTGGTTAGATGGAATGGAGATCACCCAATTTACCTATTTTCAACAATGCGGTGGGATCGACTGCCGTCCTGTATCTATTGAAATCACCTATGGTCTGGAGCGACTGGCTATGTACCTCCAAGAAGTAGATGCTATCAATAAGATCCAATGGAATGAAAAGATCAAATATGGTGAAATTTATCTACAAAATGAGATAGAACAGTGTACCTATAATTTTGAGGTCTCAGATCCCGAGCTGCTTTTGAATCTTTTCACCATATATGAACAAGAGGCTAAACAGTTAATCAAAAAAGAACTAGTAGCCCCAGCTCTTGACTATGTACTTAAATGCTCGCATAGTTTTAACTTACTCGATGCTAGAGGGGTAATTGCCGTAACTGAGCGTACTCGCTATATAGGCAGAATTAGAGGCTTAGCCAGAGAAGTAGCTCATCTCTACCTTGAGCAAAGAGAATCTCTGGGTTTTCCTCTAATCAAAAGCCAGTAAGTTCAACTTGATAATCAATTTGCTCAATCATCCCGCTCAACCATTGGTTAAACAATTCACTAGCAATAGCCATTTCCGTATTTTCATTTAGTTCTGGTTCAATGAATTCTTCTACATAGATTAAATGAGTTGCTTTGGCTGTAACTATCGGCTTGAGCAAACAAGGAGCTTGGCAACTAAAGACTGGAGCTGAAATTTCGGCCGCTAGATCCTTGCGATAGAGAATTCCTTGATAGCCTCCTTGACGTCTTAGTTCCTCTCGGCTATTGTAACGATGTTGCGTATGGTAGAGAAACGATGAGCGATCACCAGTAAGGTTCTTCCTATTCTGATTTTGTTGAGGTTATCTTGAATGAGTTTTTCTGATTCACTGTCAAGATGCGATGTAGCCTCATCCATGATCAACAGTCTTGGGTTGCCAACTAAGGCTCTGGCTATTGCCAATCTCTGACGCTGTCCGCCTGAAATAAGTCCTCCACCTTCACCAATTTTGGTTTCATAACCCATAGGCAGCGACTGTATGAATGAATGCAAACCAACTAGCTTAATGACTTGCTCTATTTTTTCTAAAGTGATGCTCGAATCGCCCAGGCTGATATTCTCGCGAATTGAATCCCCAAAAAGAAAGGTATCTTGATCTACTACCCCTATTTGTTTGCGCAGTGAGCCTAGAGCTATTGTATTAAGATCATGCCCATCTATCAAAATTTTGCCATCGTTGGTGGGATATAGTCCCAACAGGAGTTTTGAGATAGTAGTTTTACCTGAACCACTTCTGCCAACTAGAGCATACATTTGCTCGGGCATAATTTCAAAGCTCAGATTCTCTAGTACATTTTTCTCATCATCAGGGTGATACCGAAAAGTCACATTGACAAATTCAATATGTCCTTGGATTGGTGGCAAAACTCGGCGAGATTGTAACTGGAAATCTTCTTCTGGCTTGGCTTCTAGAACATCATTGATTCTCTCAATCGATATACTGACTTCTTGGAATTGATTCCACATCACCGAAAGTCTTTGAAAAGGAGAAATTATATTGCCCAAAAGCATGTTAAAAGCTACTAATTGGCCAACTGTCAGCTGATTTTGAATCACTTGATATGCACCAAACCAGAGCATTGCAGTGCTTGCTAGAGACTGAATTGTATTACTGATGATCTGTAGATTATTGCCGATTACCTCCCCATCAAAGATTTTTCTGACTTCATCGCTGAGTTTATCCTCCCAATTCCAACGCACAACCTGCTCAAGCGCTCCAGCTTTGACTGTACGAATACCAGAGAGAATTTCGATGAGGTAGCTATTTTCTTTAGCTAAGGCACTGAAAATTTTACGCGAGATCTTCTGGAGAAAAGGGGTAGAAAAAACCGCCAGTAATACAAAAGGCGGAATTACTGCTAAAGCCAGTAAGGTCATTCTCCAGGAGTATTTGAACATCAGTGCGACATAAATAAAGACTGTGCAAAGATCTAATATTATCGAAAGGCTCTCACCAGAGAGAAATCTTTGAATCTTTTTATTTTCTTCTACCCTCGAGATGATGTCTCCTACATAACGGTTTTCAAAATAACCCAAAGGCAAAGTAAGGGTATGGTAAATAAAACCTATAATCATTGAAAGATCAATTCTTTTGGCTGTATGAATCAGCAGATAACTTCTTAGTTCGTTTTTTGTTCAACATTTACATAGTAACGATTTTTATTTTTATTATCAATAAATTTGTGTTTATTTCTAGATAATAGAACGGTGTTTTTATGTTCAGTTTATAGATTAAAAGTAAACAATAGTGGAGTAGATAAATCTCTACTCTATTGGTCTATGAATTAAATCAGTCTAAGATGATTTAAAACCTAATTTACACGATTACAGCGATTTGATTAATGGTTTGTATTCCTGCAAATAAAGCTACGTTTGCTGCTTCCTGAGTAATAGAGGTAATTTTAAAAACTCTTGTGTAGTCGAATAAACCACCAACAACAGATTTACAGCAAATTGAGACCAGTTAAGCCACAATTATAGATTATCGAATTGATTCAGCAAAGAGACCACAATGTTGAAACCAATTGATAGCATCATCCTCTGAAATGACATTAATAGCAT
>CAISPN010000017.1 GCA_903887375.1 uncultured cyanobacterium
GTTATTTTGAAAAAAAGCCTCTAACCATTAAGTACATAGTGGCTGCGAATCATGGGCTAGATAGGTCTTCTCCATATCAATTTTCTAGATTATTCGGTTGAGATGTATCAGGTTTTATTCACAAAAAGCCAGAGAACATCTAGACCTCAATAAGGACGCGTAAGTTACCTCGTTTTTTGGTAACTCGACAAGCAACACTTGTACCATGACGTTCAAATTCCAAGTCCATAATGGTTCGACCAACCTTTAGATTCTCGATAGATAAATGATTAATTGATTTTAATAAAGTTGGTTCAATTATTCGTAAATTATTACTTGGAGCATCAGGTACCAAGTTGAGCATCATCTGGAATAATTGAAAAATTGTACCTGTTGCCCATGCCTGAGGTGAACAAGCTACAGGATATTGAATAGGAGAATTGTTCTCTATTCGATCAAAACCACAAAAGAGCTCTGGTGGACGCTGATAAGGTTGCATCAAGGTCATATCAATTAAACCTTCTGCTATTTCTAATGCCTGCTCCACTAAGCCTATTGAACGTAGTCCTAAGGCAATAAAATTATTATCATGAGGCCAAACCGAACCGACATGATACCCCATTGGATTGTATGCAGATGAAGTACTACTCAAGGTGCGAATTCCCCAGCCATTAAACATGTCACTAGCTAGCAATCTTTCTGCCACATTGTTAGCTTTTTCTGGATCTAATAAACCCAGTCCAAGACAGTGGCCGGGATTCGAGGTGATACTGTCTACTGTTTTACCATCCCCATCTAAGGCTAGTGCGCAAAAATCATGATCCTCCATCCAGAAATCTCGATTGAAACGAACTTTTAAATCTCTCGCTTGTCTTTGCCAAAGCTCTGTTAAATTGGGTAATTTCTTGACATGGGCTAGCTCAGCCATGCGAATTTTGGCGGCATAAACGTAAGCCTGAACTTCACTAAGGGCTATAGGTCCTTTGGCAATTTGTCCCTTACTATTAACAATACAATCCTCAGAATCCTTCCAACCCTGGTTGAATAGACCTCCTTGGGAGCGACGTTCATAGCAGAGATAACCACTAGCTTTCATATGCTGATCAATCCAATTCATCGCATTTAAAGCCTTACCCCATAAATTTTCCAAGATTTCTTGATCGCCAGTCCAAGCATAATACTCAGCATAAAGCATTAGCCACAGAGGAGTAGCATCAACCGTACCATAGTAAGGGGTATGGGGAATTTCCTTGCAACGGGCCATTTCTCCTAAGCGAATCTCATGCAGAATTTTACCTGGTTCCTCGTCTCGCCAATGATTATCTTCTTTACCTTGATATTCAGCTAGTACGTACAAAGTATCACGAGCGATTGCCGGCTCGAGAATCAGTGTTTGAGAGGCAGCAACAATAGAATCACGGCCAAAGAGAGTAGAAAACCAGGGCACACCTGCTGTGAGGATTTTTTTTCCTTCAAAAGTTTGTCTGAGTAAATAAAGATCCCGTTCTGCTTGCTGAATAACTTGATTGATAGTTTTGTTATCAGTTCGGATCTTGGTGATTTCTTGCGCCCAGTTCTTTTCTTCTAGAAGTTCAGCAGCATTAGCCTGCATTAAAGTTACAGGGGATGGAATAGTAGATGTTGGATGGTTGTTAGTAAATAAATGGAGATAATAACCTATAGTTTGAATTTGGTGAGGCTCCAATGAGAAGTTCCATATGGCAGTATTACCTTGTATGTCATTTGGTTGATGGTAGCTAAAACAAACTCTAGATTCCATCACAGTACTATCTAGACCTAAATAAGTCAAAATAATCTCTTTAGCTTTAGGGAAAGAAGGATCAGAATCTTCTAAGTTGTTATTTTTTGGTTCTATAAATCTTAATAATTTACCCCTCTGTGGACGAGATAAACCTCTGACTTCAAATAAATCCATAAAGTCTGAATCAAAACTCAGACTAAGAGTAAAAACTACTGATTGGCGATTGTAGTTAGTAATTAGTATTTCTTCAAATAGACCGCCATTGATTACCATTTCACGTTTAATCCCAATGGTCTCAGCCTTGATATTTTCAATCTGAGGGTTAGCACATAAAACGGTTAAGGCAAAACCCTTGTGAGCAGTACTACTTAACAATACTGGAGAGTGCCCATCTATCTGAAGTTCTAAACGACTAAGAAATCTAGTATCTCGACAAAATAGTCCCATACTTCCCTTGATTCCTTCTTCTAAACAACCAATTCCAGAAATATTGCCAAGAATATCAGTAATTAGAAAAAGATCATCATCTTTAAGAGTAAGAGTAAGGATTGGACGCTCTCCAACTAAACAAGACCATTCTGGTAAATTTACATCTGCAGCAGCTATATAAGATCTGCCATGAATTTCAAATCGTTCTGACATAATAAATATCAACAAGTACTATTTTTTTCTGATCACTAACATTGAATTGTCTTTGGCATTAATTAATTCAGGCATATAAACGATTGGGTCTTTCATAATCGACTGTGCCAGTGTACGTCTATAAAGATCACTTAATTGAATGCCAATATGTTTCCAACTAAAGTTTTGATTAACGCTAGCTGAAGCTTGTTTTTTCATTTTTCCAGCTAATAGCTCATCGTTAAGAATTCGTTTGATAGCTTGAGAAAAAGCATTTATATCCTTAGGTGGTACCAGTAATCCAGTCTCTTCTGGTAAGACTGTAAACTTCAATCCGCCAACATCCGAAGCAACTACGGGAGTTCCACAGGCCATTGATTCAATAGCAACCAATCCAAAGGGCTCATAATGACTAGGAATAACACAAACATCAGCAGCGCAGTAGTATAAAGGCAGTTGTTGATGTCCAACCTGTCCTGCAAAGATAGTTTGTCTCTCTAAAGAGAGTTCTTGTAAAATTTTTTCAATCCTCTCTCTCTCTTGCCCATCTGCTCGATTAGATGAACTGCCTCCTACAATTATTAATTTGAGATCTTTTCGGTAATCTGGTAGTATTTGCGCGCAACTTCTAAGCAGGGTCTCGATGCCTTTACGAGGATCGAAACGGCCAACATAAAGCACAATTTTTTCCGATTTTGCAAATCCTAATTTTAATCTTGCTGCTGTTTGAGAAATATGATTAAAGTTATCTGTATCCGTTCCACAAGGAATCAGTACAATATTCCCGTGAGATGATATTAAATTTCTTAAACTCTCTTGTTCTTGAGGGCTCGTTGCTACGACACAATCAGCATTTTCTAAAATCTCTTTTTCTATAGCTAATCGGATCTTGGCTATAGCTGGAAGGACGGCAATAGAATCATATTTTACTACCCCTAGAGAATGATAAGTATGGATTAACTGAATTTTGCTGTGTTTTTGTAACTCTAGGCCGATCCATGCCGAAAGCCAATAATTTGTATGAATTAGTGGATAAATGATTGATTGTTTGTTTTGCCAAATCTGGAAAGAGTTCAGAAATTCTGGCATATAAGCAAATAATTGGTCTCTAGGAATAAAACATTCTGGTCCAGCTTTGATACGAATAGTTCTACAGTAAGGAGAATGCTGGACAATATCTAGCTGATCATAATCGGTTTTTCGGGTAAACATATCAACTTGCCAACCTAAGTTCGCTAATTTTTCACCCACATTACGAACATAAACGTTCTGTCCTCCTGCTTCTTCTCTACCTACGTCAGCTGTAGGATCTCCATGAACTGAAATCAAAGCAATTGGTTGTCTATTTTGATTTGCCATATGAATTTTTAACCCCACTTTTTAGGTCTTATTTAATTGATTAATGGCTACTGAACTTGTAAAACCATTTTTCGAATAATGTTTTGATAAAATTTCCCTATAGACAGCTTCATAGCCATCGGTCAAACGCTCAGCAGTAAAATTCATCAGGACATATTCACGACATTCAAAACGACTTAAAAGCGAAACCTGCTTAATGGCATCTAAGCAATCTTTTACGGTATTACAAAGAAAACCACTTTTTTCGTGAGAGATAATTTCGGGCGCTGCCCCCAAATTCATTGCAATGACTGGCGTTCCTGTAGCCATAGACTCAATCATCACCAAACCAAAAGGTTCTCTCCAGGTAATAGGGAATAAAGTGGCTAAGGCTTTGCCCATTAAAATATTTTTTTGAGCATGATTAGCTTCTCCTAGAAATTGAATCTGCTTTTGATCTATATGTGGTTTAATTTGGGTTTCAAAGTATTCAACATCGACAGGATCAATTTTTCCTGCCATTTTCAAAGGAAAACCTGAACGTTTAGCAATCTCAATGGCTAAATGAGGTCCTTTTTCGGGAGACATCCTACCCAAAAAAGCTAAATATGGAGAATAATCTGCCTTAGGGTAAAAGTCGAAGCGATTGACGTCGATTCCATTGTAGACAGTTGCAACGTAGTTTAAATTGAGCCTTGATTCTCGTTGTGATTGGGAAATGCTGACAAAATTCTGATGACGAGCATGAGTGAAAAGTTTTTCATTATCAGGCGTAAATACACCATGTAACGTATGTATAGTTGGCGTTGTGACTAAAGCAGCACAAGGTAAAGCTGCGCATCCTATATGGGAGTGAATAATGTCAAATTCATTTGATCTTTCATAAATTCGACTCAGGTTCAGCATTTCATAGATACCATATTCTTTGACTTGAGGGTCTAAACGTAAAGCGCTTGGATGAACGGATTCAAGTTTAGCTAAAGTTAAAGAATCGCCTGAGGCAAACAGAGTGACATCATGTCCTCTACTTACTAATTCATCAGTCAATAACCCCACTACTAGCTCAATTCCGCCATAGGCAGGTGGAGGTACTCTTTCCCATAAAGGGGCTATCTGGGCAATTCGCATATCAATTTCTTAAAAAATATGAATTATTAAATAACAATTGGAATTTTATGCTTAAAAAGCAATTGTAAATTGGAGTGAAAAGAATTATAGTCTTTCGTCTTTAGCTACATCCTAATAGATTCATTGTGTAAATAGGGGTCAATACCGATAATTATTGGTCAATTTATCTTTATTTAAGTAACTGAAAATATTCTAATCCTTCTAAAATTCCCCACGCATAAGATCTAGTAGCCCAATAAAGACTGGGACGCATATTTTTTTGGTACCACTCTATTAGTTCTGGCTGGGCATTGCCTACAATAGTGCCTAGTGTGAGTTGTTCAAACAAATTAATATCATTACCAGAATCACCAAAGACTAAAGTAGATTCAACTTGAATATCTAAAAGCTTTCTTAAATAGGTAATTGCTAATCCTTTATTGGCATTACGGGGTACAATATCAATATCTCGACCACTGCTAAAAATCATCTGATAAACTAGCCCTAATTCATTTAATTGGGTCTTTAATTCTTCTAAAATACTGGAATTTTGGGGTTGATTTAGACAGAAACTAATTTTCCAAGGGTTTTGCTCTTGCAAAGATTGAGGCAATAATTGTTTGAGAGATTGCGCTACACTGATAATATTTTGAGGTTTCCATTGTTCAGATATTTTATTTTCCCAAAATATATCAGGTTGACTTTGATGATAAATTTCTGTACCCACTCCTGTTACCCAGTAATCAGGTTCTAAAAGCTGTTTTTCATTCATTAATTGAACTGCTGAACCATATGATCTGCCAGTAGCATAAATTAAATATAAATCCTGTCGTTTAGCTATTAATTTTTGATTAAGAATTTTTGTAGCTTGATCATCTCCAACCAATGTATTGTCTAAGTCTGTGACTATTATATATTTCATAAAATAAAGAGAGATATGAAAAAAACAAATTATATCCAAGAACAAATCATTGTAAATTTAGCTAAATCATTACTTTACGAAAAAGCTTTAGTTAAACTAGACGGTCAATTTGTGGGAGCAAGAGCAGCCATTGCCAGAATTTCTCAAAATGTTCATTCAGAAACAGACTTGAATTATGGAGAGATTTTTATCAGAGACAATGTACCTGTTATGATCTATTTGTTGATTGATGGTCAATACGAAATTGTTCAGAATTTTTTGAATATATGTTTACAATTACAAAGTACAGAATTTCAAACTAAAGGAATTTTTCCTATTAGTTTTATAGATGTTAATAATCAATTAGTAGCAGACTATGGACAAAGAGCGATTGGTCGAATTTGTTCAGTAGATGCCACATTATGGTGGCCAATTCTAGCCTATTTCTATGTTCAGCGAACAGGAGATCAAGCCTGGGCGATCAAAACAGAAGTTCAAATAGGATTACAAAGATTTCTTGAATTGATCCTCCATCCTCAGTTTAGAGACGCACCAACACTCTATGTTCCAGATGGAGCATTTATGATCGACCGTCCAATGGATGTTTGGGGCAATCCTTTAGAAATTCAAGTTCTCTTATATGCCTCTTTAATGAGCTCAGTATCCTTAATTAAAATAGATCTAGAAGACAAAAACTCAACTCAATCGAATGCCTTTAGAGATTTTCAATATCACCAATTTAACTACGCTACTGCTTGGCTCAAAAGATTAAAGCGTTATTTACTAACTCATTATTGGGTCAATAATAAAACCATTCAAGTTCTGCGTCGTCGTCCTACTGAACAATATGGGGAATCGATTACTAATGAATATAATATTCAAACAGAAACAATTCCTCATTGGTTACAAGATTGGTTAGGAAATCAAGGAGGTTATTTGATAGGTAATGTTCGTACTGGCAGACCTGATTTCAGGTTTTTTACCTTAGGTAATTGTCTAGGAGCAATCTTTGATATTATTAGTCCAGTACAACAGCAGTCATTGTTTACTCTTTTTCTTCGTAATCGTCATAGTCTTTTTGCTCAAATGCCTTTAAGGATATGTCATCCTCCTTTAGAGTCACAAGACTGGCGATTGATAACAGGTTTTGATCGCAAGAACTTACCTTGGTGTTACCACAATGCTGGACATTGGCCCTGTTTACTCTGGTTTTTTGTCTTGGCTATTCTACGTTATCAAAATCGTTACGGGGATTTATCAATTGATGGTTCTGATTCTTTTGAACTTTTGCTGGAAGAATCTTATCAAGTTCTCTTAGAACGATTGCCACAACAGAAGTGGGCAGAATATTTTGATGGACCTACAGGCATTTGGATAGGACAACAGGCAAGAAATTACCAAACCTGGACAATCGCAGGTTTTTTGTTAGTTCACCATTTCCTTAAGGTTAATCCTGCTGATAGTAGTATTATGAACCTACCTAATTTAAACCAAATTCTTCAATCAAAACCGCAAATATAGTTTAGAAACTGTAGTTCTTTTGAAGATAAAGCATGAAGAAAAGTTAAACTAACAGATATAGACAATTAGGGTCCAAAGCTCTTTATGAGAAAATTTCACCGTTCAGATAGTGCCCTAGGACTAGTCTCGACTATCAGCTTTCCCGCGATTGTGGGAACTGCAGATATGATGGTCAAGTCCGCCGAAGTTACCTTAGTAGGATATGAAAAAATTGGAGGCGGACATTGTACTGCTATTGTCAGAGGGAATATTGCTGATGTGCGTTTAGCAGTAGAAGAAGGAGCAAAGACCGCTGAACAATTCGGACAGCTAGTTTCTAAATTAGTAATCGCCAGACCGATGCCTAACCTTGAAGCAGTATTTCCCATAGGCAGCCACTTAGTTGAGATCGCCCAGCAGCAAAGAGGCTATAGTAAATTGAGCAACAGTTCTATAGGTTTACTAGAAACCAGAGGATTTCCGGCCTTGGTAGGAGCAGCTGATGCCATGCTCAAATCGGCCAATGTCCAGCTATCTTCCTATGAAAAAATAGGAGCAGGACTTTGCACTGCAATTATCAGAGGCTCTGTAGCCAATGTAGCTGTAGCCATAGAAGCAGGTATGGCAGAAGCCGAAAGAATAGGTCAACTTCATGCGGTAATGGTCATTCCCCGCATACTAGAAGATCTCGAAAGCACCTTACCAATTGCCAGCTTCTGGTTAGAAAAACCAGAAACCCTTCCGATGCTTATGCCCAAACAGAAAGAAAGAGTAGCGCTTCCTGAATTGGAAAAAACTAGAGCTCCCCTAAAAGTACAAAAAGATCGACAAATCGATCTAGAACTGTGATTGAGCAGATAGAGTATAATTTTTGAAGATAAGGCTTTGTATTTTTACTATTTACTTAAATTGACTATGCCATCTTCAGAACTAATCCTAATAGCTCTTGCCTACCTGGTTTTGGGGGGTCTTTACCTACTCGTACTTCCGGCTGCTTTATATTTCTATTTGAATAAACGCTGGTATGTCGCCAGCTCAATAGAGAGAACCTTTATGTATGGTTTGGTTTTTCTCTTCTTTCCAGGATTACTACTACTAGCTCCATTTTTAAACTTAAGACCAACTCGCCGTACAACATAGATTAGAAATAAAAAAGTTAAAAATTAAATAGTTCCCAGCCATGCTTATTGTTCAGAAATTTGGAGGTACTTCTGTTGGTACTGTAGAGCGCATTAAAGCTGTTGCCCAGCGAGTGATCCAATCAAAAGGACAAAACAACCAGGTGGTGGTTGTAGTTTCAGCCATGGGCAAAAGCACTGATGAGCTAGTAAACTTAGCCCAGCAGATTACAGATCAGCCTCCAAGACGCGAGATGGATATGTTGTTAGCAACTGGTGAGCAGGTATCTATAGCTCTTCTTTCTATGGCACTAGATGCCCTTGGCCAAGGCGCAGTATCTCTAACAGGAGCTCAAGTTGGCATCAAAACCGAAGCAGAACATGGAAGAGCAAGAATTCTGGAAATCAATGCAGATAAAATTAGACAACATTTACAGCAAAACAAAGTTGTTGTAGTTGCCGGCTTTCAGGGAGTAACTAGTCAAGAAGAAATTACAACATTAGGCCGCGGTGGCTCTGATACTTCGGCAGTTGCTCTAGCAGCAGCCTTGGGCGCAGATCTTTGTGAGATTTATACTGATGTTCCGGGAATTTTAACGACAGATCCGCGTTTAGTAGAAGAGGCAACTCTTTTGAGTGAGATTACCTCTGATGAAATGCTAGAGCTAGCCAGCCTAGGGGCTAAAGTACTACACCCTAGGGCTGTAGAAATTGCTCGCAACTACGGAGTTGCTTTGGTTGTTCGCTCTAGCTGGAGCGAGGATCCAGGTACTAAAGTGATATCTAGTCCAGTAGGAACAAGATCTTTAATTGGCTTGGAGATTACCAAAGCGGTAGATGCAGTAGAACTGGAAACAGACCAAACGAAATTAGCACTTTTGCATATTCCCGACTCTCCAGGAGTAGCGGCTAAGTTGTTTAGAGCCTTGGCAGATCAGCAAGTCAATGTAGATCTAATCATCCAATCTATCCACGAGGGCAACACCAATGACATTGGCTTTACAGTCAACAAGCAATCTTTACCAAAAGCCTTAAGCGTGGATCAAGTCTTTGGATCAGAGATACTTATTGAAGAAGATGTTGCTAAAATCTCAATATCTGGAGCAGGAATGATTGGCAGGCCAGGAATAGCAGCCAAGATGTTTCAGACACTTGCTAATTCCAATATCAATATAGAAATGATCTCCACCTCGGAAATTAAAGTCAGCTGCCTCATCAAGTCTAGGGATGGCCAATTGGCCTTAGAAAACCTGATGAATGCTTTTGAGATCTATAGCAATAGAGAAATTATGATTCCCTATAGCCGAGAGCTTCCAGCAGTTAGAGGCGTAGCTTTAGATGACAATCAATCTAAAATTGCGGTTAAAAATGTACCAAATAGGCCAGGAACTTCCGCTCAAATCTTTGCTCTGCTGGCAGCAAAAAATATCAGCGTAGATATGATCATTCAATCCCAGCGCTCGCGCCTAGTAGCAGGTGAGGTGACCAAAGATATAGCTTTTACAGTAGCCCAAGAAGATGGACAAAATGCAGCTTTAACCCTCAAAGATGCTGGCTTTAGTGAGGTTATTGTAGATCCCAATATAGCCAAAGTTAGTATAGTAGGCACTGGCATGGTTGAACGCCCTGGTGTGGCAGCAGACTTTTTTGACTCTTTAGCTCAAGAAAATATCAATATTCAAATGATCGCCACCTCTGAAATCAAAGTTAGCTGTGTCGTAGCCAAAGATCAAGGAGCAAAAGCACTAAAAGCAGCTCATAAAGCCTTCAATTTAGGTAAAATTTAATCCTCAAACACTCAACAAGCGCAAATCATTTGCAATAAATAAAGCAAAGGATATAGCCAATAACACTACAAAAATCGGGGAGAGCAAACCTAACAAAATATTTTTTATTTGCACTATTGAGAATTTTATGCAACAATGAGCCTATAAAGTAAATAGCAAAAGTAGCAATGACCTTAGCAGATTTAAAAGTTGGACAATTTGCCACAGTTGAGTTTGTAGAGTCCGGATTACATGGACAAGGACTTAAAAATCGACTAGAGGCAATGGGAGTATGTCCCGGCAAGACAGTAAGAGTGTTGCGCAAAGCAGCCCTAGGCGGACCGCTTGGAGTCAGAGTCGGTGCTACTACTGAGATAGCAATTCGCACTCAAGAAGCCAAATTGGTGATCATTAAACCTCATTAGCGATTAAATCAAGAATCAAATATGAAATGCCACAGTGGAGCAAATGCCACCCCAATAGCTAATGCGCTCAAGAGGATAGCTGTAATTGGGATGCCCAACACAGGAAAGTCAACTCTCTTCAATAAAATTACTGGAGCAAATGCAGCAGTTGGCAACTGGCCTGGCATAACTGTGGATATATTACGAGCCAATGTCAAGATCAAAGGAGAATTAGTTGAATTTGTAGACCTACCCGGTATTTATGATCTTAATGGCTTTTCAGATGACGAGAAGGTTGTCCAGAAATTTTTAGAAAGTTTTCCCTTTGACTTAGTTGTTGTGGTAATCAACGCCTCTCAGATAGATCGACAGATCTTATTACCTCTGCAAATCAAAGCTTTAGGCATTCCAGCGGTTGTAGCTCTGAATATGGCAGATGAAGCCAAACGCTATGGAATTTCTATTAATCTTGAGCAACTAAATGCAGATTTAGGTATGCCTACTCTGTTAATTAGTGCAAAATATGGCCGAGGTTATGAAAGGCTAATAGAGGCACTTAACCAATCTCTGCAAATCAACAAACAATCCTATCAAGTTGTTGACTTGCACGAGCATCTCTTAGAGCATAGGGTAGATCCATCTCAGTTAGAAAACTTTGTAGCTAAATCAGTCCAAATGCCCCCAATTCTCCAGATGACCTTTACTAATCGCCTGGATCAATTGCTGATGCATCCAATATGGGGCATACCTTTATTTTTTCTGTCCATGCTAGGGGTGTTTTGGATTATCTGGAATGCGGGATTACCAACCCAGAAGTTGATGGGACAGTTGAGTGATTGGATTTTAAAGTATGCAATCAATCCAGTACTTTCACACATGCCAGAAATTATCAAGGATTTTATTATCAACGGTCTTTGGAACGGTTTAGCAACAGTAGCTTCGTTTATTCCATTAATTATCATCTTCTTTTTTGCCATGGCCATCTTGGAAGATAGTGGATATTTGGCAAGAGCTGCCTATATCACCGATGCTTTGATGGATAGGGTCGGGCTCGATGGGCGAGCTTTCGTGATGCAAATGATGGGCTTTGGTTGCAATGTTCCTGCCTTGATGGGCACTAGAGTACTGCGCTCACGCAGTATGAGGCTATTATCTATGTTGGTGATTACCTTCTCGCTCTGCAGTGCCCGATTGGCAGTCTTTGTCTTTATTATCGCTGCTATTTTTTCTAAAGCGCAAGGGCCTTTTGTTCTTTTTAGTTTATATGCATTGAGCTTTGTAGCCGCCTTTGTAGCTGCGGCTATTTTTAGTAGGCTCAAGGCCTTTAAAAATAGCGAACCATTTGTACTAGAGTTGCCACCCTACCGCTTACCAACTTTCAAGCAAGTAGTTTTTAGAAGTTGGGGAGAACTCAGAGCCTTTCTCTCCAAGGCTACAGGTTATATTGTTTTTGGCTGTATGGGAGTCTGGTTTTTAACCAATTTTCCAGTTGGGGCTAAAGGGTTAGATACCCTTGGTGGACAATTGGGTTTATTCTTGCAGCCAATTATGAAGCCGATTGGAATCACCCCCCAATTGACTTTAGCCTTGATTTTTGGCTTTGTAGCTAAAGAAGTAGTAGTAGGATCTTTGGCTGTGATCTATGCAACCAATGCCGCAGAGGTAGCTCAACATATAGCAGCAACAATCACTCCTGTTCAGGCCTACAGCTTTTGTATTTTTTGTCTACTCTATACTCCCTGTTTGACTACAGTAGCAACAATGAAAGCTGAATCCAAATCTTGGAGTTATACAATATTTTCTCTAATGAGCTCGTTGATTTATGCTTGGATCTGTAGCTTTATCTTTTACCAAGGGGCTCTTTTACTAGGTTTTAGATAGGATGAGACTCATTGCCTTCAAATTGTATGATTTATCCAAAAAGCTAGTATTAAATCATCAAAGAAACAACCTTCCAATATTCAATTTTTCTAGCTGTAGGCAGATTTATCTTAACTAAATCTAAATATTCTTACTTGGTTAATGCTCTTTTCTTCTTCAAATATCTCAAACCCCAAAATAGAGGAAGACCCAAAACCAAACCATCTTCTGGGGAAAATTCAAAAAGCTGAGGAGGATTAGCTTTAAAAGCCAGACCCATTTGACCATTGACATTAGTAGGACTTCCAAAATTCTGCGCATTAACCGGAGCAGAAAAAGAGATTGAGCTAGTAAGTAAAAGGATGCTCAAGCCTGTAAAATTTAAGTGCATTTAAACTTGTGTTGTATATTTGTCCCTTAAATTTTATAAATAAT
Organism: uncultured cyanobacterium; assembly: GCA_903887375.1. GTDB lineage: Bacteria > Cyanobacteriota > Cyanobacteriia > Cyanobacteriales > Microcystaceae > CAISPN01. The sequence goes on from CAISPN010000017.1 coordinate 12,792, forward strand.
TCTTTGGTTGGAAACAATTTATGAAGAAATATATTGTTAAGTATTTTGTAGCCTGTGATAATCTGACTTGCCACCAGTTTTACTAACTAAATGGATAGATTGGATCTCCATACCATGCTCTAGCGCTTTAGCCATATCATAAAGAGTTAGTGCGCATATTGAAACTGACGCCAGAGCTTCCATCTCCACCCCAGTTTCAGCTTTAGTAACAACAGTTGCCTCAATTTGATACCCAGGTAAATTAGCAACTGGGGTGATATTGACTTCTATTTTATGTAGAGGTAGAGGATGACAAAGAGGAATCAGTTGGGAGGTTTGTTTAGCCGCCATAATTCCAGCTAGGCGAGCGGTAGATAAAACATCACCTTTGGGTAGATTGCCAGCTTGAATTGCTGCAAATGTATCTTGACTCATCTTGATATATCCCCTAGCTTTAGCTTCCCTAAGGGTTACAGCCTTAGCCGAGACATCAACCATATTGGCTAGTCCTTGGGAATTTAGATGAGTGAGTTCTTTTTTTTCTTGCATGATAAATTGAGATTGTGTTATATTTGTTAAGTTGAAGAGCAAGGGCTTGTAGCTTAGTGGATAGAGTGCGTGGCTACGGACCATGAGGTCGGGGGTTCGAATCCCTCCAAGCCCGTTAAAAAATATATTCTAGATCCAAGTTTGCCGCAGCTTGGACTAGAAGATCTAAATCATCTCCTTCAAGATAAGGAAAATAGCCAATAACAGGAGTTTGGGTCAATTGCACAATCAAATCTCTTGGAGCCCAGTTGTCTATTTGCTGCTGGCTTAGATGTGATTGACAATTTAGAACAATACCAAGAATATTTACTCCCTTTTGACGAGCAAGTGCCACATTAGCGACAATTTGGGCAATAACTCCTAATTGAACTGGTGCTACAAGAATAGTTGCCAGATTCCAGCTAGCAGCTAGATCTGCAAAAACCAGTTCTTGAGTAATTGGTGAACCTAGTCCGCCACTTCCTTCAGCTAGGACCAGAGCCTTAGTTTCTCTTTGATGAGAAAAGACTTGCCAAAGATACCCAAGATCAACGCTTTTACCCTCTAAAGCTGCCGCCAAAGGGGGAGCTAGAGGCGCATCAAAGATCAAAGGAGAGAGAATAGTAAATAGCTGATCTTTAAATAAGGCTTGATAATGTTCAAGATCACCATGTCCTGTTTGAACTAATTTAATCAGTGCTATTTCCTTATGAGCATTGTACTTAAGCCAATAGGCGGCTAAAGCTGTGATAAGCTTGGTTTTTCCAATTTCAGTATTGATTCCACTGACCAGTATTGCTCGATTCATGAAAATTAAGAAAGTCTTTAGCTAAGTGATCAAATATTTTATGAGCAATTAGATATGATTATAATGGTTCAATCTTGCAAAATTTACATATTATAAGGTCTGCCACAATTGAGGGGAATGAGCTGCCTGTGAACAATACTGTTGCCTTAACACTGCATTCGATGCTTCAGTCTGTTTCTGATAGCAATCGTCTTCGCATTTTTTCTGGATCTGCCAATGTTCCTCTATCGCGAGAAGTAGCTCGTTATCTCGGGGTAGATCTAGGTCCAATGGTTCGCAAGCGTTTTGCTGATGGCGAGCAGTACGTACAGATCCAAGAATCGATTCGCGGTTCTGATATCTATTTAATTCAGCCAGGAAGTAAGCCTGTCAATGACAGCTTTATGGAGCTGTTGATCATGATTGATGCCTGCCGTCGTGCTTCAGCTAGACAAATCACAGCAGTTATTCCCTATTACTGCTACGCCAGAGCTGATAGAAAAACTGCAGGCAGAGAGTCTATCACAGCCAAGTTAGCGGCTAATCTGCTGACTCAAGCTGGAGCAGATAGAATTTTGGCAATGGATCTGCATTCATCACAGATTCAGGGATATTTTGATATTCCCCTAGACCATGTTTACGGCTCACCAGTTCTAATCAACTATCTACTAGAAAAAGAGCTCTCTGATATGGTGATTGTCTCACCTGATGTTGGCGGGGTGGCTAGAGCCAGAGCTTTTGCCAAGAAACTACATGATGCTCCTCTGGCGATAATTGATAAGCGTCGTCAAAGCCATAATGTAGCAGAAGTAGTCAATCTCATAGGAGATGTCAAGGGCAAAACTGCAATATTGGTTGATGACATGATTGATACCGCAGGAACCATAGTTGCCGGTGCCCGTTTGCTCAAAGAAAATGGCGCCAAGGAAGTCTATGCCTGTGCTACCCATGCGGTCTTTTCTCATCCAGCTATAGAAAGACTCAGCGGCGGCGACCTAGAAGAGGTGATTGTTACCAATACAATTCCAATAGAAGAAGAAAACCGTTTTAAACAATTGACCGTACTTTCTGTTGCCAACCTTCTAGGAGAAGCTATCTGGCGTATCCATGAAGAAACTTCAGTTAGTAGTATGTTTCGTTAGCATTCTAGTGCGCTCTTATTTGGGAGCCACAATAATAAAATAATATGACCAGCTTTGAAATCATTGCTTGGCTTTTGACTCTGACTGCCATTGGCGGCTATTTGAACCATAGGTTTGTCAAGTTTCCGCCTACTATTGGGCTGATGGCTTTTTCTTTTGCGTTGTCTTTACTGGCAATGCTTTTGAACAAATTGGGCTGGTTGGATTTGAGTGGCTATGTTACTTTTATTGACAGCATTGATCTCTCTGAGGTTCTTTTACATGGAATGCTGGCATTTTTGCTCTTTGCCGGCGCTCTACAAATCAATATAGACGAGCTAAAAAGTGTCAAATGGGCAGTGGGAATATTAGCAATTTCTGGTGTGGTGATAGCTACATTTGTCACAGGAAGCCTAGTCTGGCTTTTAGCTGGAATGCTCTCTTTGAAATTGCCTTATTTCTACGCTCTTTTATTTGGCGCGTTAATTTCGCCAACTGATCCTATTGCAGTTCTCTCGATTCTCAAGCAATCTGGTCTTCCTCGCAGACTCTATGTCAAAATTGGGGCTGAGAGTCTTTTTAATGATGGGATTGGGGTTGTTGCCTTTATTACGATTTTGGGACTAGCCGATGGTACCCAACCGATAGACCCTGGTATAGTGATAGCTTTGTTGATTCGACAGGCTTTAGGAGGGGCGATTGTCGGGATTTGTTTGGGTTGGATTACCTACTTATTACTGCGCTCAATTGATTCCTATACAGTAGAAATTCTTCTGACTCTCTCTTTAGTTACTGGCGGCTATGTCCTGGCCGAATCTCTCAATTGTTCAGCTCCAATTTGTATAGTAGTAGCTGGGCTTATGCTGGGTAACAGGGGGCGCAATTTAGGTATAGACCTTGAGACCAAATCTCATCTAGATGAATTTTGGGAATTATTAGATGAGATTCTCAACGCTGTACTCTTTATAATGATCGGCTTGGAAATATTGGTCATATCCCTTTCAACTCGTTATATTGCCTTGGGTATTTTTGCTATAGTAGCGGTTTTGTTAGGAAGGATTATCAGTGTTGGTATACCCTCTGGTTTACTTCGTTTTGATTGGAAGATGATTACTCTTTTTACCTGGGGCGGGCTCAAGGGTGGCTTATCTATTGCTATGGCACTATCTCTCCCTGCTGGCCCTGAAAAGGCTATCATTTTGCCCATCACCTATATTGTTGTATTATTTTCGATTCTTGTTCAGGGACTGACTTTTAAATCCTCTCTCAAATTTCTTGGCTAAATCGATGGATACTATAAACCTAAAACTTACTGGTATGAGCTGCGCCGCCTGCGCGAGCAATATAGAAAGGGCAATCTCTCAAGTTCCCGGGGTAGAGCAATGCCAGGTCAATTTTGGCGCTCAGCAGGCCAATGTTCTCTATGATGGCCGAAAAACTGATCTTGCTACTATCCAACTGTCCATCGAAAAAGCTGGTTATCATGGCCATCTTTTGGATGATCTTCCGATTGAGCAGACATATGAGCAAGATAAAGACCAATATCTTAAGATTAGAGTTGCTGTAATAGCTAGTATACTATTGCTGCTTGGCTCAGTGCCAATGATGCTTGGCATGGATATAGGACCCAATTGGCTATCTCATCCCTATTTGCAGTTAATCCTCACTAGCATTGTTCTTTTTTGGTGCGGGGGAGGATTTTTTCTCAGAGGTTGGAAATCCCTGAAAAACCGCAGCGCTTCAATGGATACCTTGATTAGTCTGGGTACTGGCGCAGCTTATATCTATTCTCTATTTGTCACTTTTTTTCCTAGTTTATTTATCGCCCAAGGTCTAACTACCCATCTCTATTATGAAGTCGCAGCTGTAGTTACAACTTTGATTCTCCTTGGCCGGTTTTTAGAAAATAGAGCCAAAGGACAGACTTCAGAAGCTATTGCCAAGCTATATGCCCTACAACCTAAGCAATCTAGAGTGATTCGCAATGATCAAATAGTAGAAATAGAAATAGCTGATGTGACAGTCGGGGATATTGTTTTAGTCAGACCAGGTGAGAGTATTCCGGTAGATGGAATAGTTACCCAAGGCTCATCTTCAGTAGATGAGGCGATGGTCACAGGTGAAAGTAAACCTGTTAAAAAACAAAATGGAGATCGAGTTATCGGGGCTACAATCAATGGGATGGGCAGTTTTCAATTTAGAGCTACCCAAGTAGGCAAAGATACAGTCTTAGCCCAAATTATTTCTATGGTACAACAAGCCCAGGGCTCCAAAGCTCCTATTCAAAAATTGGCAGATAGGATTACCTCCTGGTTTGTTCCAGTGGTGATTGCCATAGCGATCTTGACTTTCATACTCTGGTTTGATCTAACAGGCAATCTTTCTTTAGCAATGATTACCTCTGTTGGTGTATTGATTATTGCCTGCCCCTGCGCTTTAGGTTTAGCTACCCCAACTTCTATCATGGTTGGCACTGGGAAAGGAGCAGAATATGGCATCTTAATTAAAGGGGGAGAGATCTTAGAGCTAACCCAAAAGGTAAATACTATAGTTTTAGATAAAACTGGCACCTTGACCCAAGGCAAGCCAACTGTGACTGATTTTATCTCGAACATTAATGAGCTAGATCTATTACAAGCATTAGTCTCAGTAGAGAGCAAATCAGAACATCCTTTAGCTAAAGCGATCACAGATTACGGAAAGAAACAGCAGATCAAAGTACTAGATGCTATTGATTTTACGGCAATTGCCGGCTGCGGTGTGCAGGCTAGAGTTGGACAAAAGCTGGTGCGTATTGGGACTCAAGCTTGGCTCAAGGAGTTGGGTATAGATACTAGTTTTTCTGAAAGTTATGAAAATAGGTGGGAATCTGCCCAAAAAACAGTAGTTTTAGTCGCAATAGATGAAGTAGTCCAAGGAGCTCTAGGAATTGCTGATGCGTTAAAACCCAATGCAAATTCTGTAGTAGAGTCTCTCAAAAATATGGGGATGCAGGTCTTTATGCTCACTGGTGATAACCACTTTAGCGCAGAATCTATTGCCCGAGAGGTTGGGATATTCCATGTTCTTTCTCAAGTTAAACCTCAAGATAAGGTAAATCAAGTTAAATTATTGCAATCCCAAGGTAGGATTGTGGCCATGGTAGGTGATGGAATCAATGATGCGCCAGCTTTAGCTCAAGCTGATGTGGGTATAGCCATTGGCAGTGGAACTGATATTGCCATCTCGGCTGCCGATATCACCTTGGTTTCTGGGGATCTTCAAGGCATTGTCACCGCAATTCAACTTGCTAAAGCTACTATGGCCAATATTCGTCAAAATCTCTTTTTTGCCTATATTTACAATATTGCTGGTATACCCATTGCAGCCGGGATCTTGTTTCCCTTTTTTGGTTGGTTACTCAATCCAATGATAGCTGGAGCTGCAATGGCTTTTAGTTCTGTTTCGGTCGTAAGCAATGCCTTACGTCTGCGCAAATTTCAACCTAGGAGCTAAATGGTTATTATTTTATTATCTGCATTTAAGCAAATGGAACAGTCCCTTGTGGTAAGAGTATCTGTGAGCCTGGCTGGCTTGGGCTTAATCGCTTTAGAGCTCTGGTGGTTTCTAGCTCATCGCAAAAAATAGCCCTAGTAGATAATTGTAAAATTCACAAAATCAGTATAGTTACCACCTGCAACCTGGGTTTGCCTGGCAGGTATTCTGCCATAAATATTGACCGTGAAATTAGCATTATTAGCAATGCTAGCTGGTCCATATTGAGAACTACCACCAGTGCCATCTCCCCAAACCGTTACCCTAGAAGCATCTAGGTAGAGATTATAATTGAGGATATAGTTAAGCTGCCTCATTGTCCGGCTATTGTAAGTAGAACTAGATCCTTTATCTATAGTGATAGTGATTGTCTGGACTTCTGAACAATTGAGAGTGATACTTCCTAGAGAATCATTGGGTATATAACTAAAGACGTCATAGGAAGAGAAGTTCATATTAACGATACTGACAATGCGACAGCTACTTGAGGCCAAAGCAGGACTGCCTAAAGCTATTGCTACAAAAGTCAAAAGCAAGTTATAGTACTTTGTCTGTTTCATTGCATCTTACAGGTGAGAGTTCCCAATTTGGTAATTGGCTTTTTAGAAGTTGGCACAACTAGATCAAAGTTGCAAATACCTTCGGGAAAATCAATCTTAGCCTTGTAGCTGCCAGGGCCAATATTTTCTAAATAAAATTGTCCATCTGGGCCTAATGTAGTCACAACCGAATCACTGCCAACTTGAACAGAAAATTCTCCATAAGTCGGAGTTAGCATTTTTCCTTGTTTGTCAACCTTCAGGCTACCTCTGATTGCTTGAAATTTTTTGGCATTAAAGCGAACTACAGCGCCACCTCTATTGGGTGGGGCTATCAATAGTTGGGTTTTATCAATTGTATAGTCTAGTGGAATATCACTAGCATTGATAGCTATTGGATTGGCATAGTATGGTGAGAGATTCGGCAAGATAAGATCTCCATTATTATTAGTCGTCCCATATAGCTGGTTACTAGAGTAACCCCTTACGCCACCAGATACGCCTGGAACTTCTATAAGGGCAAAACTGCTTGAGAGTACCTTGGTCAAAAATACCTTATTGTCAATAAATAGAACACCGCCAGATATATTCAAGCTAATTGTATTTTGATCTCCACTACGATCTAGGCTCAAATCATATAGACCGATTGGTGATTGATATTGAATACTGTTGAAAGAACCGAGCTTTTGAGCATCTGCCTGCAATTGCAGATTGTAACCAAAGCCGGTACTTGTAGGTAGAGTTTTTTGTACCTGGGCTACGCTAGAGAGCTGACCATCTAAACTATTAAAAGAAACTGAGGCAGAAAGATCACTGCCTATGCTTTTATTGATGCCCAAGAAAATGGTATTGCTTGGACTACTAATAGGAGAAATGATGCGTGTAGCTGAAATGTTCATCGTGGTACTCTGATCCACGGCTATAGCTAAAGAAAGTCCATAGCTAGTAGAGGTGCCTCCTTTATTGAGATTTACTACTCCTAGAGCACTAGGTAACAAGAGAACGTAGCTATCGGCGTTGGAGTAAGTGGCATTGAGAGTTATTCTAGGACCAAGAGCTATACTCCCTCTGGCATTAAATTCAAAAGAGTCTCTACTGCTTTGAGGAGCTAGAAGAATATTGGCATACTCAGGACTGACAAGTTTAGCAGCAACACCTAAACTGCCAATACGACTTGATGTACTAAAAGAAACGGCTTCAGCATGGCCAAACTTACCCTGTGAATTACTAATTGCCCCGCCTAGGGCTAAGCTGCCAAAAGAAAAATCATTGGTGAAGGAAAATCCACCGCTAAGAAGGCTTTCAGTGGCCTCAAACCTATAGCCAATAGAGGTGCTATCAGAAATCCCCCAGCGCTGCGTACCCAAAAGAGCAAAAGTGCCATAGCTGAAGTTTTCTGTATTGAGATTATTGCGCAAAAAACCCAAACCATAGAAAAATTCACTCTGGCCTGGACGCAAATAATTATTACTGACAAAAATAGTATGATCATAGGTAATAGTTCTGCCAAAATTGTCTTTGAGAATAATTTGCGAATTGCTGCTTTGCAGAGGTAGTAGCAAATTTTGCAAGTTAAATTGACCAGGCTGAACCTGCAGTTTTTGCACCAATTGCCCATTGACATAGATCTCTGCTGTTGAAGGCGAAGCTACAGGAGTTGAAAAATCCCAAAAGGGAGTTCTGGGCAAATAGGGATTGAGAGCGTAATTAGAACGATAGGCTATCCCTCCAATCATTGGAGCGCTGCCAAACTGATCACTAACAGGGTAGATATCACCTATAATTAGCTGACTGACACTAGAGCTTTGATCAATTGTAAAAGAGGTCAAACCCCTTAAGACTTGGCCATCCCAGTTGTAGTTAACTAAACTGTAGAGTAAACTATTGCCTATGCTCAGTCCCAACTCTCCAGCTAGGTTATACTGACTCAAATTAGTAGAACTAAATCCATAGTTGAAAAAGAAACTGGTATCCTGGCTATAGATCACCCCTTTGGGAGCGCTACTACTTAGATCTATATCTGAAGATGAATCGAGATGATCCGGGGTAACTGTCAATTCAAGACTCAAATTCTTGGAATTGAGCTTGTAGGTTAAAAAGCTAGCAAGAGATTTAAGTGAGGTAAACTCTTGCCCTTTGATTTTTTTGCTCTCACCGGTAAAGTTTTTAATCCCAGCGTTTTTAAGATCTATAGTTCTGATAAATATATTTTGATCTTCTACAACTGCAACTACTTGATCTATTTCAACTTGGTTGACAATCAGCTTGAGAAATGTTCTCTGTGGTTGTGTTTGCGCCAAAGCTAAAGCTGGGAACAAGGAAATTCCCAGCAAAGAAATGAAACTTGGCTTTGCAAAATGCATATATACCAAGATGGTTAAGCAAGAGAGTTTTTGTTAAAACCTTCTATTATTTACAGATGCCACCGGGAGTAGAGAGAGTCTGAGAAAAATTGTTATCTAGGGTTTTGACATCAAGCACCAAACTACTAACTTCTTTGCATTTTTCTTGAGGAAGATCCAAGCCATAGTCTTGAGTCGCGCCGGCTAAAACATACCATCCGTCTGTTCTTTTTTGAAAGAGACTAGCCCCTTGAGAGTTTAAGCCTTTAACGGTCAATTCTTTGGCCAAATAATGAGCAGTTCCTTTATTAGCTAGCTCAAAAGACAAATGCCCCTTTTGGTTGATCATATTTTGAACAGTTGCTTGAGCTGTTGTATTCTGGGGCTTTAAAAATATGGGTATGCTGAACTTAGTTAAGACAATAATCTGAAAGGATTTACTAGCAGCTTTTTGAGTTTGGGCATCTGGCAGTTGTTCAACAACTATGCGATAGCTTTTCTCGGCATTAATTGTCTCATCGTTGGTCAACCCGACACGGGCTTCTCCTGATTCACCAGGACCTAGAGTAAGAACCTGGGGAAATAAAATCAGATCATCAGAAGGGGTGATTTGCATCTTGTCTTTGGATGTTTGGCTCCAAATCCCACCACTGAGTTGAAACTTAATAGTTTTACTACTAATGTTGCGGATAGTTAAAACAGTATTGGGAGCCTTGCCTGAAGGGCTGTAGTCAAGATTGATCTGAGTAGGGCTAACACTGAAATCATCAGCTAGCACAGGAGAGCTGAAAGACAAAAGGGCTAAACCTAGATAAATTGGAGCTAACAAAGCACGTTTCAAATAGATCACCTGAGATACCTATTAGAGAATATTCACGGAAATTTTAACAGAAAAAGAGACATTAATTCCTAGTAGGACATACTGGCACTAATCGTATCTGAGTAAGCAGAGCCATTGGCAAAGGATGGATTTTGACCTTTGGGAATTATTATAGTAATATTGGTAGCTTGATTAGTACCATTGCTAACTACTGTTAAAGCGCTGTTGTGGGCAACATCACCCCAATCAGCCCCATTAGGAGTTTTGATATTGTATAAAATCTTGTCTCCATTAAATGTATTGGCTAGGTAGCGCTGAGTGTCATTGGCATTATTACCATAGCCAAGCTCGATACTAACAGATAGATCTTTAGAACATGTAAAGCCAATTGAGGCGCTACTGCTATTGATCAAGTCAGAACCAGTACTTGTATTAGCTCCGACTCCATCATAGCCAGTAAAATTCACATTGATATTACCGACGATTGAAGCTTTGCAGTTGGCAATTACGCTGGTAGTAATTGACATATTCCCTTTGACTTCAGTATTACCAGCAAAAGCGCAAGGATCCAAACTCAACACAGTGCCAATAGAGGCAAAAGATAACCAAAAGTAGCGCAGGGAAATTTTGTTAGTCATGATAAATCCGGCTACAGCCGGAAAAAAAAGGGGTAAAACTCTTTTTTTACCCCAAATAACCAGCCATCATTAATTAGTAAAGCAAGTTAGCAGTGATGGTATCAGCGTAGCTTGAACCGCTAGCAAATGATGGGTTTTGACCTTTGGGAATTACTACTGTAACAGCGGCAGATTGGGAAATACCAGTACCGGTTACTGATTTAGCGGCGCTGTTTGCATTGGTTCCCCAGGCAGCACTACCATCGAGAAGATTGTAGGCAATCTTATCTCCATTTACTGTATTTGCTAGGTTACGCTGAGTTCCAACAGCATTAGAACCATAGCCAAGTTCGATTTTAACAGGAAGATCTTTTGTGCAAGTATAGGCAATTGATGCGGTACTGCTATCGCTCAAGTCAGAACCACCACTTGCATTGGCTACAACTGAATCATAACCGGTCAAGCTGACACTACCAGATACAGTAGCAATGCAGTTAGCAGCGACGTTGGAGTTAACAGTAACATTTCCAGTAGCAGCTTTATCAGCAAAAGCAGCAGGAGAAAGAGCTAAAGCAGCACCAACAGCAGCAACAGAAGCGGAAAGGAAACGGAAAGAAATTTTGTTAGTCATGATAAATTCACCAGTGGATGTGATTTTTTAATTGATTTGAAAACTAGAAAAACCTTGTATAATTTATTTTTTTTGGAAGGTTGTTTCTTTGTTTTCTTTCATGATTTAATATTAGCTTTTTGAATAAATCATACAATCAGTATTTTCACTGAATTGTCAAATTGATCGATTTCCTATACGGAGAAAAGCAGCAAAATACTTGCCAGAAAAGGTTTTAGGCTTTAAAAATTCTTGCTAGATCTTATTAAGTTATGTAAACAAACAATATTTAAACAACAAAAAGATTGTTTAAATATGAGCTTTTATTATGAGTTTAATTAATATCTTAAATTAGCAGTGATGGTATCGCTATAAATATTCCCATTGGCAAATGAAGGGTTTTGACCCTTGGGAATCACCACGATGATTATAGTATTTTGGATAGTGCCAGTGCCGGTTACAGTTAGGGCATTATTACCCCAATCAGCGCCACTGGGGGTTTTGAGGTTGTAAGATAGAAAATTAGTACCATTTTTTAGATTGCGCTGAGTACCATTGGCATTATTTCCATAGCTCAACTCGATACTAACGGGAAGATCTTTGGTACAAATATAGCTCACAGAGGCGCTATGTTGGTCGATCAAATCAGAACCATTATTCGAGTTAGCTACAACTGAATCGTAAGTTAAGTTTATATTTCCCGAGACAGAAGATATGCAATTGGGAACTACAGAGCTAGAGACTGACATGTGACCAGAAGCAGCTATTTTTTGGCCAGCAATAGCCCCAGGGCAAAGGGATAATGCAGCAATAGTATTTAGAAATAGCAGCAAAAACTTCTGATACATAATCTACATAATATTAGCTTGCCTCCTCTAGTGGTTTGAGGATGGCAATATCAGTAGAAGATCTTCCCAGCAAATATTGAGCCAAGAAAGCCTCCATTACTCTGTAGAAATCAAATTGATTCTCTTGGTTACGAAAGCCATGACCTTCATTGTCTTTGACCATATAGGGTACTGCAATATTTCGTTGGCGAAGCGCTTGGACAATTTGATCTGATTCAGCTTTTTTCACCCTAGGATCATTGGCGCCTTGGACAACCAATAGAGGCACCTTAATCTGATCAGCGTAGAAAAAGGGAGAGATCGATTCGACAAAATCTTTTTCGGTATCAGGATTCCCAATTTGCTCATACATTACCTGTCTGATTGGCTCCCAGTAAGGAGGAATTGAGGCAAAAAGAGTAAACAAATTAGAAGGGCCTACATAGCTGATGCCTGCTGCAAAGAGATCAGGAGTAAAAGTTAATCCTGCTAAAGTTGCATAACCTCCATAGGAGCCGCCATAAATTGCAATACGGTTAGGATCTGCAATCCCCTCTTGAATAAGCCATTGGACACCATCAGTGATGTCATGCTGCATAGTGCCTCTTCCCCATTGCTTAAATCCTGCCTCCCAGAAATCACGGCCATAGGTCAAAGAACCACGAAAATTCATCTGCAAAACACCATAGCCACGATTTACAAGGAATTGAACACCAGGATTATAACCCCAGAAATCTCTAGCCCAAGGACCACCATGAGGATTGATGACAATTGGCAGAAGTTTCGGCTCAAGCCCGACCGGCAAAGTTAGATAACCATAGATAGTTCTACCATCACGACTTTGATATTGAATTGGCATCATTTGGGACATATCTTCACTGTTGAGCCAGGGAGTAAAATCTGCCAATTTGCTCAATTGACCCATCTCTCTGTCATAGAGATATTGAGAACCAGAGCTGCGATCACTAGATATTTTTACCAGCAAGCGGTTTTCATCTTTACTACTATCAGTAATAAACACCTCATAACCGGGAAATTGACTCTGCAAAAACTCTTGGATTTCTTGGCGCTGTTGGTCAAAAAAGTTGAATCTGACTTTATCAGTAATAAAGATCGACCCTTCAATGAGCTTTCTATGCTTGGAAAGGAGAACGCCAGAGATATCAGCCTGCTCTTGTTGATCTAGTACCTTGACTTCCTGAATAGTTAAAGGATCAAATTCAACCAGGGCTTTTTTATCACGCCCTAGATTAGAAAGAGCTAATAGATTTTTATTATCAAAAGTAAAGGCTCTAGGTGAAAATTCACTGCGAAAATCCGTCTCTAGAATTGGTTGAAATTCCTCCTGCTCGTTTGGGCGATAGAGAAGAATACTTTTTAAACCATCACTACTACCTGCAACGCGCAGTTTACCTTGGTGATCAGTGAGCCAATAAATTATATTGCCGGGGTTTTCGGCAATTAGATCCAGCTCTCCTGAATCAATATAGAGACGATAGACATCAAATACTTGAGCATCCCTTTTGTTGGTAGCAATGAGCATCTGATTGTCAATTTCTTCAAGTTCATCAATTACCTCGACTCGTACACCAGGAAATGGGGTGAGCTCTTGAACTTCTTTGCCGGTTCGATCTGCTTTGAAAAGATGGAAGTTTTCATCCCCACCTTGATCACGGCTAAAAATCAGGGTATCTTCTCCCTTCCAGAAAAAACCAGCTATATCACGATCTTCTACTTGAGTAACCCGAATTACTTCCTCTTGCCCTATGGTCTGAACATGTATATTAAGGCGAGATTGCCAAGGAGCCAACCAAGCCAAATGCTTACCATCTGGTGAAATGCTAAAGCTGGTTTTTTCTGGCTTACGAAAAAAGTCTTCTATAGGTATTAAAGGCGTATTTAAATTAGTCATGTCAGTTTTAAATAGATTTTTTAGAAATTTAGATGACCTACTTTAACATAGATAAGGCAGCCTTGTTCGCTAAAAGGAGTATGTATACTGCCCGGTGGATTACGTAGCCAAGTATCTTTAGGATAATAACCATACTCATCCTGAAAAACTCCCTCTAGCACATAAATTTCTTCTCCAGCTATGTGATTATGTCTGGGAAAATGAGTACCAGCTTGCCACCTAACTAAGGCTACGGATTCACCAGCAAAGCTATGTAAAGGAAGCACTGTCAATCCCTCTACCATACCTGGTAACCATTGAGATTGACTAGTATCTATTACTACTTTAGTTTGATCTAATTGATCCATTTGCCAAAGCTTAACTAAGATGATGCAGCCTTGTAAGCTAAAAGGGGCATGGCTAGAGCCAACAGGATTTCGGACATAACTCCCAGCAGGATAATCTCCAAATTGGTCTGAAAATACCCCATCCAAGACCAAAAACTCCTCACCCCCACCGTGGGTGTGCTCAGCAAACTTACTACCTGTATCATAACGAACGATACTGGTGGCTCTGGCTATTTCAGAACCATCTCTCTCTAGCATTCGTCTTTTAACCCCTGGAGCAGGAGAATCTAACCAAGGTAAATCCTCCGCAAAAAGTACTACTCTTTCTCTGGGATCACTATGCAGTTTCATAAGTACTTTGCCAAAAACGCCTCTAACTGTCTCACGCTTAGCCGGGGTGAAGGTCTAGGAAGCTGAAAAAGTTTATCTTCTTGCAAAAAACAGAGCACTGGTACTTCAAATTCATATTGGCTAAACCAATCTTGATTTTGAGTGATATCGCGCACATCTAGGGTTAAATCAATGCTTTTAATTTGCTCTAGTTTTTCTAGCAAAACTTCGCAAAGATGACAGCCAGCTTTACTATAGAGTATCAAATGCATAATCATACAAATCAACTAGAAGAAGCAAGAGAGCGCTTTTGCAGAAACTGACCAATAGAAATGCGATCAACCAATCCTAAGATTTCCTCACTCTCAGAGATCACCAACAATTCATTGGCCATCTTTTGATCCATCAGTTTAAGCACATCTAGCAAGGGAGTTTGAGCTGAGACAGTTGCGATATCGTCAATCTTTTCTTTAAGTTGGGTCAGTGGGGTTTGACTCCAAAAAGATGTTGGGACAGTTTTGAGATTTTCTACCGTCAAAACTCCACTGAGCTTACCTTGATCATCTTTGAGAAGAAATCTTTTCCATTGCTTTTGCCCGATTATATAATTATTGGCAAATTCCCTCAAATTTAAATCCTCTGGAGCAATAGGCGCCCTTTCGATCATCACATCGGCGGCCGTAACATCTTCCAATTGTTGTTGAAATTGTACTGACTGGGCGGACAAATTAGCATTTTGCAGTAAAAATAGACCAATAAAAAAGGTCCAGATACCTCCAAAATTAACTATTTTCAAAACGCCCAGCAACCCAATGGCAATAGCCATAAAGCCAAAAAACTGGCCAAATCGACTAGCTATTAAAATTCCCTTATTAGGATCTCCTGTAATCTTCCAGACAATTGCCTTGAGAATATTGCCTCCATCAAGCGGCAGGCCGGGAATTAGGTTAAAGAGTCCCAATACCAAATTGAGGCTAGCTAGAATTTCTACCACCAAGCGCAAAGGAAGAGCCAAAGAGAAAGAATTATTGAGCAAAGTTAACAGGCCAAATAAAGCCAAACTTACAGCAGGCCCAGCAATAGCCACCAAAAAAGAGTCCAAAGGACCTTTAGATTCTTTTTCTAAAACGGCCAGTCCGCCAAAAAGAAATAAAGTGATGGACTTTACCTTGATACCTTGACTGATTGCCACCAAAGCGTGACCCAGCTCATGAGCTAAAACCGAAGCAAACAACAATAGAGCAGTTACTAGCCCCAATAACCAGGGAACAGGACCAAAAGAGCGGATTATCCCAGACAACTGGTAGCCATAATCAAAAGTCACCAAAGCTAGGACAACCAACCAAGAAGGGTTAATATAAAAAGGAATACCAAAGAGATTCGCGATTTTAATGTTGCCGTTCATGGATTATTGGCTTGCTTTGTTATATGGGTCGCCTGGGATTCGGACCCAGGACCAATCGGTTAAAAGCCGAGTGCTCTACCGCTGAGCTAGCGACCCTTTTTTATTGCACAATTACTAATGATATCACTAGCTTCAATAGAAGGCAAGGACTTAGCGAAAAATTATTAATCTCTGGCATCATAAAAAAAATTAGTTTATTTTTTTTAATTTTCAGGAACTATTAAGTGGAGATTGCGTCCCTTTGAGGGTCATAAGGACTTTGAGCACATATCAGAAATAAACAAAATGGTTAAATCTATATCCACCGCCTGGACTGGACAAAGAGCCGAAGCAACCTCAACAGTTGCACAGTTAGAGCGTTTATCCAACTGTGACCTTATCCTTCTTTGTCAGGTTGGTAATGAACCAAATCGGGCGGCTTTTGCTGAATTATTAAGGCGCTATCAATTCCATTTAGATCGTATCCTTTACCACTTGGCCCCTGACTGGCAAGATAGATCAGATCTAGCTCAAGAAGTATGGATCCGAGTTTATCGCAATATTAAAAAGCTCAATGAACCAACTCGTTTTCGTTGTTGGTTAAACAGAATTGCTACTAATCTTTTTTATGACGAGCTGCGCAAGCGCAAGCGCAATAGTAATCCCATTTCCTTAGATGCCCCTAGACAGATAACTGATGGTGAAATGGACTGGGATATCGTTTCTGACTATCCCAATCCTGAAGATAATCTCTGTACGGAAGAATTTTATGAAAAGCTTCGAGAGGCTATTGCTCAACTGCCAGAGGCTTTTCGTATTACTATAATATTGCGAGAACTCCAGGAAATGCCTTATGAGGAGATATCCCAGATTACCGGTGTTACACTAGGGACAGTCAAATCTCGCATCAACAGAGCAAGAGCGAAATTGCAATCGGTTTTAGGATCTTATTCTCATAATCTTTAAATTTTTTTCAGTGAGGAGTGATTGTACTTTAATAAAAAATCACTCAAAATAAGGTGAAGCAAAATGAAAGCAAATTTTCCTGATCAAGCCCGCTTTGAGTTATTGAGCGCCTACATTGACAATAGAGCAACTCCCACAGAACGTAAGCAGGTTCAGCAGTGGCTAGATAGTGATAGAGAGTTCAAAAAGACTTATCTACGGCTATCGCAGTTGGCTCAAAGTATCAAAAATATTCCTATATCTGCCTCCAGTTGTAGTGAGGATCTTTCCTTGAGGGTATTTGCCAAAATTGACGGTCAAAAGCAAATTAAAAAGCTTGGTGTGGCTATCTCTGTTGGCTTTTTGGCAGTCTTAGGCTTTGTATTTTGCCTGCCAAAATACTTCATAGCCCAAAATTCCTTGCAAGATCATGATTCTCTGGCAATTACTCTGAATCGGCCCATTATCAGGCTACCTTAATTAAAATTGCCCGACTCTATTGGGATCCCACCATAGGATTTTATTTTTTCCAATTTCATTAGATAAGCCCAGGCTTTTTCAATATTTTGGTTCTCTTGTTTATATATTTCAATTAGCTTGCGCTGATACTCGTTTTCCCTTTGATTGCGATCACTTTGATAATCTTCAAGGATGTCTAAATCTTTGAGGATATCTGCATTCTCAAAAAAAAAATAAGTACCCCCAAACCACCCCAGTTCCCTCGCTGAGAGCTGGATAGCCAAAACCAGGCAAAAGATAAAGTTTGCCATAAGTATAGGCGGGTATTTCGCTGATGGTTTGCCCTCGGCAATAGAGATTATAATTAGCGTAATTTGGTTTTAAGGTGCCGTAGACAAATATCTTTATAAGTGAGTCCATGGTGGTGAAAAAATGATCAGTGAATCCACTGTATATCAAGGACAGTTTGGTTCTTTTACCGTAACTAAGAACGAAAGAGTTGGGGTGATTCTCTATCGTGTGGGTTTGGTAGTTATGGCAATTTGCCTATCTGCCTCTACCACCTTAGTTCTCAAGTTGCCTCAATCATCTGATTTTTGGCTAACTTGTCTTTACTATTTGTTCATCCTAGCTTTGGGGCTGAGCCTGTTCCAAATTCACATTTATTTAGTGTCTCTGCACCGCGCCCTCAAATTATCCTGGTTAATAGGCACTATATCTAGTATGGTCTTGAGCTTTAGAAGTTCTTTTTCTCTAGTGAGATATGTCTATGAAAATCCTCTATCTCTTTTGGCTGTAGGTTTTGTTTTTGTTGCTTTAACGGGAATTTATTTTAAGGAAGCTTTTTGTTTCAACCGTTTGGAAAGTAAAATTTTGACCCCACTTGTTCCTTTTTTGTTATTGGGACACTTGGCCGGCATCTTTTCTAGTACTACAGAAAAGCTATTACTGGTCATCTGGAGCGCTCTGTTTATCATTTTTGTTATTCGCAAAACCAGCGCCCCGCTAGATCCAGATTTAGGAGATCTATCGGTCTTTGCCTATCTTCATCAACAAAAGAGTTGATTATTGGGATTTATGCCATCTACATCGTTTTTTTCTTCTATAGTTTGTAGCCTGTATCTTCTTTCATTTCCCATATTAAATACTAAAGCCCAGACTCTTACTCAAAATGGTACAAAAATAACGATCAATGATAAAGTTGAAACGGTTGCTTGGCGTCAATGGCAACAGAATAATCAAACCCATATCGGCATCAGCGATCCAGGCTTAGAGCGTATTTTGGGGATAGAAACCCTCAGCAATGATAACTATCAAACTCAGCCTTTACAATGGTTTTCACTAGTTCAAAGAGCAAATGTAAGCTTTGAATATCCTTACCGCTACGTTGATATCACCGAATTAATCAAAGCAGGCAGCCTTGATACTCAAATAGCAGGAGATAATTTAATACTCAAAGCTCCTGTTGCCAAGATAGAGCGCGTCGAAAAGAGAGACAATTTATTAGTGCTTTATCTGGATAGACCAGTATTTTGGCAAATCAAACAGTCAACTATCATCCTGAGAGCTAAACCAATAGTTAATTTTCCTGATATAGAAAATCAAGGTGAAATTTCACAAATCAAGTTCAATTTGCCTCCAGGCTATGGACTTCGCGTTAGAGGGCAGATTAATCCCAACAGATTATTACTTGAGATAAGACCTGATGCGTTAGTTGCTAAAACCATCAAATGGCAGCCCGGCATTACTCTTTCTCAAAATTACATTAATCTTTCTGCAGATGACTCATTTTTTGTAACCTATCTGGAAATAGATCCCAAAATATTTATAGCCAAGGTTATTTCCAGTAAACCAGACAGAACTTTTGGACTATCTTCGGTTAGTAAAATGAACCAAGATCAAATGGCTATAGCTGGTATCAACGGAGGTTTTTTTGATCGCAATATTCGCCAACCACTTGGAGCAATCAAAAAAGATGGCACCTGGTTTTCCAGTCCCATTCTCAATCGCGGGGCTGTTGCTTGGGATGACAATGGTAATTTTAAATTTGGACGATTAGACTGGCAAGAAACCATCTCTAACAAAATCCCAATTGTATCTCTAAACAGTGGCTATATACAGCCTGGAATTTCTCGCTACAATAGCGCTTGGGATCAAAATTACATCCCAATAAGTGATAAAGAAATTGTTTTTTCGGTAGAAAATAACCAGATTAAAGAAAAATTCACTCTCAACTCTAGTAGTTCTGCTTTAGCCATACCAGAAAATGGCTATTTACTGGTCTTAAGAGATTTGAGTAACTCTCCCCTAAAAATCAATTCTTACTTAGAGCTCGATCAAAAGACTATTCCAGAAGATTTTAATAGCTTTAATCATATCCTTGGCGCTGGTCCACTTTTATTAAAAAACGGACAGATAGTTCTAGATGCTCAGGCAGAGAGCTTTAAAGTGGCCTTTCAAAAACAAAATGCCTCTAGAAGTGGGGTTGGTATCACTAGCAAGGGAACCATTCTCTTGGTAGCTGTGCATGAAAGACTTGGGGCCAAAGGTTCTAATTTAAATGAATTTGCTCAGTTAATGAAAGCTATTGGCGTAGTAGATGGGCTCAACCTAGATGGTGGTAGTTCAACTAGTTTATATCTAGGTGGACAAACTATTGATAGACCTTTTAGAGCGCCAGCTAAGGTAAATAACGGTCTAAGCTTTTTTAAAAGATAGTTTTATCTCCCTAGAGCTTTGTCTATTTTGATGATATGATTTTCTAAAGCTTACGGCATTTATACTTAATTAAATACTAAACTAAGGGTTTATGGCAATTGTTTTAGTCACCGGTTCGGCAGGTTTGATAGGTTCTGAATCTGTCAAGTTTTTCTGCGAGAAAGGATTTACAGTAGTTGGAATTGATAACAATCTACGTTCCTTCTTTTTTGGCGCAGATGCTTCTACCGAATGGAATCGCAATCGTCTAATTGAGCAATATGGTGAGCGCTACATTCACTATAATGCAGATATACGTGATGAAAAGGCCATAGCTGAAATCTTCAAAAAATACAATAGCGATATTTCTTTAATTGTTCATACGGCCGCTCAGCCTTCACACGATTGGGCTGCTAAAGATCCCTACACTGACTTTACGGTCAATGCCAATGGAACTTTGGTTTTATTAGAAAATACCCGTCAACATGCCCCTCAATCCGTATTTATATTCTGCTCAACCAACAAGGTCTACGGAGATAGACCCAATTCTCTACCTTTAATTGAAGAAGAGTTACGTTGGGAAATTGACTCAACTCATCCATATCAGAAGGGAATAGATGAGTCAATGAGCATTGATAATTGTAAACATTCGCTCTTTGGCGCATCTAAGGTAGCTGCCGATGTCCTCGTACAAGAGTATGGTCGCTATTTCGATATGAAAACCGCATCTTTTCGCGGTGGTTGCTTGACAGGGCCAAGTCATTCTGGAACCCAGTTGCATGGATTTTTATCTTATCTGATGAAATGCACCATGGTGGGCAAGTCCTATGAAATATATGGCTATAAAGGCAAGCAAGTCAGAGACAACATTCACAGTTATGATTTGGTGAATGCTTTTTATCATTTCTACCAAAAACCCCGAGTAGCTGAAGTATATAATATAGGGGGGAGCCGATTCAGCAATTGCTCGATGCTCGAAGCAATCCAAAAATGTGAAGAAATTTCAGGTAAAAAACTAGATTGGAAATATATTGAAACTAACCGAATTGGGGATCATATTTGGTGGATTAGTGATATTAGTAAATTTGAAGAACATTACCCTGATTGGAATTTAACCTATAACATTGATGGTATTTTAGGGGAGATTTACGAACAAAATATCGACAGGTGGGAATGATAGATATGATGTTGGACTTGGTTGGATATGTTCAAAAAAATTTTTAACCCTAAGGTAATAAAGTTTCTCCTTGGCGGCGCGCTGGCGGCGGCAATTAACCTGCTACTTATCTATTGGTTAATTGATATTCTCCATTTCAATACCCCTTTTCTGCGCAACCTTGCTAACTTGATTTCTATTGAGATATCTTTGTTGGCTAGCTTTTTTATATACAGAATGTGGGTTTGGACTGGGGGAAGTTGGCAATTTAAAGATGTTTTGCTCAAGCAATTACCTCTATATCATGTAGCAGCTGGTTCAGCGGTCCTAGTTCGCGTATTGCTTATTTTTCCTGTTCTAGACTGGTTAAAAGTTGGCTATAGCCTCAATACATTAGTAGGCGTTGCAGTTAGCGCATCGATTAACTATCTGCTCAGTGATAGGCTTGTATTTAAAAAAAATCAGGATTCTGATATCTATAGACCAGAATCGCTCGAAACAGTATTGAGTCAAGAACCAAGATTGCATTATATTTCAGATAATTATCATATTGATTGCCTCTCTCTGGTAATTCCTGCATATAACGAAGAAGGCTGCATTGTTTCAACGGTGGAGCTGATTACGGATTTACTAGATCAAGAGAAAATCAAGTATGAGATTTTGGTAGTTAATGACAACAGCAAAGATAATACAGAATCTCTTTTGCAGCAGCTACACCAAGACAATCCAAAGGTTCGTTATATCAATAACTACTATCCCAATGGCTTTGGCTTTGCTGTGCGCTGTGGTTTAGAGAACTTTACTGGAGATGCTGTGGCAATTGTCATGGCTGATAATTCAGATTCGCCGCAAAATATACTAGATTATTACTATAAGTTACAAGAAGGATACGATTGCGTATTTGGTTCACGCTTCATCAGAGGTGGCAAAGTGGTTGATTATCCCAATTACAAATTGATCATCAATCGTATGGCTAATCTCTTTATTCAAGTAATGTTTGGACTGCCTTTTAATGACATCACCAATGCCTTTAAAATATACCGCAGAGAAGTAATTGAAGGAATAACGCCACTGATATCCCATCATTTCAATCTAACCGTAGAGATGCCACTTAAAGCCATTGTCAGAAATTACTCCTATGCGTCTGTTCCTATTACTTGGCAAAATCGCAAAACTGGAATTTCCAAGCTTAAACTTAGCGAGATGGGCAGCCGATATTTATTTGTTGTACTCTCACTTTGGCTAGAAAAACACCTTTCTAGAGGAGATTATCAGCGTAAAATTGCTGCACCTGCTATGGTTTATAACAAATCCCTCAATGACAATGACTAAAAAAGTTTTAATTACTGGTGGAGCCGGCTTTGTAGGTAGTTATCTTGGTCTGGATTTAGCCAAAATCCATCCTGATTGGCAAATTACAGCCCTGGATAACTTGAAAAGAAGAGGCTCTGAGCTAAATATCCCTCGGCTCAAAAAAGCAGGAATTGAGTTTGTTCATGGGGATATCAGAAATAGTGAAGATTTAGATCATCTAGAGCCCGACCTGATTTTAGAATGTTCTGCTGAGCCTTCAGTGATGGCGGGCTATACTTCTCCTGGCTATCTATTGCAAACTAACCTAGTTGGCACGATTAACTGTTTAGAATTAGCCAGAAAAACTAAAGCAGATTTTATTTTTCTCTCTACCAGTAGAGTTTATCCGATTGCCTATCTCAGCGATCTTCAATATGTAGAAAGCCAGAGCAGATTTGAATTATCATCCAACCAGCCAATAGTTGGAGCTTCTGAATATGGCATAGCTGAAAATTTTCCACTAGATAAGGCTAGGTCTTTGTATGGAACCACTAAATTAGCATCTGAGTTGTTGATAGCAGAATATGCAGATGCTTACCAAATTAGAACTATAGTAGATCGCTGCGGGGTTTTGACTGGACCTTGGCAGATGGGCAAGGTGGATCAAGGTGTCTTTGCCCTCTGGATGGCCAATCACTATTTTGACAAGGCATTAAAATACATAGGCTATGGTGGTACCGGCAAACAGGTTAGGGATTTTCTGCATATAGCCGATTTGTTGGATTTAATTGACTTGCAGATTAATAGACTAGAAGAGTTTAAAGGAGAAACCTTTAATGTTGGAGGTGGAATAAAAAATACCTTATCTCTTCTAGAAACTACTCAACTGTGTCAAGAAATTACACTCAAGAAGATCCCAATTACCCCAGTAGCTGAAAATCGCTCTGGAGATGTGCCAATTTTTATTACTGATTCGCGCAAAGTTGAGCTGGCCACAGGCTGGCGTCCTAAAAGAGATGCCCAAACCACTTTGCAAGATATCTATGAATGGATCAGGCAATATGAAAGCCAAGTTAGAGATGTTTTTACTTAGGATTTTGGCTATAATCATAAGAACAATCTAAGATACTAAAAGCCTACTTGTTGTATTTGTATACAAAGGGGAACTTCTATTTTATGGATTTTTCAGGATTCAGATTACTGAATCTGGGATGGTTATTGTTTTTGTTAGCCTCTTGTAATAACAATCTTTCTTGTGTAGATAAAAAAGAGCTTAAATCTGAGCCTCTTAAAGATCTCGAAATTCAAGTAGGTATTCAAGGTAGTAACTCAATGTCGGGATTTGTCAGTAGCCCAGCAACTCGCTATGCTACTGTGCTTGAAAAACTAGATGTAATCTTATCTACTAGCACCAAAAATCTTAAGTTTTGGCGCCTAGGCAAAAATCCAGATGAGAAGGTTACTGGGGCTACTCGAATTA
>CAISPN010000018.1 GCA_903887375.1 uncultured cyanobacterium
CAGGCTGTTAGAGCTATTTATTTACCTGGGGATACCTTGGAGCTGAAAATACTCAAGTTAGGCAAAGAGCCAACTCAAGGGATTGGCTATTTAGAAGATGGGACTATGGTCGTTGTAGAAGAAGGTAAGGACTATTTAGGTGGTAGTGAAGTCAGGGTGATCGTAACTTCGGCTTTGCAGACTGCTGCTGGTAGAATGATCTTTGCTAAAGTACCTGTTTTAGTCTAAGATGCCCTTACTACCTTCGATTATCATAGCTTTGAGCTGCCCCTCTGAGCCAGTTCTCTCGCGCTTGCAGCGATATAGTGTCACCAAAACAGGTGAAACTTTAACTACAATAGCTCAAATCTATAATCTTTCTCCTCAAACACTAGAGAGGTTTAATCCCAATTTGGGTGAAAAAGTACTGCCAATTAATACGACAGTTACAATTCCTCCAGTTAATGGAATGCCTATTCAAGCCCCTGAGGGTTCTTCTTGGCAGGACTTGTCCAACTACTATGGGATTAGAGCTGATGTTTTATTTGAGCTCAATGGCTGTCAAAAAAAACCATCTGTTGTCTTTATCCCCAGCTTCTCTAATCAAACTTTACCAGTGAAGCCAAAAGTTAGTAACTATACTGGATTTTCGGGCTATCCCTTACCTAAAATAGCTAAAATCGGCTTGAGCTATGGTTGGCAAAATAAAAAATTTGCCCAAAAAGATCAAGGTAAGTTTTTTCACAGCGGCATAGATCTACTAGCTGATTTTAATAGCCCAGTTTTGGCAGTAGACAATGGGACTGTCGTCTATGCTGGAGTAGAGAAGGGTTACGGTAAGCTAATTATCATCAATTACAATGGAGTATTGCAGAGTCGTTATGCCCAGTTGAACCAAATTAAGGTCAAAATAGGCAGCTCAGTAAAAGCAGGACAAGTCATAGCTACTGTTGGAGTCAGCGGGGATCCTGATATAACACCAACTCATCTGCATTTTGAAGTTCGCCTCAAGCAGCCTGTGGGATGGATTTCTCAAGATCCTATGTTGTATTTGGTTCAAAAAACTCAATAATGTCTGATGCTAGGATGCTTTAATATGGATCCAAAGACTGTCCAAATCCAGTCTTGCTCAAAATACTGCTGGACTTACGATGACTTCTATCGTACCTTCTCAAGCCAAAACTCAAGAAAATTCCTCTCGTTCTTTGTCAACTGGTAACTCTACTATTTTTAGTTTTTCTGAAAAAATAGAATCTATTGATCTACTGAAATTTTTAAAAAGAGTTTCTCAATATTATCCACTTCATTTTTATTGGGAAAATCAACAGCAACAAGAGTCAATCTTAGCCTATGGAGTGGCTGAATATTTCCTTCTAGATCAAGGAGATAGATTTTATGAATCACAAAAATTTTTAGATGCTTGTTTTCAGCGAATAGTCCCATTAGGAAAATGTTTTCCTCATCTATTTTTTAGCTTTACTTTTTTTGAACCTACGCAACAATTTCAACCAAGCCCTACAGTTTTTTTGCCTATTTATGAGATAGTATGCAATCAAGATACTTATTATTTAATTATTAATGTAACTAAAGATAAACAAGATAGTCTATCAATGCTGCGCCAGCAATTTTTTGATCATTTAGCAGAAAGCTTGACTTTTGAATCTTTCGATTATCCCGTAAGATCACCATCTGATTTGAGCTTTAATACTTCGATTGATTTTATTACAGCAGTAGAGTCAGTACTGCGCTCTATTGATGAGCAGAAAATCAGCAAAGTTGTCTTGGCCCATGCTCTAGATATCTATGCCAAGAGTAACTTCAACATAGTAGATATTCTAGAGCAATTAAGGTTACAGCATAGGGACTGTCATATTTTTTCCTTTGGCAATAGCCACGATGAAGCATTCTTAGGGGCAACTCCTGAGCGCTTAATTAGTATCAGAAATAGACTATTGCTCACCGATGCGTTAGCTGGTTCAATCCCCAGGGGAAACAATACTCAGCAAGATTATCTATTAGCCCAACAATTGCTAAATAGTGAAAAAGAAATCAGAGAACATCAAGCTGTTAGCAATTTTATCTATGAAAGTTTGCAGCAGTTGGGTTTGCAACCACAGTGCTCCAAACTCCAAATTTTGAGACTCTCTAATATTCAGCATCTGTGGACTTCAATCTATGCCCATTTACCAACTTCAATCAAAGCTCTAGAAATTTTACAAAAGTTGCATCCTACTCCTGCTGTAGCTGGTGTACCTACTAATGTTGCCTGTGAGCGAATCCGAGAGCATGAAAAATTTGATAGGGGTCTCTACGGGGCGCCTTTGGGTTGGATAGACTATCAGGGAAATTGTGAATTTATAGTAGGTATAAGATCTGCCCTGATTCAGAGAAACCATGCGCGGCTCTACGCCGGAGCTGGGATTGTCGCAGGTTCAGATCCCTATAAAGAATTGGCTGAAATTGAATTGAAGTTTCAGGTCTTATTAAAAGCTTTGGGTTATTAGATCTAGAGGTGTCATTAGATATTAAAATTATTAATGGTAAATAATTATTATAATAAAAAAGTTAGCTCAAAGGGCATTGTCGGTAAACCTAGCTGATTGGGTTACAATCAGGATCGGCTCATTTAAGAAAAAAACAATAATTCCTGATAAAAAATGTTTGCTAAAGTTCCGTTGGCTCTGTTAGGTTTGAGTATTGGCAGTGTATTGACTGTTGTGGGTTTTGTGGCCTATGCTACGGGTAATTCGACGCTTAATTTAGCAGGTTTTTTCTACGGAATACCTTTGTTATTAGGTGGTTTAGCGCTCAAGGCGGCAGAATTAAAGCCCATTGCTTTCAGTGTGCCAACTTCTAAAGAAATTCTAACTTTACGTAAAACACAGGCAACTGCAACACAAAAACAGATTATCAAGGATGTCACCCGTTATAGATATGGACAAGAAGCTCACCTAGATGAAGCTCTCCAGAAAGTGGGGCTTAGGCCTACTGACGAGGAGAGGCCTGTTTTGATTTCCTTGAGAGAAACTGCTATAGATGGTTGCTACAGCTTGGTTTTAGAATTTGATTCACCGCTGGTTTCTTTAGAGATCTGGCAAGAGAAAAAAGAAAAAATAGAAAAGTTCTTTGGACCAGGCATTGTGGTGAAAATTGAGCAAGTAGAGCAAAGCCGAATAGATTTATCAATGATAGCTTTAGATTTAAAAGAAAAGTAAAGTTTGAGTAATTCTCTCTAACTCCAAATCAGAAGAATTCTCATTACTCCAGAGAGCTAGCTCTTTACTCAATCTATGTACAAAATATTCCTGAGTACTGCTATGGTTCGAGTCTTGGATTATTTGAGCAAATTCTAGAAATGATTTTGCATATAGATTGGGATCATGATTTGTCTGTAGCCAGAGCTGACCGTTTTCGCCCATTGTTCTATATATTTCCGGATTATTGAGAAACTCTTTAAGATGTCTGTGAATATCTTCAATCTCATGATTGACTCTGACAAAGCCAACGGTATTTTCTGGCAGTTCTTCATACCAACCAATCTGGGTTACCAAGCTAGCTAAAGCGTGACTCCAGATGCGCAGTTGACTTCCAGAAGCTTCTCCCATAGTTGGATATCTCAAATTAAAAGCCAAATCAGCTCTATTGAGAGCTAACTCTAGAGTATTTTCATCCACAAAACCATGTAGCTTTACCATATTAGCTAAAGCTAGTTTGTTAATTTTAGAAGTTATAAGATCCTCATTGGCTACCTCTCCATAAATATCTAGCCTGAAATATTCTTTGAGAGAAAAACTAGCTAAAGCTTCTAAAATCAAATCTAAACAACGATTGGCTCCTAAATAGCCAAAAATTACTAATTGATAAAATTGCTGCTGTTTTGGGGAGCTTTTTGATCTTGAGATATTGGGATAGGGAAGTGGTATAAAACTAACTGGCTTTTCATTTTCTTGCCTTAAGTCTTTAAATGCGCTCAAACTATGGGTGACAACGGCCAGAGAATTTTTCAGCGCTAAAGGAGTCAGGGGATAATTTGCACCCATGAACTCAGTAGAGAGTTGACCTTGCCAGAACTGTTCTACTATTTGTTCGCATTCATCGCCATAATAGTACTGCATATTGGACAGATAGCCATCTCTATCTTCGCTATTTTTATACAGAGCGGCAAAAAAATGTTGAAGTCGCAAATCATGCAGAACAACTACACCGGGGCACTTACAGCTTACTTGCCATATAGGTCCATGAAAATCAGGATTATTGCCAATATGATACACATTGAGATCTCCTTGGTTGATTTTTTTCCAAGGTAAATTGCCTAATTGATAGGAATTAACTTTAAAATCATGATTAATTGCCGAATCGTAAATCAACTGGTCAGTCCACAATTCAATCTCACAATATTTACCAAAAGCAGGTAAAACCCGCATTGTATATTGTGCTATATCAGTTTTGGCAGGAGGTAAAGGGGAAAACCAATTAATTTTCATTGTTTGTCAATCATGCTAGAAGTTTTTTAACAACGTTTTTCCAGTTAATACCCAACGATTGATAATAACTATAAGCTGCTTTACCCAATTTTTCGCTCCATTGGCGATTTTCCCAAAGCTCGTCAATGGCAGCGGCTAAATTTTCAGCATTTGGTTGGGCAATCAATCCTGTTTCTCGATCGCGCACAAACTCTAAAGGTCCACCAGAATCTTGACAAGTTACTATAGGCTTAGAAGATAACATTCCTTCAAGGGTAATATAGCCATAATCTTCTTCATATGGTGGATAAATTACAGCTAAAGCCTTTGAGTAATAGTTGATTTTTTCTTGCTCAGTTATTTTTCCTAAAAATAAAACTCTTTGTTCTAGTCCCAATTTTTCAATCTTTGCTTCTAACTCTTTAAAATAATCTCCTTCTACTTGTCCGGCAAATATGACCTTAACTGGATTTTTAGTTTTGCCAAGGGCTTCAATAACTAGATCTTGGCGTTTGCTAGGATTGATTCTACTGGGATAAAAGAAATAACCTTCTTCGCTTTGGCAATGGAATAATTCAGCATTTTGAGGTGGATGATAAAGGGGATCTGCTTGAACACGATTGAATTTTTTTAGTCTATTTACAACATTTTGAGAGTTGCCAAAAATCGCTCTAGATTCAGCAAATACTTTATTATCAGCCTGGATTATACTATTGCGAATCTGCATACCATTGGGGTGAACTTCTAAATCACCATAGCGAGTTCCCCATAGCTCATAAGCCTGACGATGCTGATGGAGCAGCCAAATCACCTTAGAGTGATGAGGAATAAGATAAGCTGGAAATTTTAAAGCAATGAGGCGATCTATTTTTTGTCCATTGGAATGAGAGAGATCCAACAGTCGAGAAATCAACATTGAATCTAATATGCGCTCTGAGGGAGAATATTGAAAAGGTATGGTTACTATTTCTGATTCATGTCCTTGAGATAAGAGAGCTTTATTGAGCTCTGCGGCATGAATTTCTGCGCCTCCATAGACAAAGGGAACCTGAACTGTAGCAATAACAACTCTCATGATTTTTTTTTAATCTCCAGCTTTAGAGATAATAATTCGGCTTCTTGATGGGCTAGTTGATTGTGACAATTGTTTAGCTGTGTTATGGCTTGTTCCAAGCGTAGGGATAATTCTATTACTTCGGCTGATAAGGCTTGATTTTCTCTCATTTGAGAGCGCATATTTTCAAATTCAGATAATAAATATTGATCTAAGTAGAGAGATTGTCGCAGCGATGATAGTACGTTGTAATTGACTTCTCTTTGATCTTTGAGAATTATATTAAAAAGTCTAAGAACGATTTTTTGAAAAGGTCTCAGTACAAAAAAGGGAAACCTGAGATATTTTGCTGGTATATTCTCTCTTGCATTGGCTCTTGAAGCTGCAGTATCTATTAAACGCTTGATACTAGAGAGTTGGCCAGACATTGTCGATATCTCAGCAGGAGAAGAATTATCAAACTTGTTCCCTTTAGATCTTTGCCAAGATATATCCCTGCGGATCTTGTGCATTAATTGGCTTGCATTAATCTCAGGGAGAGCAACTTCGGTTTTCATAAGATAGAGAGAAAAGGCAAACTCTTAAATTTTCTAATTCAATATACCATATTAAAAACTATAAGATAGCTTCCTGTATTGAGCCAGATATTTTTTGAAAAGACGCAATTACTTCATTGAACTGATTCCAATCATCTTTTTGGCTGATATCTTGCCATAGAGATTCAATTAAAGGCCTTAAGGGAACATTAGAAAAATTATTCCTATCAAGTTGAGCTTTAACTTTCTCTCTGGTTGATTGCTCCAGAAAATAATGATAGACATCTTTCCAATTTTGCCAGATTCCAGCTTGGGTCAACTCGATATTTTTTAGAATATTGGCACTATCTTCAAACCAGTCCAGATTAAACTCCCTATTGAGCAAATTGAAAAATTCATGGTAGCCGATCTGAGTTTCTAAGAGCAAATCGCAGGTTTTTTGCACTAATTTAACTCCATCGTTATTTTGTTCTAATCCGAGTTTTTTGAGCATCAAAAAGGAGTAATGCTGATAGTAATGTGTTTCAAATTGAGAAAGTCCATTAGCCAGCTCGTCTTTTGGTATAACCAGGCTAAGAGGAACTTGAAGCATTTCTAAGTTCAAATGACAGATATAAGGCTGATTTCCATAGCTATAGCGACCAGTAGAATCAAAATAAGCAGCAGTAAAATTAGGATTAAAAGTGGGGATGAAAGCATAGGGACCATAGTCAAAGCTCTCTCCTGTAATTGACATGTTGTCTGTATTGAGAACGCCATGGCAAAAACCAGCAGCCATCCACTGGGCGGCTAATTGAGCTACCCTTTTTACTAACTCAGCATAAAAAACTACAAAAGCATCTTTTTGTTTAGCTATCTCAGGATAATAAGTCTCAATCACATGAATTAATAACTTTTCAATCAGATCAGGTCTTTGTAAATAATGAAGTCGCTCAAAAGTACCAAAGCGTATGTGGGAGCGGCTAAAGCGAACCATGACTGAAGATCTAGTAGGAGATGGCTCATCGCCTCGCCAGAGAGATTCTCCAGTTTCTATCAAACTTAAGCATCTGGAAGTATTTACACCCATAGCATATAGCGCTTCAGAAGCAATGACCTCTCTGACTCCACCTTTGAGGGTCAAACGACCATCGCCATTGCGCGAATAGGGTGTTTGTCCAGAACCTTTAGTCCCAAAATCATACAATATGCCATCATTTCCTCTGACTTGACCATAGAGAAAACCTCGTCCATCTCCTAAATCGCTATTGTAATAGCCAAATTGATAGCCGTGATAGCGCAAAGCCAGCAATGGTCTAATTGATTCAAATAAGCCAAAAGCTTCAATAAAGTCATCGTCTTTGACAGATTCCATGCTGTAGCCTAGAATTGGTAGCAAATGGTCATTACGAAAACGTAACTTTTGCTGAGGGAATTTGGCAGCTTCTACTATATCATAGTACTCTTGTCCAAGATTTTCTACTGCCGGTTCGTAATTAAGTAACAGAAATGGATTGGTCATAGTCAAAAATTTCTAGTATTTATTTAATAAGTTACTAAATTATGTCAAGTTACTCCCTACATCAAGAAGATTACTATGTAATCCTACAGCCTGAATTACCGGAAGAAATTCTCACTAAAGAGGAGTTAGTAGAAAAGCTATCGAATCTTTTAGAGAATTTCCCCGATTCAGCTCCTGGTGAACTTGCCAAATTTAGTGATCTTGGAGAGAGAGCACTTTTTTTGCGAGATAACTACTGCCAGTGGGATATAGCACAGGGCGAGTATTTACAGTGGTATGCCATTCGTTTGGAAAAGTAATCTAATAAAAAGTTCCAGATTTGCGATGATGGATTGCCGTGATTCCTTCGCCTAAAACCTTACCTTGTTCGGTTGTGGCATATATCAACCAGTGATCACCGCATTCCATGCGATCTTGAACTTGACATTCTAAATATGCTAGGGATTGATTGAGAATTGGATGGCCTTTTTGGCTAGTTGTAATATCTACGCCAACAAAGCGATCTTCTCCTGGGGCAAAAGACTTCAAAAAGTGTTTCATTAATCCTACATATTGCCCCTCGGCTAGAATATTGACCACAAATGAATCTCCCTTATGTAGTAAAGATTCTACTGCTCGCTCTTTGGCTACAGCCACAGTAATTCCGGGTGGGTTAAAGGTCGCTTGAGTTACCCAGGAGGCAACCATTGCCCCTTTAATTTCTCCCTGTTGGCAAGTAACAATGCAGAGCGATCCTACTATGCGTCCTAGGGCTTGTTCTGTCTTGGCAGTCTGTGAATCAACCACAGATCCGCGAGCTTTACGAGAGCGCTGCATTTTTTTCAAAGACTGTGCAAAGTCAGTACCAGCTTCCTCACAGGTTTTTAAAATCGCTTCATCGGGTTTAAATTTAACCCGGATAGTCTCAAAGCCAAAACGGTAGCCAGCATCTTTAAATTTATTTTCAAGAATGTCAATTGCCTCTCCACTCCAGCCATAGGAACCAAAAACCCCCACAATTTTGGTTTTATCTGAATTACCCAAAGCAATACCTAAAGCTGTTTGCACAGGGGTGGGCATATGACCGCCTAGAGTGGGAGAGCCAAAAATAAATCCAGAACAGAGATCAATACTATCTTTGATCTGTTCGGGATCTGTGGCTTCAGCATTGATGCACTCTACCTGGATTCCACTTTTGCTGATTCCTCTTGCTATTGCTTGAGCCAAAATTGCGGTATTGCCGTAGGCTGAAGCGTAGATGAGGGCAACTCTAGAATCCTGTTGCTTCTGGGCTCTCAGCCAGAAATTGTAATCTTTGGTCAGATCAATTAGTCCATATTTGACTAGAGGTCCATGACCTGTAGCGTAAAGATTAGCGGATTTAAGGGAGATTTTTTCGAGAGCCGTTTCCACCTGTTGGGCTTGAGATGCCATCAGACAATCGAAATAATATCTTCTATCTTCTTCATAGACAGCCCAACCCTCATCGAGAACCTGCTGACCACATACATGAGAGCCAAAAAATTTGTCACTAAAGAGAACTTTTGTCTTTGGATCGTAGCTACACATTTCATCAGGCCAGCGGGGTAAGGGAGTTGGTATGAACTCTAAGCAATGCCCTAACCCTAAATCGAGAGTTTCATCACCCCGGATGATCATAATTTCTGGATTTAAGTTACTTTCGCTTTCTTTGAGAATATTGCGCAAGTAAATTGAGCCAGGATTAGATGTGATGATCTTGACCTGCGGTGCCAGAGCAAGAAAGGCTTTCAAGGTAGCAAAACGATTGGGATTGATATGACCCAAAATGATGTAGTCAACTTTTAGCAGATCAAATCTGGATTGAAAGGCCATCAAAAATTCTGCAGAGAAAGATTCCCCTGGAGGATCAATCACTGCCAGTTTAGTTCCTTGGATTACATAGGAATTGGCGGTAGTTCCCCTTTGTAAACCGTACTCTATTTCAAATTTAAGTCTTTGCCAAGTTCTTGATCTTAAAACTGTCGTGCCAGTATCTATCTCATGTACTTGTACATCGCGTTGTTGTGTATTCATATAGAACCTATAGTATTAAAAGGAAAAAAGCGCACAATAGCTTTACCTATAACATTCTCAATAGGCAAAAAGCCCCATACATGAGAATCATTGCTGTTATTGCGATTGTCTCCCATCACAAAGAGCTCTCCTTGGGGAACTGTCAACGGAGGCAATTGGTAGTGAGGTGGAGAAAAAATATAATCTTCTTCTAGGGATTCGCCGTTGCGATAGACTTTGCCTTGCTTTACTTCTACGGTATCACCACTTACTGCCACAACCCTTTTGATAAAAGCTTTAGCTTTGTCATAGCCTAAATTCTGCAGTTGCTTGGGCGGCTCAAAGACAATAATATCTCCCCAGCGGGGGGGATGAAAATGATAAGACAATTTTTCTATAACCAATCTATCTCCCTGATGTAAAGTAGGTAGCATTGAATCAGAAGGGATATAGCGAGGCTCGGCAATGAAGCTTCGGATCACCAAGGCCAATATGGTAGAAATCAAGATAATTTTAAAGCTCTCTAGGATTTGGTCGCGCCAATTATTGGAGTTTTTGTTTTCCATTTATTTTGTTTCCTCTTGCTTTAGCTTAGCCTTTGCACTATGCCAAAGTGATTCTAGTTGTTCTAAGGTATATTCTTCTAAGGGCTTATCTATTTGGGATTCTATCTGCGCAAGCCTCTTGATGAATCTCTCGCTTGTTCCGGTAAGTCCCGCTGAGGGGTCTAAATCATACCAGCGAGCTATATTAATACAAGTAAAGAGCAGATCCCCAAGTTCTGATTCTTGATGTACTTTATCTTGGCTTTTCAGGGACTCTTTGAATTCTGCTAGTTCTTCTTCAAATTTTTCCCAGACTCCTTGAACATTTTCCCACTCAAACCCCCAACTAGCTGCCTTGCGCGATATTTTACTGGCAGAGATTAAAGGAGGAAGAGTATTGAGATATTTGGCTAATTGTTGAGATGGTCTTAAACGTGTTTCTTGGGCTTTGATTTTCTCCCAATTTTGTCCAATTTGTTCAATATTTTCAACCTGAAGCTCTGCAAAGACATGGGGATGCCGACGGATCATTTTCTCTGTAATTGCTTGGGCGATATCTTCGAGGGTGAATATTTCTTTTTCACTGGCAATTTGAGCCTGCAATACAATCTGTAAGAGGAGATCGCCAAGTTCTTCGACCATTGCCCCAGCTTCACCGGATTTAATAGCAGCTACTGTTTCATAAGATTCTTCTAAAATATAGGGCGTTAGGCTCTCTGGAGTTTGTTCTAAGTCCCAGGGGCAACCGGCAATAGGATCGCGCAGTTTGGCAATTACCTCTATCAATTTACCCAATGCTTCTAAAGTATTGGACTGGGTTGAATTATCCATGCAAAATTACCTAACGAGATTGCTTTTTTTTCTTTTTGGGACTATTGATTTTTTTTAAACTAGAGCCTAGCCAATCACTGACTGAATGACTCATAGACCCTAACTCTAATCCTACCAAAGAAGCGATGAGCTCCCATAAATGCTTATGTGCCAGAAAATCAAAAGAGCTCTGTAGAATTTTGCTTAAATCCCAGGTGATTTTATGGACAAGGCTATAGCTCAATGCCACAACAATAAAACAGATTACTAAGACATTGAGCAGATACCAAAGCCTAACCAAGGTGCCTATCAATGGACCATGTGAGATAAACGAACGATGTCGCATAGACCTTTGGTAGGGATTCCAAATCCAGCGCAATATTCCCCAGCGGGCATATTGTACAGATTTAATATCGAGATCTGGACCAAACATAAACCCACTAAAGAGAAAAGATAGTGATATCGCCACTACTATATTCCATTGTTTGGTGAGATAGAAGCTGCTTGCTCCTATTACCGGAAGAAGAAACCAAGTGATTTGATCATGGCGACGACCTGAAGGCATGAATTACTAAGTTGCTTTTTTTGCTAAGATTATGTTAATATAACAAAGTTAGATTATGGGCGGTTAGCTCAGCGGTAGAGCTCCTGCCTTACAAGCAGGCTGTCATAGGTTCAAATCCTATACCGCCCATCTTTTTCAATATGAAATCAGATTTACCTACAGCAACTTTGCTGGTTTCTTGTCCTGACCAAAAAGGTTTGGTAGCCAAGATTGCCAATTTTATCTATAGTAACGATGGCAATATTATCCATGCTGACCAACATACCGATTTTAATACTGGATTATTTTTGACCCGTGTTGAATGGCAACTAGATGGGTTTGTTCTATCTCGTGAGGAAATTGCTCCAGCTTTTGCTCAATTTTCCGCTTGCTTTGGAGCTAAATGGCAACTATTTTTCTCAGATCGCAAACCTCGTATTTCGATCTGGGTTAGCAAGCAGGAGCATTGTCTTTTGGATCTGCTATGGCGCTCTAGATCTGGTGAATTTGCCGTTGATGTGCCTTTGATTATTAGCAATCATCCCGACCTTAAGTATATCGCCGATCAGTTTGGTATTGATTATTGTCATATACCAATTACTAAAGATAATAAGTCCCAGCAAGAAGCCCAGCAATTGGAGATATTGCAAAAGTATCAAATAGATTTAGTTGTTTTGGCTAAATATATGCAGGTAATTACACCAAATTTTATTAATCAATTTGGAGAGATAATCAATATACACCATTCTTTCTTACCAGCATTTGTCGGTGCTAATGCCTATCAAAAAGCTTATCAAAGGGGTGTAAAAATTATAGGCGCTACTGCTCACTATGTGACTGATGATCTAGATGCAGGGCCAATTATTGAACAAGATATTATCAATATTAGCCATCGAGATGATGTCAAAGATTTAATCTGTAAAGGAAAAGATCTCGAAAAACTTGTTCTTGCCAGGGCAGTCAAGCTACATCTTCAAAATAGAATTTTAGTCTATGGCAATCGGACAGTTGTCTTTAAATAGCAGGGTTTTGTACTATTGCTTTTTTAAAAGCCACCTAAGTTTAGTAGATGGCTTCTTTTTTATCTCTTACTTATAAAGTAAACCAGTTTAGTGCGACTGTTTTATATTAAGCTCGCAGTGAATACCTATACATCTCTTGCCAAAGACTTGTTGAAAAAAGCTTGTGTCTTTTTTTTCTGCCTGAGATCTCGCTGTTTCTAGCGTAACAACTTTTGGGTTTTTAATCTTAACGAACATTATATTTACCTCAATTTGACTTTTTGTGACATTCGATACTTTTTCTCGACTATTTTTATTGTATGAAAATAGCGACAAAATCCTGACTGGAGCTTCATATTTTGTAACATGCGATACTTTTCTGTGGTTTTTTCACTGTGGAGATATAGTGACAAAAGGGTTTTAGGTGCTTATTAAAAAAGCTCCATTCACTGTTGGTTATTATGATCTATAGAATTCAAATATTATATTTTAGAGAGAAGCTCAGTAGTAAGAGAACAATATCAATGGACATGAAAAAGCAAGTCCAGATAAAAACGTATGCTCGTGCCAGTTGAATATATAAGTGGAAAAGGTGTTGTCTGTTATTGACTTTAAACAATTATTATGAAAGAGCAGCAGAAAAAAATTTCATAATTCATGATTATAAATAACGATATTTTTGGTGAAATTGCTTCTATTATTTCTAGTGTCTTCATTGTATCGGCAAATTTAGAATACATTCTTAAAGTTCGAAACAAAGAAGTTGCTCCGAGGTTAGCTAGCTGGTCAATCTGGACAGTGGCGACGTTGGTCGGGGCTATCAGCACAGCACTTGATCACCAATTGCCTGCAACTATTTTTGGTATTATTCTGGCGGTAACCAATGGAACTGTAGTTTTCTTCGGCTGGAGAGATGGCGATCGAAAGCTAACCCGTTTAGATTATTTTGCCATACTTATTGGCACTCTGGGAATCATCCTGCTTTCTAGTGCCATCGTTTTTCCAGGTTCGATACCTTTAATAGCGGTTGTTATCTCTACTATTGTCACTGATGTCATTGCATTTATACCAACTTATATAAACGCACTAAAAGGCAATGAATTACCAGGACCTTATGTGAAGTATGCTATAGCATCTGCCTTGATCATTTGCGCTGCCAACTTCTCTGAAATCCTTGGTATAATCTATCCTTTTTATATATTTTTTTCGTGCAGTTTCGCCGCTTGGCTATCGATGAGAAAACAAAACCAATTATTTTCAAAAAAATTAGGACGCTCAAGGTTTGTCCGTCGCTTGAAACGCTAACGTTTTATCTCTTTGTGAGAACTGATATCGTCTGTATATTCTAGCTTGATTATTTTTTGGCTTTTTGTGTTTTTTGGTCTAAATATAATGCTGTAAATCTTATCTCAAATTTAACCAAATCTTAACCCGGTATTTTGAATTAAGGTTTAGAATCGTTTCGTGGAATAAAATACAGAAACAAACAAAATGTTTTATGAAGCGTCAACCGGTTCTTAAAAAGAAGTATTACAAAACTTATCACCACAACATTAGAAGAACCAAACAAGCCATTTATAAACAATCCCCGCTCCAAATTCTTACTATTATTTCTGTGGTGTTGATGCTCAACATTTTGGTCTGGGAAGTAGTTAATTTACCATCTACTGATTATCAGGAATGGAATGGTGTGATTAAAGGATTATCCTTTAGCCCCTATCGTGATAAATATAATCCACTAGAGCAAGATTATCCAATGGCACGGGAAATTGCCGAAGATGTCCATCTGATTGCTCCCCATGTAGGAGAGATTCGTACCTATAGCTCCCTACATGGGCAAGAAAATATTCCAGCATATGCCTTAAAAGAAGGGCTGCGAGTCACTCAGGGTGCATGGGTGGGTAAACCAACTGACAATAACCTTTTTGAACTGCAAAGTCTGGTGAAATTGGCTAATACCTATTCCAACATCCATAGGGTGGTGGTGGGAAATGAATCGCTGCATCGGGCAGATGAAACTGTAGATGAATTGATTGATATGATACGCTATGTCAAAAGCCGTGTCCATGTACCAGTGAGCACAGCTGAGCCGTGGGATATATGGATTAAAAACCCAAGTCTTGTGGACGAGGTTGATTTTATTACCATCCACATACTACCTTATTGGGAAGGCAAACCCTTAGATAAGGCTTTAGCTTACTCTATGCAACGTTATAACGAAGTAGCCAAAGCCTTCCCCGGCAAGCCAATTGTGATCGGTGAAATTGGCTGGCCAAGTTCTGGGCAGTGGAATTATGGTGCCGAGCCAAGTCAAGTCAATCAAGCGCATTTTATCCGCAATTTTTTGAATATTGCCAACCAACGCAAACTCGATTACTTTATTGTAGAAGCCTTTGACCAAACTTGGAAAAGTCAGATTGAAGGCAGTGTGGGGGCAAATTGGGGCTTATGGGATAGAAGCGGTGAAGCCAAGTTTCCGTTAATCGGCAAAATCAAAGAAAGCAGGCAATGGACTCGTGATTGTGCCATAGCGATACTATCTGCTTTACTACCTTTGTGGTTGTTTATGCGTAATGCGAAACATTTACACTTGCGGGGGCAGCTTTTCTATCTCAGTTTGATTATGGCGATTATTTCTCTTCTGATAAGTAGTATTGTAACGGCGCAACACAACGCTTATACTACTGGTCAGAGTTTTGCCTGGAGCGGGTTGGTACTGTTTCAGGTTTTTCTTTTTGCGGTGATGTTGGTTAATGGGCTAGAGTTCACCGAGATGCTCTGGACCCGAGAGTGGAAGCGCAGCGTTACGGCAATTAAAGGCCATCAACAGTATTATCCCAAAGTTTCGATTCATATTCCCTGTTATAACGAGCCACCGCAGATGGTTAAGGCGACCCTAGATGCGATTGTTGCTATGAACTATCCCCATTATGAAGTGCTGGTAGTAGATAATAACACCAAGGATGCGGCTGTATGGGAGCCTATTAAAGACTATTGTCAGCAATTAGGCAGCGCATTCCGTTTTTTTCATTTACCCCAATGGCCGGGGTTTAAAGCTGGAGCCCTGAACTTTGCCTTAAGTCAAACTTCCCGTGATGCCGAGATTATTGCTGTAATTGACAGCGATTATCAGGTGCAACCCGATTGGTTAATCAGTTTGGTTCCAGTGTTTGCCCAACCAGAGGTTGGCTTTGTTCAGTCTCCTCAAGATTATCGAGATTGGCAAGATAACCACTTTAAAACCATGTGTTATTGGGAATATGCAGGCTTTTTTCATATTGGCATGGTAATCCGTAACGAACGCAATTCCATCATCCAGCATGGCACAATGACAATGATCCGCAGTACCGCCCTACATCAAGTAAAAGGTTGGGCGCAATGGTCTATTTGTGAGGATGCTGAGTTGGGCTTGAAATTGTTTGAAAACAAATGGCAGTCATATTACATCAACAAAAGTTTTGGACAAGGACTTATTCCGGATTCCTTTGCCGATTACAAATCACAGCGTTTTCGCTGGGCATATGGGGCGATGCAGATCATGAAAGAACATGTTGCGTTTTTTAAGCTAGAGCGAAAGGAATTGACGCTCGCACAGAAATATCACTTCATCGCAGGTTGGTTGCCATGGCTAGCCGATGCTGCAAATGTTGTGTTTGTCCTAGGTTCGCTTTTGTGGTCTATTTTGCTGCTTTGCAAATGGGTTGAGTTCCCGCCTGAAGTTTTTTTGTGGCCAACTTTGGGGGTATTTTTGTTCAAATTCGCCAGCAATTTTTTGATTTATGCCTTTAAAATCAAGGCTAAAATTAAGGATATCCTGGGCGCGACAATCGCCAGCACTGCCCTTAGTCATGTGGTTGGGCTTGCCATACTTCAGGGGCTATTTACCTGCGACAAGCCATTTTTCCGTACTCCAAAATGCAAAAATAAACCTGCCTGGTATCAGTCCTTTGTCATGGCGCGTGACGAATGGGTGCTTTTGCTGGCTTTGCTGTTCTGTGGACTCGGCGTGATTGTTAAATATACTGGGGAAAATAAACAAGCGACCTTGTGGACAGGGATGCTTACAGTTGAGAGCTTACCTTACCTGTCGGCTATAATCATGTCTTTTATAAATGTGTGGCAACCAGCCCCAAAAAAATAGTAATTCTTGGTTAAATCAAAAAGAAAATAAAAGATTATGTTACAAAAAAGATCTGTGTGATTCTTCAAGAAAGAGAGCAACCTTCATAGGGTTAGGCCTAGAATGAAAGTAAAAATGGATCACAATTTTTTTCCCTAGCAAACATTGCAAGCAAAATATTGCCTATAAATTTTCGCTATTTATTCATTATTACTGATTTGAAGTAACAATATAATTTTCATTCCAGTATATGTTTAAATTAATCGAGGTTCTCTTAAACTAAAACAATGAGGCATAGCGGAAAGCACAAGATCTTTGTTGGTATGGCTGCTGGTGTGGGTAAAACCTTCAAAATGCTTGAAGAAGCCCACAATCTAAAGCAGGAAGGAACTGATGTGGTCATTGGTCTACTAGAGACACATGGTCGCAAGGAAACTGCAGATAAAGTCTCTGGTTTGGAAATAATTCCTCGCAAAGAGATTACCACCTACAATGGAGTCTGTTTGAGTGAAATGGATACAGAGGCAATTCTGCTGCGCCGCCCTGATCTGGTTTTGATCGATGAGTTAGCGCATACTAATGTCCCTGGTTCGCTGCGAGAAAAACGCTATCAAGATGTTGAATATATTCTTGCTCAGGGTATTGATGTTTATTCTACGGTTAATATCCAGCACCTGGAAAGCTTAAATGATTTAGTAGCCAAGATTACTGGTGTAGTCGTCCATGAGAGAATTCCCAATTATTTGCTCGAGCAGTCTGATGAAGTGGTAGTAGTTGATGTTACACCAGAAACTCTCGAAGAGCGTTTACTAGAGGGCAAAATCTATCCTCCAAACCAAGTAGATCGCGCTTTGCTCAATTTTTTTCAGCGTCGTAATTTGATTGCCTTAAGAGAGCTCTCTTTAAGAGAGGTTGCTGATAATGTAGAAGAAGAAGCCTATGAAAATGTGGCAACTTCCCTAGTTTGCAATATCCGTGAAAGAGTTCTAGTCTGCGTTTCAACTTATCCTAATGCTCTGCAACTAATTAGACGAGCATATCGCTTGGCGAACTATATGCATGCCCCTCTTTATGCTCTCTATGTTGAAGATCCAGATCGCTTTTTGAGTAAACAAGAGAGTTTACATATTGAATCTTGTAAGCATCTACTCAATGAATTTGGGGGTGAGTTTCTTCGTCTTGCTGATTACAATAAAGCCAAAACCATCGCGCTAATTGCTCACCAGCATCGCATTACTCAAATTGTAATTGGAGAAACTCAACAGCCTCGCTGGAAAATTTTCCTGAAGGGCTCTTTAATACAAGAGCTTTTAAAATCACTCAAAGATATCGATATACACATTATTGCCACTAGTAATAAATAGTCTTTTGCTAGTGGATTTATATTGTTTTGTAATCTATATCACATCGATATGTGATCCTTGTCTTAATCTGCGCCTTTGTTTGACCGATATTTGTTGATTGTCAAAATAAGTTGTAAAATCTTGATCCAGAATATCAAATTTGTTTTACTATTTAACTAGGATACGTATCCTAATTAAATATTAGTATATTAATAATTGCAGAGTAATGACTCAACTCAATTTAAAGCAGGGTTTGTTTAACCGCTATAGCAGCGATACGGTCACAAACATCAATAGCGCAACTAATCAAGATGTGACGGCTATATACAATAGCGCTACTATAGTCACCGGTATTGGCAGTGACCAAA
The DNA here is from genome assembly GCA_903887375.1 of uncultured cyanobacterium. Classification (GTDB taxonomy): domain Bacteria; phylum Cyanobacteriota; class Cyanobacteriia; order Cyanobacteriales; family Microcystaceae; genus CAISPN01. The sequence continues at coordinate 18,278 of CAISPN010000018.1, forward strand.
TTGTTGGGGTTGCTAATTTACTAGATAGTCTCGTTTCTGCAACTACAACTACGACAACCACCACTAGTTCTTGTGGTGGTTCCTATTCCTGTGGATCCTATGATACTGACTTTTCAGCAACTGGGGTCTGGAACAATGGTGGCTCGATAACTTTCGGTTCTGGTGTTGACCTGCTCAGTGGAACTGCCAATGTGACTGTTACCGGTGCTAACAAGTATGAGGTTGATTCTATTGGTTTTGACAATTATGGTTGCTATGCCTCTGTAGTTTTTGGCGATGGCAACGACCAGGTAATTGGCAATTCTAATATCACTGTCAATGTTGATACTACAGCCAATCTTCTCTCTACAGGTATTGAAAACTACAGAGGGACAATCAAAACTGGAGGTGGTACTGATTCAATTACTGGCAATTCAGTAGTTACCCTAAGCACTACCAACGTGCCCAATGTATTCGCTGTCGGTATTGATAACCACTATGGCGACATCACTATGGGTGGTTGTAGTGGTGATGATCAAATAATAGGCACTGCTACTATTAGTACGTCTGGCGGTGGGATTATTCCCGATGCTGTTGTTGCTTCACCTGCGACTACTACGGCTTCCCCCAGTTGCACTACAACGACAACAACTACTACATCTGGTTGTGGTGGTGGTTCTTATACTCCTCCTTTGAATGCTTCTGTTGATACTATAGGTCTTGAGAACTATTCTGGTACTATCACCTTGGGAAATGGTAACGATACTCTCTCTGGCATAGCCACTATTAATGGCGGTGCCAATGGAGCAGTTGGTATTTACAATACCGGTTCAATTTCCCTAGGCAATGGTACTGATACAGTCTCTGGTATTGCTAGTGTCACAGGTGGAACCTATGCCTTGGGTCTATACAACAGTGGCACCATAGCTTTTGGTACTGGAGCTGATACTTTAATCGCCCGGGCCTCGATTACCGGTTTGGCTCCGCAAGCTGTCACTATTGATGGTCGTGGTACAATTACCATGAGTGGTACAAAGAACTACTTTAGTGGTTTTGGTAACCAAACAGTGCTTGCCGGTTCTACCAACAACTATTCCTATTGTGGTGGCTATAGCCAAAATACGACAACCAATCAAAATACAATCGATTTAAGTTTTGTTACTCAAGCTAGCATGGGTATCACCTTGGGTAGCTACAACACCAACACAGTTGCCTTTAACTATGCTGGTGCTACTATGAAGACCTCTGGTTTTAACAACTTTATCTTTGCTGATGGTACTTATACTTATTCTCAGCTAAAATCCCACTAAATTTAAATACAGATACAAAAAATCTCCCTATTGCAGAATGGGGAGATTTTTGTTTGAGTATCTAGAATTCTATAATGGGAATTATTTGGCTCTGCTTAAAAAAATAGCAGCCAAGATAATTAATCCCAATAAGCAGAGGGGAACAGCTAAACTAGCTGCATCATATTTAGTCATATGCTCATTCAAGAAATAGCCATTTGGTTAAAAGAACGTAGTGCTCTTAATATCTTAGATCAGGCAACTCTTCTAGAGCTAGCGCCTGAACTTGAGAGCCGTTCTTTTGCCTCTCAGCAAAATGTCGTCACAGAAGGCACATATCCCGACGGGCTCTATATTCTAGTATCCGGGCGATTAGAAGATCAAAAAGCAAATGTTAGTCTTCTTAGCGGTGCGGTGATCAATCTCCAAGAGCTACTTTTAGATCAAGCAATAAGCTCAAATATATTAACTCTTAATGAAGCAGAGCTCTGGTACATAGATAGGGAAAAATTTGTAGCCTTTGCCGATACACATCCTGAACTTGGTTTGAAGTTTACTCAAAAACTTGCCAATGATCTCGAAGAGTTAGCTTCTCAACTATCTTTTGAACAAGAAAGGCAAACTATTTTAAGGCCTTATCTGGTCAATAGGGCAAAGCGCGGTATTGTCGGCAAAAGTAGCTATGCAACTAGATTGCGCTCACAAATTCAAGCATCTTCCCACAATAGAGAGCCAGTTTTGATATTTGGTGAGCCCGGCTTAGAGAAAGATAACATGGCAGCTTTGATTCATTTTGGTTCTGATGATCGCCATGAGCCAATCGTCAAGGTTGACTGTGCTAGTTTACAATCTAATGGCTTTGAGCTCCTAGGTAAATTTGGCGCAAAGATGGGCTTATTAGAAGCCCTCAAAAAAGGGACATTGATTCTCAATAATATCCAAGAGCTTCCTCGTGAGTTGATTCCGGTAATCATTGAGCTATTACAAAAAGGCAGCTATTGCCCTATAGGTGGACAGAAAAAGCAATCCCAAGCTCGCATTATCATGATTTCAGAAAATGCCATTCCCAATGTAGATAGGATAGTCAAAAATATTATCAAGGTACCTCCTCTGCGAGTAAGAAAGGCAGATATTAATTACCAGGTTGATTACTATCTCAATATCATCTGCTCACGTAAAGGTATTAACAAGATCGAAGTGTCTCCTGAGGCTTTACGCCGTTTGCAAGCCTATGATTTTCCCAATAATTTAAGAGAGCTAGAAAATTTAGTAGAAAGGGCTGTTACGCAGCTTTCGGGCGGCAATGTGATCACCGAGGAAATCATCTGGCCCTCACAGGGCAAAAAGAAACAATTGCGTTTTAACCTTCTCAACGCTTATCCAGCCTTGCGCAGTTTTCTTCATAGTTCTTGGTATCCCGAAAGAATCAACTATGGCTTTACAACAGTAGCTTTTGCTTTAATTGTTGCCATTTTATTCTTAGGTCCTCAAAATAGAGCTGAAAATTTTGCCCTCAATCTCTTTTGGGCTTGGTGGTGGCCATTGTCACTGCTAGCTTTTCCCTTTCTAGGTAGGATTTGGTGTGCCTTTTGTCCCTTTATGATCTATGGGGAGATTGTTCAAAAACTTTCGCTATATTTTTTTCCTAGAGAGCTGAAAAAATGGCCCAGAGTAACTGCAGAAAAATGGGGAGGCTGGTTTATCTTTGCTCTATTTGCTCTGATTTTGCTATGGGAAGAACTCTGGGATCTGCCTAATACTGCTTATCTTTCAGCTTGTTTGTTACTGTTAATTACTGCAGGAGCGATCATTTTTTCGGTGATCTTTGAACGTAGGCTTTGGTGCCGTTATCTCTGTCCTATTGGTGGAATGAACGGAATGTTCGCCAAACTCTCTATGACTGAATTGCGAGCGCAGCAGGGAACTTGTTCGGCCGAATGTACTACATATCAGTGCTACAAGGGTGGGCCAGCCAAAGGTGAAGGTTTAGCTACTGATGGTTGTCCACTCTATTCTCATCCTGCTCAGTTGAATGACAACAGAGATTGTGTATTGTGTATGACCTGTTTAAAAGCCTGTCCACATCGCTCGGTAGAACTAAATTTGCGTCCACCTGCTATAGAACTGTGGACTTCGCATTTACCGCGCATTTATGAAGTCGCGCTTCTTTTTTTGCTTCTTGATGTTGTTTTTCTGCATCATCTGGACGATATTTTGCCTGATTGGGATTTGAGCAAATTCTCTATCCATGCAGGAATATCTATACTGATTTTGGCATTACCGGCTATTTTGCCCATTTTGGCCAGTCGATTAGCCCAAAGCGAGCAAATTTCCTGGGTTAAATTAGCTTATGGTTATCTTCCAATAGTTCTAGCTGCTAATCTTGCTCATTATCTAAACTTAGGATTATCTGAAGCAGGCAGGATAATTCCAGTAAGCTTTGCTACTTTTGGTTTATCAAAAGCAAATTTGCCTATCTTGGTAGCAGATCCTGCTGTTATTAGCTTTTTACAGGGAGTGACTTTGCTAGTAGGATTACTTTGTTCTGTTATTGTAGCTATCAATATTGCCAAAGGAGCTTGGAGAAAGCTCCTACCTCAACATTTTGCTAGCTTGCTTCTTACAGTGTCGCTTTGGCAGGTGATTGTGTAAGTTTTTTTTAGGGTTAATAAAAAAAGGGGAAAGTTTACTCTCCCCTGGTTGTAAACTAACTTGATTGATTTACCACATACCTCTAACTGGTTGAGGAGCTGGCTCAGGAGCGGCTTGAACAGGAGCGGGAGCTTCAGTACGCTGAACTTCTGTGCGGCGTATAGGCTGCTGCACCGGCGCAGTTTCAGTAGTAGTAAGATCTACATTGCTGGTTTTAACAGCAGTGTATTTTGGGAATTTCTCGCTATCTGCAACTGCAATAACTCTATTGCCGCTTACATATACCGTTTTACCTTCTTTAAGATAAATATTATTGCCACGTTGAACTGTGGTGACTTCACCATCATTAAGTTTAACAGTCACAATAGGTCCAACTATACCCACAACTCTGCCAACTCTGGAGATACCGTCAATACGACCATCAGTGACAGCTACATAATCTCCTTGGTTTAGATTCATTGCCCGGGCATCTTCAGGGGAAACTTGTATATCTTCGCTTTGACCGTTTCTATAGATTACAGTTGCAGTAGAGCCATTCATCTCGGAAATCCAACCAACCCTGGTGGTTCCTTGTGCAACTGTGCCATAAGTATTTTGTCCGTAACCAGTAGCAGGCTGAACAGTTTGAGCAAAAACTGGGGCTAGAGTTGCACCAGATAAAGAAATTGATAAACTAGTGATACAAAATAATTTTTCTAGTTTCATTTTGGCTTTTCCTCCTAATCTGGAAAAATGATTGCTTCAATACTAACTCTATATTTTTTGTATACAATTTAGCAGAAACTTTTACTAATGTATAATGTTTTGTATGCTTTTTTAGTACGTTATTGGAGATTGGGTGTTGTGATTGATAAAAAATTTATACAAACTATACAATGTTCTTTGTTGATGATCTTGTTTTCTGGCGGTTTGGGAATTAATCATGCGGTAGCCCAGCAAGCCTCTTCGGTAGTTCAGGCGCAAACAGCTTCTCTCAATAAAGAAAATACTGTTTATTTGCTTCTCAAGTTGCACGAAAGAAAGCTTTATGTTTATCAAGGAGACAAGGTGATTGCTAGCTACCCAGTGGCAGTTGGGAAAAAGGGCTGGGAAACTCCTACTGGTTCTTTTCAAGTTCTCCAAATGCTGCGTAACCCTTCTTGGCAAAATCCTTTCAATGGTACTGTCATTCCAGCTGGCGCAGAAAACCCCTTAGGTGAGCGCTGGATTGGTTTTTGGTCTGATGGAAAAAATACTATTGGCTTTCATGGTACTCCAGGAGAGAACTTAATCGGGCAAGCTGTCTCTCATGGCTGTGTTAGGATGCGCAATTTAGATGTTAAGTCTTTATTTGAGAAGGTTCGAGTTGGTACTACAGTAGTTGTCCAAAATTAATCAGCTAAAAGATTTTAATTTCTAGTGAAAGAATATACATTCTATACGGTTGATGTATTTACCGATAAGCTCTTTGGCGGCAACCCTCTAGCTGTTTTTCCCGCTGCCTCTGGTTTAAGTTCAGCTCAAATGCAAAAGATAGCTAGAGAATTTAATCTCTCTGAGACTGCGTTTATTCTCCCTAGTCAAAGGACTGATGCCACTTGTGCTCTAAAGATATTTACTCCTGGTGGTGAGCTGTTATTTGCCGGCCATCCTACCATTGGATCTGCTTTTGTTTTGGCTATCACTGGCCAAGTTTGTGCAAAGGAAAATTCTACAACTATCTTTCTCGAAGAAGGAATAGGAATAGTGCCTGTCAAAATTGTCTTTCGATCTGGAGACTTGCCTGTATATGCCGAGCTGTCCGCTGCCCAGATGCCAGAATATGGCAATCAGCAGTTGCCTCTTCTTGATCAACTAGCTGCTATGCTTTCTTTAAATTGCCAAGATCTCCTGCAAGCCCAAGCGATCTCTTGCGGACTACCTTTTGTCTTTGTTCAACTCAGTAGTAGAGAAAGTTTAAAGAAGGCTCAACTTCAATTAGAGCTCTGGCAGCAGTTGCTAGCAGATTGCTGGGCTTCATCTGTGTATTTGTTTTATCGAGATGGTGAGCAAATCAATGCCCGCATGTTTGCTCCTGGATTAGGCATCAGAGAAGATCCAGCTACTGGTTCGGCTGCAACGGCTCTAGCTGGACTTCTCTGCAAAGATTATCTTCAAAGTGATGGGACTTTGCTCTGGAAAATAGAACAGGGTATAGAAATAGATCGCCCCAGTTTCTTACAGCTTGAAGCTGATATTCAAGGAGGAAATATCACAGCAATAAGGGTTGGAGGCTCCTGCGTTTTGGTGACGCAAGGGATCTTTAAAATCAATTAGTTAGTCTCAAAAATCACTTGTAAACTATCAGGCAAAGAGCGATCGCCTAGTAATTTTATGCCTCGTTTGTTGGCTTCAAGATGCCGCAGGATTAGATAAACTGTTTCAATCTCTTCATCAGCTTGGATCTTTTGGGCTATGGTTTTGAGATCTAGAGTTTCATTGCTAGATTTAAGCAAAGCAAGAACTTTCTTTTGCAGCTCTAAAATAGCCGCTGCTGCCTTTTTGCCAGCCTCGACCCCTGGTTGATGATAGGCGTTGATATTGACAAGAGAAGCATAGAAACCAACAGCGCGCTCATAAAGGGCTATCAAGGCTCCTACCAAACGTGGATTGACTTCGGGAATCGTGATTGTAATTGAATCTCGAGCGTTTTCGTAAAGAGCGGCTCTGGTACCTTGCAGGAAGCCCGAGAGATAGTCTCCTGATGTGATACCTGGCTCTAGTTCAAGGGATTTGCCTAGGCGATCTTCTAGAACTTCAATAAAGGTAATAAAGAAATTAGGAACCCCTTCGCGCAATTGCTGGACATAGGCGTGCTGGTCAGTCGAACCTTTGTTACCATAAACGGCAATCCCTTGATGAACTATATTGCCATCAAGATCTCGCTCTTTTCCTAGAGATTCCATCACTAACTGTTGTAAATAACGACTAAAAAGCAGCAGGCTGTCTTTATAGGGCAAAATTACCATATCTTTTTTACCCTTGCCATCTGTAGCATGGTACCAAGATAGTGCAAGTAGGGCAGCTGGATTTTGTTTTAAGTCATGGATGCGCGTGGCTATATCCATTTCTTTTGCACCTGCAAGCATTTGATGGATATCAATTCCCTGTAAAGCTGCAGGCAATAGTCCTACTGCTGATAATTCCGAGGTTCTTCCTCCAACCCAATCTAACATGGCAAAAGATGCCAACCAGCCCTGCTCAAGTGCGTATCGATCTAGCATGCTATCGGGCATAGTAATAGCAACGGCATATTTACTAAAATCCAGAGTATTTTTTTGGTAAAAGTATTCGACCTCTTTCATTCCATTGCGTGTCTCAGGTGTTCCACCTGATTTGCTGATTACTAGAACCAATGTGCTAGCAAGATGTGGCTTAAGTTTAGTCAAAATCTTATCCAGACCTAGGGGATCTAAATTATCAATAAAATCAATCTCCATCAAAGGAAACTCACTAGCCAAGGCCTGAGCGACAAATTCGGGACCTAAAGCGGAACCACCAATGCCAATTGATAAAATATTGGTGAATTTATCTCTAGATGGGGGTTTAATATGACCTGTATGAACTTGCTTGGTAAAAGTATCTATTTTTTCTAAGACGGTTTCGATTTGTTCTTTGAACTCCTTAGTTGGAGCCAATTGAGGATCTCTCAACCAATAATGCCCAACAGCGCGGCCTTCATCAGGATTGGCGATTGCGCCAGCTTCTAGGGCATCCATTGCTTTAAAGGCATCTTGAAATTTGCCAGAGAGCTTTTGTAGCAGATCCTCGTTGAATCCCATGCGGCTGACATCAAGATATAGTCCCAATCCTTGATTGTAGTACAGCCAATATTTATAACGTTGCCAGAGGGCTATCTTATCCATAATTTTTCTCTTCGTTCAAATTTTACAAATTTATAAACTTTGCTGCTCTAGCTAGCTTACAATAGTTGATTGTTGTTATGACCGTGAGTAAGTTTACCCTTATTTTTACGTCTTTAATTGTAACTTTGATATCACTCACTATTTATGTCACATCTCAATTTATACTTTTTGCGCCATGGAGAAACTCTCTCTAGTCAATCTGGGACCTACTGTGGCATTTTGGATATAGACTTAACTGGTGAAGGTTATCTCATGGCCCAGGATTTTGCCTCTGCTTATCAGGATATGGCTTGGCAAGCGATCTATGCTAGTCCGCTCAAACGTACTCAAATGACTGCTAAGCCACTTGCTGAGCATTTGGGACTAAAGATTGAGATTAAAGAAGGTTTAAGAGAAATTTACTATGGCCAGTGGGAAGGCAAAACCCCAGAGGAAGTTAATAGTCATTTTCATGATGATTATGTGAGCTGGCTAGCTGATCCCGGCTGGAATAGTCCAACTGGAGGTGAGAAAGGGATCGACATTGCTAGGCGCAGTTCTGAGGTCATCGAAGAAATTCAAAAGACTCACCATCAAGGAAATATCTTGATAGTTTCACACAAAGCTACTATTCGCATTATGCTGTGTTCTCTCCTAGGCATAGATCTTGGCCGATTTAGAGATCGTATTGGTATTCCTGTAGCATCTTTGAGTATTGTGGAAATTGGCGAAAGAGGACCTCTGGTTAAGGTTATGGGCGATCGTTGTCACTTAAGAGCTGAACTTAGAGCACGTCACGGTAGTTAATAATAAGAATAATATTGTTATTATTAATTATCTAAATTAAACGAATCAAAAGTTAAGGTAAGGTTAAAGATATGCTCACACCAGTTGATACGATTAAAATATTCCAAAAACAACCTGGAAATATTAAATTTCCTGCAGGCACAATTATTTTCAATGAAGGCGAGCCGGGTGATACTATGTTTGGAATTATCAGTGGTGAAGTGGAGTTTAGTCTCAACGATCAAATCATTGAAAGTCTCTATGCAGGAGATATTTTTGGCGAGGGAGCCTTGATAAATACTGAGCATAAAAGATTATCTAAAGCTGTTGCCAAAAACGATTGTGAGCTGGTTAGCCTCGATAAAGATCATTTTATCTTTGCTGTCCAAGAAACTCCTTTATTTGCCTTGGAAGTAATGCGCAGTCTTTCAGTTAGACTGCGCAACCTGAAACAGCATTTGGTTTAAGGTTGCGTTCAGGATCTATTTAGGTAAACCTGGCATACCTCCCATACCGGGCATGCCGGGCGCTCCCATACCAGGCATACCAGTCATGCCTCCCATACCAGGCATGCCTGTTCCCATTGCGGGAAGACTAGGAGTTCCTGATTTGGAAGTTTGATTTTGTTTTGAAGAATTCTTATCAGAGCTCTGGGTCTTTTGATTTGACTTTGTAGTATCTCCATCGGTGGAGTTTGTTGCATCGGCGGGCTTTAATTTTTGGGCTGATGGAATCGATGGTAGTGTTTGAGCCTGGACTGGTAGGCTGGCTAGTACGGCTAGGCTTAAGAAACAAAGAAGAATTGGTTTCATAAATAAATATCTCCAAATGATGAAAATCATGTCCACTTTAAGGATAAACAAAGATTATCCAACTTGCTCAAATTAACCAAAGTTCTTCATGGTTTGTAAATTGAGCATTTGGTTTAATTTTCCGCTGCGATAGCCCTCAAGATCTAGAGTTATATAGACAAAACCAAAGGAGTGAAATTTTGAACTTAGGGCTGCGATATCCTCTTTGTTTATAAAATCTTTAATTGCTTCAGCGGGTAATTCAATTCTGGCTACATCATCTTGAGAGCGAACTCTGACATTGCGATAACCAAGACTGCGCAGATAAATTTCAGCTTTTCCTACTCGCTCAAGTTTGGCTTGAGTAATCTGCTCACCGTAAGGAAAACGAGAGCTCAAACAAGGCGAAGCTGGCTTATCCCACCAAGGTAAACCTAGTTTTTGAGAAAGTTCTCTGACTTGGACTTTGCTCATGCCTACTTCTGCCAAGGGAGAGCGAACTCCTCTTTCTCTAGCTGCCTGTACACCAGGTCGGTAATCTGACAAGTCATCTAAATTTACCCCATCTACAACGTAGGGATAACCTCTTTGTTGAGATATTTTTTTGAGATGATCATGTAATTCACTTTTACAAAAGTAACAACGGTTAACAGGATTGGAACTGTAATTAGGATTTTGCATTTCCTGGGTTTCAATTACTTCATGCTTTATGCCTATTAACTTGGCTTGATTTTTAGCTTCTTCCAATTCTTCCTGTAGTAGAGAAGGTGAGGCTGCTGTTATGGCAATTGCGCGATCACCAAGAATCTTATAAGCTAAGTAACAGACAAGTGCGCTGTCAACTCCTCCGGAAAAGGCAACTATGGCTTTGGACATCTGTGAGAATATTTGTTCTAGTTGCGTCAATTTTTCTTCTAACATTTCCTCTCAAGTTGTCTAATTACTAATATCTGTTTGGGTTTGGATTTAGGGGCATTGTCAGGGTAAAACAACTTCCCTTGCCTTTCTCTGAGATTAAGCTAATCTCTCCCCCATGTAGTCTAGCTAATTTACGAGATAGAGCCAAGCCTAGGCCAGTTCCCTTTTCCTCGGACCTACTAAAACCTTTAGCTTGACCAAAGGGCTTGAAGAGTTTTTCCATTTCTGCAGGATCGATTCCAATGCCAGTATCTATTATCGAAAAAAGAATATTACTGCCCTGGCGTTGAACTGTCAGGGTAACTGAGCCTTTATTGGTGAATTTGACTGCATTGGATAATAGATTAACTAAAATTTGTTTAAGTCTTCCTGCATCAGCTTTGCAAAAGCTCACATCTGGTTCGATGGCAAAATTTAATTCTAAGCCTTTTTCAACACTTCTGGGTTCTACCATACAAATAGCAGAGCGGCAGATATCTTCGATTTCTATGGTTTCCCAAAATAACTCTTCTTGATTAGAATCAATTTTAAATATATCCAAAAAATTATTTACTAAATCTAAAAGATACTCACCAGAATTGACAATATTTTGAACATATTGTTTTTGTTTGCTATTGAGCTTTCCATATACTTCTTGATTTAGCATTTTAGAAAAGCCCAAAATTGCCACCAAAGGGGTTCTTAGTTCGTGGTGTATGTTAGGAAGAATTTCACTACCTTCGAGGTCTGTAGGTTCAATTTGGCTCAAAAACGTAGCCCATTGTCCAAGTATATCTTTTAAAATTTCTAGTTGTTTAATGGAGAAAGAATCTGGAGAATCATGATAGAGTGCCAAAGCTCCAAATAATTTACTGTCTTTGTGTATTGGGAGAATTAGCATATCTTTCTTTTGTCCATTGAAATTTGGATAAGAGAAATCATCTCCTTTTTCTAAGGATATTGTATGTTCTTTTACTATTGCTTGAAAGGAGATTAAGAAAGATTGTGAAACCTTAGAAGAAGCATGAATGATCTTGCATAGGTGAGGATTATCAATCCACAATATCCAATCTCGAATATTTAACAAATTTAGCAAGATCTTATCGGTTCTTCCTAAAATACCATTTTTGCCATAGAAAATTTGCTGTTCTGTAATCATTAGATTAAATTACAATTAAAACTCACGTCTGGAAAATATAACAATACTTATTACTAACAATACTAAGGTATAAATTACAGCGTAAGATAGGTCAAGAAATAGGGAAGCACCTTCGAAATGATCCCCATAGAATGCCCTGTTTTTTAAATTTAATCTTTCTAGATCAGGTAGAAACAAATAAAGACTATGGAGTATATTTATAAGAGTTTGGTTTTTGCCAAATCTCCCCAAGCTGAATAAATCTGAGCTAAGATGTCCAGCCAAATAAATTCCTAATGTCAATAGAGCCGCCAAAAGTGAACTAGTAAAAGACCCAAAAAGTAGAGCAAAAGCTATTAAAATAGCAACCTCTAAAAGAAGGAAAGATTGTGCTAGTAATATGCCGGTAAAGTTGTATGTATCTTTGAAGATATACAAGCCAACCAACAAAAGCAATGTCATGGAAGCTATCAAAACTAACTGAACAAATAAAAGACCTATATGTTTGCCAAAAACTATCTCAGCTCTACTGATTGGTTTAGGTAGTAATGATAGGATGGTGCGCTTGTCAATTTCCTTGTTGAGTAGTCCTGAACCTATAAAAATAGCAATAAATACACTAGATAGAGATGTAAAAGCCAAGCCAAAATCAAAAAGTATTTTGGATTGGTTACCCAGAGAAACCCGGGGTAGCAGGATTACAGCTATCACCATTAAGATAGCATAAAAAACAATAAAGTACAGAAGATTTTCTCTGACTATCTCGCGAAAAACGTTACTGGCTATTGCTTTGATTCTTTGTAAGCTCATATTTTTAACATAGCAAAGTGGCTAGAAGTTTTATCTCCTAGCCTCTAAAGAAATTTATTGTCAGGTTATTATGCTTCGTCTAGCGCAGCAATTCCAGGTAGAATTTTACCTTCTAATAGTTCTAAGCTTGCTCCACCACCAGTAGAAATATGGCTCATCTTATCAGCAACTCCGACTTTTTCTACAGCCGCAACTGAATCACCACCGCCAATGATGGTGATGACTCCTTGTGGTGTCAAATCGGCCAGGGTGCGAGCAATTGCCTCAGTACCAGTAGCAAACTTGTCAAATTCAAACACTCCCATAGGTCCATTCCAAATTACGCTCTTGCATTGCTTCAAGGCATTTTGGAAGGTTTTTACTGAATCAGGACCGATGTCTAGACCCATCCAGCCATCTGGGATATTTTCGATACTGACAATTTTGGATTCGGCATCAGCAGCAAATTTGTTGGCGACCACTACATCAGTTGGCAGAAGTAACTCAACTCCTTTTTCTTTAGCTAGAATTTCTAATTTGCTAGCTAGCGCTAATTGGTCTTCCTCTACGAGTGAATTTCCCACTGAGAGTCCGCGAGCTTTGTAGAAGGTGAAAATCATCCCACCACCTATTAAAAGCTTGTCACACTTTGAAAGTAAAGTTTCAATTACAACAATTTTGCTAGAGACCTTAGATCCGCCCACAATCGCCGCAAGGGGACGTCGGGGATTTTCAATAGCATTTTGGAGATAATTGAGTTCTTTTTCGATTAAATAACCAGCTACAGAAGGACTCAGGTATTTAGTAACTCCTTCAGTAGAAGCATGGGCCCGGTGGGCAGTACCAAATGCGTCATTGACATAGACATCAGCATTAGCTGCTAGAAGTTTGGCAAATTCAGGATCATTTTCCTCTTCTTGAGCATAGAACCGGACATTTTCCAGTATTGCTACTTGCCCGTTTTGTAGGCTGTTTACAGCAGATGTAGCTGCTTCACCAACGCAATCTTGAGCAATCACAACTTCTTTGCCTAAAAGCTCGCCCAAGCGCAAAGCGGCAGGTTTTAAGCGCATAGTCTCATTGACTTTACCCTTGGGACGACCAAAATGACTAGCAAGAACTACCTTGGCATCTTTGGCAATCAAATCCTGAATAGTTGGAAGCGCTGCGCGGATTCGGGTATCATCAGTGATATTTCCATTGGCATCAAGTGGTACATTGAAATCAACCCTGACCAACACACGCTTTCCGGCTAGATCTTCTTTTGATAAATTGGCTAATGTTTTCTTGGACATTGCTTTAATTTTCTCCCAAATTTATTTTTTCACATACAAAAGATTAAATCAGTCTGTTGCCTCCTTGACAATTGTTAATCTAGAAAATGTAGGAATCATATTTTTGTAGAGAGGCTCTATGTTTAAGACCGTATTATTTCCCGTAGATTCTTCTAAGGATTCTCTTGAGGCAGCCCAGGTAGTTGCTGAGTTGGTCAAAAGTTGTCACAGCCGCCTATACTTACTCTCGGTAGTTGAGATTGAAACTGCTGGTAAGCACAGAGAATCAACAATGCAATCTCCTGAAGAAGTTGCCATGCTTCTTAAGGGGGTAAAGGCATTCTTTGCTGAAAGGGGTGTGGAAACTGAACTATTAGAAAGACAGGGAATTCCTTCTTTTATGATTTGTGATGTTGCTGATGAGATTGCTGCAGACTTGATCGTCATGGGTTGTCGTGGTTTAGGGCTCACTAGTGAGGGATTGGCTGAAAGTGTCACCTATCGCGTGGTCAACCTGTCACCTTGTCCGGTTTTGGTTGTACCGTAAAGATTTGTAAGAAATTTTAATAAATATTCTTTGGATGTCCCCACTCCCTTATGATCAAGAGGAAAGTTTTTTTAAAATCCTTTGAGATTATGGAGGTTTAATCTTGGCTATTCCTCTTTTGGACTATGCACCGAGTTCACAGAACAATCGGGTTGCTGGTTACGAAGTGGGTGGGGATGAGCAGCCCATAGTTTTTACTACGGCAAATCTTCCTTCTTCTACTTCTCTAGATCAACTCATTGAAGCCGCATATCGTCAGATCTTCTTTTCTGCTTTTAAAACAGATCGTGACTCCGTTCTAGAATCGCAATTGCGCAATGGCAGAATCAGCACCCGTGATTTCATTCGTGGCTTGCTCCTTTCTGCAACTTACAAAGAAAATTTCTTTGATAAAAACAGTAACTACGGCTTCGTTGAACAGACTGTTCGCCGAGTTTTAGGACGCGATGTTTATAGCGAACAAGAAAAGATCGCTTGGTCTATTGTTGTTGCTACTAAGGGTATCCAGGGTTTTGTAGATCAGCTTCTCGATTCTGATGAGTATCTCGAGAATTTTGGCTATGATACTGTTCCCTACCAACGTCGTCGCGTAATTTCTGGTCGTAACAATGGCACGGTTCCTTTCAACATCAAGTCAATTGGGGATAATCGTGGCACTGGTAAAAAACTAGAATTCGATCAGATCGTTTGGCAAAATACTAATGCAGTCAGTCAAAAGGTTGAATCTAAACTTCCTCTGTTGAACTACGCTCCTACAAGTCAAAATGTAAGGGTTCGTGATATTGCAGTAGGTTCAGACGAGTCTTCCAAAATCTTTACGACTGAAAACGTTTCTTTTAGTGGTCTGATTAATCGTGATGGCAAGCCCAAGGTTTTCAACAATGTAACTGTTGCTTCCTTGAGTGAATTAGATGAAGTAGTTGAAGCTGCCTATCGTCAAATTTTCTTCTATGCCTTCAAATCAGATCGCCAAAGTGTCTTAGAGTTAAAATTCCGTAACCGAGAAATCACAACTCGTGATTTTATTCGTGGCTTGTTACTTTCTGAAACTTATAAAGATAGTTTCTACGACAAAAACAGTAATTACCGTTTCGTGGAATTGACTGTACAAAAAGTTCTTGGCCGTTCTGTCTATAGCCAAAGAGAAAAAATTGCTTGGTCTATCGTGGTAGTAAATAAGGGTATTGCCGGTTTTGTTGATGAACTTCTCAATTCCCAGGAGTACCTAGAAAACTTCGGTTATGACAAGGTTCCTTATCAACGTCGTCGAGTTGTATTTGGCCGCTCTCAAGGTGAAAGACCTTTTGATATTAAATCTCCTCGTTACGACGGTTACCACCGCGGTATTATTGGCTTCCCACAGATCATTTGGCAAAACGAAGTTCGCACTTTTGTTCCACAAGAGCGCCAACCTCAAGCAGGTAATCCAGCTCTTTATAAAGAGATGGCATCTCGTTTAAGTTTGCCTAATATCAGCGCTCCCAATGTTTCAGCCTCTAGCATAGACTACCTATCTCTGGTACCTCGTCGCTAAGGTATTGAACTAAAAGGTGACACTGTGGCATAAGGGCTGCTTGTTGCCTTTTAGTTAGGGGTGTAAATAAAAAGCAAAACCCAAAACTGAATAGAAAATTAGCAATAAAATACCTTCTAGCCAGTTGGAATTGCCATCTGAGCTAATAGAGTTAATAATCAGCACTGAAGAAACTGCTGCAAATATTACAAACACGTTGAATTCTAGCGTCAACGGTGTTTTCATAAATAAACTAATTAAAACCAAAATTGGTGTAACAAAGAGGGTTATCTGTAAGGTTGAACCAATTGCTACAGAAACGGCTAGCTCCATCTGGTTTTTTGTTGCTGCTGATATGCAGGTGATATACTCTACAATTCCCGAAAATAAAGGCAGCAAAAAAGTTCCAGTGAATAATTCACTAAAACCTACAATTTTAATTGTTTCTTCTAGGTTACCAACTAATATTTCAGAGATTATTACCAGAAAAACCGTTAAGCTCAATAATTTAGCTATTTGTTTACCCATGCTTATAGAATGAGTTTCTATAGATTCTGGATTTTCTAGTAGAAGTAATGCTTCTTCATCTTTACGCTTTTTGTTAAAGAAAAATATAGTCAAAGCGTAAAATATCAGCAGTAATAAAGAAGCGGCATAAGAAAAACGCTGTATTTGTACTTCTGGTAAACCATGCGTTGAGGTCAAATGAATTGCACTAGGGGTTACTAGTACCAATACTGATAGTAGTAGTGCTGAGGCATTCAATCTAGCTATTTCGGGATGAAAGGTCTGCTCTTTAAAACGTATACCCCCCAAAAACATAGAAAGACCCAAGCCAAGGAGCAAATTAGCTATCACAGAGCCTAAAATACTTGCCTTGACTACCTCAATCAAGCCAGATCTTAAGGCGACTATGGAGACCACCATTTCGGTTAAGTTGCCAAAAGTTGCATTTAACAATCCCCCAAAGGTAGGCCCTATAACAAGGGCTATCAACTCAGTTGTTTCGGCAATCAGCGCTGCTAGTGGTATGATTGCCAAAACAGACAGAAGAAAAACCAACACATGATTTAAATGCAACCACTGAGCCAATAAAGTAATAGGCACAAAGATCAGCATCAATTTGACTATCTTATCTATTGACATAACTATTTTGATTGTCTTATCTCAATCGTTTATCTCTATCTTGTCTTCTCCTATCTCGCCACTCCATGGTAGTTAGATAGAGAATTCCTCCACTGACAACGAACAGAAGAGCTAAGGCAACTACAAATAAAGTATTTAATAAAGTGATTTCCACACATTAAAATCCATTGCGCGCCCAAACAACCATAGCGATAGACCAGGAAAATAGAGCCAACATGGTAGCCCAACCGAGAGAGATGGTGTCCATAAATTTTTTTGATATTTTAAGATTACATTGAACATAATAACTCTTTTTATCCCATACTCGGCATGTGATTTGAGTCACAAAGATACCGAGGATTCTTTAAGTTGGAGATTATGGATAAAATAAAGGGATAATAGTAAACAATTCTAGTTTCTTGATCAAAATTCATCTAAAGCGATGAAAAACTGGGGAGCGTTTTTGAATCTGACAATAAAGCTGCTATCAAAAATATTTAAGAGATTGGATTTAAGAAATAAGAATTTTGTTGTAAATATATTTCGCAGATTCCTAAAATCTTCACTTCGGGGCTACCAAAGAGGCTTTATCTTACCTGTAGTACTCTTTTTAGCTGTCATTATTACTTTGATAACTGCAACTGTACTTACTAGATCTAGCAATAGGGCAGTTGAGGTAATAGGGGATAAAAAAGCCAATATAGTTTTGAATTCAGCGACTCCGGCAATTGAAAGAGCTAGAGCCAAGCTGCAATATCTTTTTGGGCAAGATCCCCGTTTTTCTTCTGGATTGCCTGGGGATGCTCAGCTTCAGAAGATGTTGCTCAATACCTATCCCCCTGTTCAATCGCCTAACCCCTATATCTTTTCAGATGAAGTACAACTAGATGTAAATGGTGATGGTGTTCTAGATCCAGCTTGGTCTTTTGCTTCTGATACTAACGGCGATGGCAAAAAAGAAACAGTAGCCTATGTTATTCACTCCAATGTTACTGCAACCGTTGCAGGTACAACCTATAATCGCACTAGTAATGACACTAATAAATCTACCAATTTAATTGTTAGAGGTGGTCCTGCAACTCTTGCTCAGCAAGGTTCTAGCCCTAATTGCAGTGGTAGCTCATCATCTAATTTTAGTGGTTGGGATCCTGTTAGTAGCTCTAATGTTCACAGAACATTTCAGGTAGATGCCATATCTCTTTCCCCATCTGATGTCAACAATAAAGGGGCAATTTCAACTCTAGAGCTTCTACAAGATAGACAAGCTGAGCTTGGCAACAAGTGGGGAGCTTGGTTTCGCTATGATTTGGAGCTTCACCCAGCCGCGGCCTTTCTATGGAACGGAGCAATACATACCGAAGGAAATCTTATTGTCACTGGAACAGGTGGCAGTGCAACTGCTGATCCTGTCAATAATAAGGGTGTTCACTTTTATTTAATTAGCTCTCCGGCATCTTGTCTGTACACCAAAACCAACTCGGAAATAACCCTAGCTGGTAATGCTGATGGTTCGGTTTCTCCATCTGATAATATTTACTTTTTGGGACAACTTGCCTCAGGTTCGATCAGAGATGGTACATTTGTCGGGAATAACGTGCTCTTTGATCTTTTTTCTCAAGTAAATTTGATCAATACTGGTTCTGGCAATTATTATGTGCCCAGTCAAATATATACTATGGCTGGTAATCAGAGTACTGCTACTGCTAACCCCTTTACCTATGATTCGACAGCGGGTTCTTCCTCGATTACAGATCCCTCTTCACTGTCTGTAGATCCGCTGATTTTGCAAACACAGGGCATCAATCAGTCCCGTGTCTCAATTAATGGAAAATTTGATGGAACTGGAGCCCGCGATACCACAAATTGGACCACCCAGTCACTACCTGTCAAGTATGGTCGTGTTCTTAATTCATCTTCTACTGCACCATATGTTGATGATACTTACCGCGCTGATGATCGCTATGGTCCTAAACCAAAATATACTCAGCTAATCTCTATTCCTTCTACCAATAAAGTAGGAGATACTATACCTGTCTTAGACCCTAACTATACTACCCTTACTCAGTTAAGTGTGCTAGATCCTGTTGGCAGTAGTGGTTTAGATGGTTATTGGGAAAGAAGAGCTTGGGGTTCAGGTTTGAGGGTTATAGTTGGACAGCGCTTGGATCTGGGTAATCCTTATGGTTGGGGGGGTCCACTATCTATCGATCCGCTGTATCCTCCAACGACATTCGCTTCTACTAGAGCTCATGAGCTAAAGCAGTTCAAGACGCTGCGAGATAACTTAGCTGCAGTTCAAGCTACAGCAATCTACCATGCCAACAATGCTAACTACAATGGGGACTTTCCTAAAGCTTGTTTAGCGACTGTTGCTCATCCAGGCACTTCTAGCACTTTGTCCAATAGTACCAATTTTGGTTATTTTTTAGGTGCAACAAGTTTAACTAAAACCAATTTTTTTACTGGCAATGGTACTAATGGCTGGGAATTTGATGCACCTTCTGGTAATAGCTCAACCCAGTTTGCTACCAATATCTCTCTAGCTAACCCATTAGGCAAAGCTTTAAGAAATCTAGCTCATTTTGCAGGAGATCCTAAGGGCGCTTTTCCTCCGGTGCAAGAGACTTCGGGTAATATTGTCCATCCTTATCCTAATTTGATGATGTGGGGCGATTTTTCCAATTTAAGAGGCGCTCTTAAAATTCTCGATGCTGGTACTAGTTACAGCAACTTGAGCCTAGCTGATCGCACTACAATTCAAACTGCAGCCTGTAACTTGGGAATGCTGGCTTACAACATCAATAGTTTACAAGCCTCCTATGTCAAAGGTTTAAATGGTGTTATTGATACTTTTGCCCCAGAAGCTTATAACTCTATCCTCTTGGGCACTGCTACACCACAAACAACCACAGCAACTAATTATATCGATAGTAGCAAATCCTCAGGTGGTAGCCTTAATCTGCTGGGACAGGGGTTGTTTAGTCTTATGGATGGAGTGACCAGCAAGCAAATTGGCTTAGATTCTAGTGGTAATGGCGCAGTATGTACCTATAATAGTTCCAGCAAAACCTACTCTGGTGGGACGACCTGCCCAACTTCTACCTATAGCCTCAACTACTTTAAGCAATTTACAGCCAAGCAGTGGCTTGATGCGCTCAATATCCTTCAAGGTGGCACCGCAAGTACCACTTTAACAAGTACCAATGCTACGATGATTTACGCGCGTCAATTACTGGCTGAAATTCAGCCCTATCAACAACTGGTTCGCGATAGAGCTTATGGTTTTGCCCCCAATAATGGCAATAATGTTTATTTAAGTCCTACTTCTGGGACTTCTGCTAGTTACAATTCGAATACAGCAACCTACACTGTCCCGGCTAATATTAATGCAAATATTATTGCCAACAACACCCTTACTCTGTTTTGTGATCCTGCAACCTTTGCTAGCACAACAGTTGCAAGCAATATAGCCTTGGCTGAGGCTTTTTGTTCACCAGGTGAAAAGCCAAATTCCTCTACTAAATATCCTTCTTTTATTCCCAAATATCCTTCTCTGCATTATATATTTCCCATAGCTGATCACTATCATGATGGTACTAAAGGACCTAATGTAGGCAGCACCACTGTAACTTACCAAATAGCTAGCCAGCCCAGCTCAGAGCCTTATGTTTCTGATACCTATATCTCCAGTAGCGCTGTAAATGGTACTAGCTCTAACGGTGGCTATGTCTATCTTGCTGTACAAGGTGGCGGAGTCAATAATATTGCTATTGATGGAACATCTAGCAATCAAGTCTCCATTTCTCCTCGGGCTCAGTCTTCTTGGCAACTACCGTATAGTACCACTACAACTTCTCCCTATACGATGTTCAACTCTAATGGCGGCTCTACTACCATCTCTGGTCTAACGGTCACTAGATCCAATGTCATTACAAATGGTTCAACACCAGTAGCTGTGTCTTTTCTCGATAAAGGGACTTTCAATGCCAGAGAGTTGCTTGCCACAAGAGTACTAGATGTAGATCTAGATCTCTTGAGAAATTCCAATAGTAATCTTAGCAGTGATTATTGGTTGCCAAAATCTGGGATTATCTATGCCTTTAGAGAAGATGCGATGCGTGAAGATGGCATTGCTAGACCTCAAGATAGTTCTTATTCCAGTTGTGGTAATGTTACCAGTATTCTTACTAGTACCTGTTACATGAATGCCGTAAGTACCTCCATTCCGGCTGATCCTCCTAATTACAATGTAAATGGTATCAGTATAAAGCCTGTTGATTTATTTCCCGATCCAGATCGCAGGGTTAACGGTTTCAGGCTCAATAACGGCTTGGATATTAGAAGGCCTCTAGCTACTACTGATTCGAGTTATCTCAATGGGATGACTTTTATAACTGATAACCCACTTTACATAAAGGCTCAGTCAGATAGCAGCGGTAGTGGAGCCTTTAATCTGCACAATGACGCTACTTCAACTAGTGGTACCTTAACTAGAATTGAGGAGTTTACCAATCTTCTGCAAAATAATTGGAGTAATTTTTATAATACGTCGAATGGTTCAAACAACCGAGCTACCGCTAATCCCAAATTTGCTACTGCCAATGACACATGGAGACCAGTAGAACTTGTAGCTGATGCTATAACTATGCTGTCTCAGAACTTTGTAGATGGAACTATAGATAATGGAATGATTACATCATCTTACCAGCCATCTTTTGGACAAATTAACTATCCAGTTACTGCTTCAGGTGGCACTACATTCAATGTAGCTCAATGGATAAGAGAAGATGGCTCGGTTTCAACCAATCTCTCTAGTGCTGCCCCAATTTTGATTTCAAAAGATGGTGCTCCTGTCTATTGTGCTACTGTGGCAACTACTTGTTTGTCAAGCAATATTCAGCAATATGGAAGAGAGAGTACAGCTCCACAATCTTTTCTACCAATTGTGCTTTCTAGGGTTCCTAATACAACGCTTCCTCCTACTTCTTCTCGCTTTAATTTCACCGCAGTAGGTGCCATAATTCCCTCGCGAAAATACAATGCTTATGGAGGATTTCGCAATTTTCCCAGACTTCTAGAGAACTGGGGCAGTACTAATCTTTATCTTTCGGGTGCCTTTATTCAGCTCAATTTTAGTAATTATGCCACTGGTTTATTTGATCATGATGCTTGGGAGCCAGGCAGCAGTCCAGTGTTGAGTGAGTATTTTCCCTATTATTCCCCCCCCCCTACTCGCGCCTGGGGATATGATGTGGGCTTGCAGATTGCCCCAGCTGGACCATTGGCTCAGCGTTTTATTGCTCCTAGTAATAACTATAGTGAGTCTTATCGTTCGCTTTCGTTAAATGATCCATACATTAAGAAACTTCGCTGTGCAAGTGCACCAAAGGGTTCGATTACTCAAATAGACCCATCGGCCTCCTGCCCTTAAGAGGATGAATATGTTGCAATTTATCAAAAAACATCCCAAAGGCTCAATTTTGATTGAGGCAATAGCTGCTTTGACAATTTTGGCAATTATTACCGCTATCACTGCTCCGGCTATCTTAATAGCACTGCTAACAAGAGTAGAATCTAAAAGAATATCTCAAGCTCGCCAATTGGCCCAGCAACAGGTAGATAGTATTCAGCAGTTACTTGCCAATAGTGAATCATATAGCAATTCGTCTTTGCCACCTTCTACTGGCAGCACTTCAACTAGTAATCTTACTTCTACTGCTGCTCCTAGCGATATTTCTACTTGCACTAATATTCCTTGCTCTACTTCAGCCCAAGCTGCTATTGTCACTCTTAACAATACAAATTTTGTTGTCCAGACCTTTAGAACTACCGGAGTCAATAGAAATGCTATCGATTCTACTATAGCTGCTGGCTCAAGCCTTAATGTTCCAGTAGCTTTTCGCCTAGGAGTTCGTGTCTATGGTCCAAGAGCAATAACTTATTTCCAAAAAGGTGGAGCATTGCAATCGGCAGAAAGTTCTAGCAGTACTGGGCTTCAATCGAGCCAAGTTAATGAGGCTCAGTATCCCTTGGCTACTCTCTATGTCAATGTGGTCAAAAGCAATCTGAGCAAGAGCCAGGCTGCCTATACACAATTATTGACTCAGTAGTGGGGGCGCGCTCTTATGTTTGAATTTATTTTGAGGGTCTATTTGAGCAGCTACAGTAAATTTAGAAAAGCCTTTACTTTACCGGAGCTCTTGTTAGGGGTCTTTATTGCTCTATTGCTTCTGGGCTCTTTGCTTAGTGTATTAATTAATCTGCTGATCCAAGAGAGAAATGAGCAAATTCTCACCGAAACTCAAAACAATATGGAAAGGGCTATGAGATTCATGGCAGAAGATATTCGCCAAGCAGTCTATGTCTATGATTTTCAACAAACTCCTACCAATACAGGTTCTACTGGTACATATACTAATGGCAATAAGCTTCCTTATCCTTTGGTGGGTATACCTACTGGTCTTATTGCAGCCAATTACATACCCATTATTGCTTTTTGGAAAATTACTCCTTTGACTGATGGAGTTTTGACAGGTCTCAACTGTGGCACTCTCTCGAATAGTTCCTACATCTCAGAAAATAATCCACAGATAGCTAATGGAGCACTGAGCTATCAAGGGGAATGCAATGCCTTGCTTTATCGCAGGAAAATGATGTCTTTAGTTGTTTACTTTCAAAAAATCAATGCTGGGGATAGTACTGATAGTAGTTGGCGTGGAAAATCTAGAATTTTGCGCTATCAATTTGATAAATATAACCCATCTACAACTCCTACCACTCGTAATGCTGGTTTTATTGATCCCACATATAGTTCAAATTACGCCAACTGGCCTGAGAATAATAGCCAAACTAATTTACAAAATAGCTTACCTACGACTACAAGTACCAACCCAACTGTATTGATAGACTATGTAGATGATCCGAAAAGTACAGTTGATACCAAATTTCCTGCCTGTGATTCTTCTCAAACTAGAATTCCTGATAATCTTTCTACAGCTTCTTATAGTACGAGTTTTTATGTCTGTGTGACCACATTGAGTACAAAATCAGCTCAAGGAAGCTGGTCTTCTCCTGCTGGTCAAAACCAAGTAGTTAGCATTTACTTGCGAGGCAATGCATCTGGCTTTCCTGGACTGCAGGTTATTACAGGTACTAATAATAGTGTTTTAGCGCCGCTATCTACTAAAGTAAATATCAGAGGTGTAATCAATGAAAACTATTGATCTGGGTATTAAAAAGCCAAAATCATCTGGTTTTACTCTAGCAGAGACTCTGGTAGTAATAATACTAGTTGGCATTATTGCTTCTTTGGCAGTTCCCAATTTTTTCAAATTTATCGCCAACTATACCCTCAAAAGTTCCGCCAATGATCTTTATCAAGCAATTTCTCGGGCTCAGGCTTATTCAGTCCAAAGAAGAGAAAACTGGCAGTTTAGCTTGCGAAGTAGCAGCGGGGTGTTGCAATATGCTGTCCATAAGGCAACTTTAGATCCTAATACCAATGCAACTAGCGTACAGTGGAATAGTTTACCTTCTAATATCAATCTCAATAGTGAGACTAATTTGAGCCAGCCAACAAGTGGAATTTATCAAGTTTGCTTTAGTGATCAAGGATTGCCCAGTACCCCAAGTGGATCTCCTCAATCTTGCACTTATCCAGCCAGTTTTAATGCCCCTCAACAGATCACTCTCGGTATCTCAGGCTTAGCTCAATACAGAAGATGTATTATTATTTCGACTCTTTTAGGCGCCTTAACAACTGGGCAAGAGCAAGCAACTCCAAACAGTAATGGAAAATCTTGCTACTGATCTTAAATATGTCGTAATAAAACGCTGGTAATACATAAAAAAATCGTCTCGCTCCATTCCACAACAGCGCCGTAAGTATCCCCAGTATGACCTTTAAACTGGCGAAAAAAATACCGGCTAAGCCAAAAACTAATTAATATTCCTATCAGCCCTAAAATTAAACCTATTTTTCCTCCTGCTAGAGAAGCAAAGATCAGGCAAGTTAGTCCGAGAATTAAGTCCTCGGGAGCTTTGAGAAAAAATTTGTGAAAAGCTCCTTTGCCATTAGGTCTTAAGTAAGGGTAGAGTGCAATTGAAATCAACTGTCCCCAACGACCCCAGCCTGCAGATAAAATCAGAACTAAGCCCCTGTGACTATTCAAATCAAATAGGGCAGAAACTTTTAAAAGTAATAGTAGAATTGCTGCTATGACTCCATAGGCTCCTACATGGCTATCTCGCATCACATCTAGTTTCCTTTCACTGGAAACTGCCATACCATCGGCTGTATCAATTACACCATCTAGGTGCAATCCCCCCGTCAAAAATAACCAAAATGCTACAATTAAAACACTAGCTAAAAATCTCGGGCAGTCTATTATTTCCAACAGGAGATCTATAAAACTTAAAATTGCTCCTAAAATCAACCCAACCAGGGGAGACCAGCGAGCAATCCGCCGCAGATCGATCAGCCAGAAGTCCGGAAGTGGTAACATGGTATAAAAGACAATAGCTCCTAGGAAAGATCCCAGTGATTCTTTAAGCAATTTGAACCGCTTCATTCATCTCTACCATTGTGAAGAAAATGAGTCAAAAACCATCTCCTTGCATTATAGATTGGGGTACAGTAGTCAATAAAGAAGATATGCGCCGCCTACTTAATGATTTGAGCAGGGTGCAATACCAACACAATCTAGAAGGCAAATTACAGTCTGAAGGAGAAGGTTGGATTATGGAGATCTTTTTAGATCCTCAGCAAGCCACACTCATTGCTAATCATACCTTGTATCTCAATTTACAGAGTTTTGATTATTTGGAAATCGGCCAGACTCCTCAGCAGGAGACATGCTTTGATCTCATCCAGGATCAAAGGACGTTGAGAATAATTCCTCTTTCCAATCCTCTAAAAGATCAAGAAAATGCTCCAGCTCTCGATGATGCTACTTTAGAAGAAATGGTCACTCGTGTGCTCTCTTCTAAGTGGGATCTTTCATTGGATGACGACGAGTCCTTTTAAATTTACACAGCAAGCTAGCTGTCCAGAAACAAAAGCTAGAGTCGGTCTTTGGTCTACTCCACATGGAGTAGTAGAGACCCCCCGTTTTATGCCTGTAGGGACAGTTGGCACAGTCAAGGGTTTAACTTCAGTGCAACTTCAAGAGACTGATGCCCAGATGATCCTTGCTAATACATACCATTTGCACCTCCAGCCGGGTGAAGAAATTATTGAAAAAGCAGGAGGTTTGCATCGTTTTATGGATTGGTCTGGGCCTATCCTGACTGATTCTGGCGGGTTTCAAGTTTTTAGTCTGAGTAATCTGCGTCAAATCAAAGAGCAAGGGGTTACCTTTAAATCTCCCAGAGATGGAAGACTTATATCGCTCACTCCAGAGCGCTCAATCGAAATACAAAATCGATTGGGCGCTGATGTAATCATGGCTTTTGATGAATGTCCGCCAGGGCAGAGCGATTGGCATGCGGTACATATGGCTACGCAAAGAACTTATCGTTGGTTGCTGCGCTGCATTGAAGCACATCAAAGGACTCAAGAGCAGGCCCTGTTTGGTATAGTCCAAGGGGGCGTTTATTTAGATCTGCGCAAAGAATGTGCCGAGTCTTTGGTTTCTTTAGATTTACCTGGCTATGCTATTGGCGGGGTTAGTGTGGGAGAAGCGCCTGAATTAATACATCAAATAGTAGAATTTACCGCTCCTTTGTTGCCTGCCGATAAGCCTCGCTATCTTATGGGTGTGGGAACCTATCGTGAGATGGCCAAGGCTGTCGCTGCTGGAATTGACCTTTTTGACTGTGTCATACCAACTCGCTTGGGAAGGCATGGCGCTGCTTTGGTACAAGGTGAGCGTTGGAATCTCAAAAATGCCTCTTTTCGCGAAGATTTCACCTCTCTAGATAGCAATTGTCCCTGTTATACTTGTCAAAATGTTTCTAGAGCCTATCTGAGTCATTTAATCAGATCTAAAGAAATGCTGGGGTATATTTTGCTATCTCTGCACAATGTGACAGAACTAGTAAGTTTTACCAAAAAGATGAGAGAATCTATTATTGAAGGAAACTTTGTACAGAAATTTGGACATTGGTTTTGATTTTGCAGACCACTAATATGCTCACTACTCCTCAAAAAACCGATGTTTTGGGATTGCCTATTCATCTTTTACCAGACTATCCCAGTTGGATAATGCAACGCTCTAGCAAGAATTTGGGATCTCATATCATCACCCTCAATTCTGAAATGGCTATGTTGGGGCAAAAGGATGAAAAAATTGCTCAAGTTGTTCGACAGGCAGAATTGGTGATTCCTGATGGCTCTGGTGTGGTTTTGTATCTTAGGCTCAGGGGATTCAAGCAAAAAAGAGTCCCTGGCATTGAATTAGCGCAAGATTTAATTGAGAAATTTGCCCCTCTAGGACCTATAGCCTTTTATGGAGGAAAGCCTGAAGTGATTGAAGCGGCTGCTAAGGCTTGGCGTGAAAAAATACCTGATATTAATCTACTGGTATCGGATGGTTATTTGGATGAACAGCAACAGCAGCAATGGAGCCAAACTCTACAAAAAGTTCAGCCAGTTCTCATTTTGGTTGGTTTAGGTATTCCTCGCCAGGAATATTGGATAAGAGATCATCGGCAAATTTGTCCTCAAGCAGTATGGATAGGAGTTGGCGGTAGTTTTGATATCTGGTCTGGTACCAAAAAAAGAGCTCCTCGATTGCTTAGAGATAATAATCTAGAATGGTTTTATCGTCTTTATCAAGAACCCTGGCGCTGGCGCAGAATGCTTGTGTTGCCAGCTTTTTTTCTGCGCTGTTTTTTGGGTTAGAAATAATTAAACTTTAGTTAGTATTTCTATACCATCTTCGGTGACGGCAATAGTATGTTCAAACTGAGCTGAAAGTTTGCGATCTTTGGTAACTGCAGTCCATCCATCACTGAGAACTTCGGCTTGCCAAGAGCCTTCATTGATCATTGGCTCTATGGTGAAGACCATGCCTGGACGGATTTTTTTGCCCCTGCCTCGTACCCCATAGTGAGGAATTTGGGGCTCTGTGTGAAATATATTGCTAATTCCATGTCCTACAAAATCGCGCACGACTGAAAATCCTTGAGCTTCGGCATATTCTTGAATAGCAGCGCCAATATCCCCGATTCTGCCTCCTATAGATACTGCTTCTATTCCTAGTCTGAGACATTCTTCAGTTACTTTGACTAACTTTTTAGCAGTTGGGGAAGGCTCTCCTACTAAAAAGGTGCGTGAGGTATCACCATAGTAACTATCTACAATCAAAGTGACATCTACATTGATAATGTCACCGTCTTTCAAAATCTCCTTGCTGTTGGGAATGCCATGGCAAATCACTTCATTGACACTTGTGCAAATTGATTTAGGAAAACCCTTATAGTTTAAAGGCGCACTGACTGCGCCATGCTCTTGAGTCCAGCGTTCGGCTTCATCATTTAGCCAAAGAGTGCTAACTCCTGGTTTAACTAGAGGGGCAAGGTGATCCAATAGTTGAGCAGAAAGAGAACCAGCTCGCCGCATTTTGTCAATTTCACGTTTAGAAAGCAATGTAATAGTTTCGTTGCCCATTGAGAATTACAAACAGATGGTTTATATTTTCTATTTTAGAGGTATCTGTCTGGATAATGTTCGGTTATACGACTAGTGAAATAGCAGATAATCGATTTAGGATTGGATGAGGGATAAGAGAGAATTTAGGGGCAGTTTTTGTGCAAGAAGAAACACTCACTCAACTGATGACTAGACTAGAAAACCATTTAGGCGGAGGCTCTGATAGATGGTATGCTGCGATTGCGGCTCTAGAGTCGATTTTACTTTCTACAGTAGTTTCGCTACCTAAAGAACAAATTGGAGGACTAGTCTTATCCCTGCCAAGTTCGCTAATCAGGAGTCAGACTTTGCTAGAAAGGCTAAAAATTGGCATTTTATCACCTAGGCATTTTAAGGTTCAATCTTTACCTGCCGCGCAGGAATCAGACTCAGAAACATTGCCAAGTTCCATTCTAGAATTTACCTTGGATCCTCAAGATTTATTGGTGCGTGAGCCTTTTTGTCTAGTGATTACCCCACAGTTTAATTTACTTTTGTTGCAAGGGGCAGAAGGTTTTGGTTTTTCCTTTAATCCCGAACTAGTTGAGCAAGTTTGGCTAAAGCTGAAGTCTCATCCTATTTTAGCTAGCTCACAACAGTTTGCCTCTCTAGAGAAGTTGGTTGAAAACTTTGGCTTTAAAGAGCCTGACTATCAACTGGTATCTAGTTTCACTCGTCAATTGATCCAAAATATTCCCAGCCCATTGCCCAAAATTTC
This sequence comes from uncultured cyanobacterium, assembly GCA_903887375.1. GTDB lineage: Bacteria > Cyanobacteriota > Cyanobacteriia > Cyanobacteriales > Microcystaceae > CAISPN01. The sequence continues at coordinate 47,271 of CAISPN010000018.1, forward strand.
AGACAAGGCTCATCCTAAAAAAGAAACTACAACTGCTAGTGCTGATCTAGACTTACAATTGCTCCAGGCATTGACTCATGAGGTACGCACTCCACTGACTACTATTCGTACTTTAACCCAACTGCTTTTGCGCCGTTGTAAACCCACTCCTGAAATCAGTAAACATTTGGAAGTTATAGAGCAAGAATGCAGCGCCCAAATTAATCGTATGGAGCTGATTTTTCGTGCTGCCGAGCTAAAAGCATCTAGTCAAAATCAAGATGCCATGAACTTAGTGCCTATTTCTTTAGAACAAGTTCTTCAAGAAAGCATACCGCGTTGGCAACAACAAGCCCATCGTCGTCAGGTTTCACTTGAAGTTTCCCTACCTCATAAATTGCCAGCAATAGTTACAGATCCAGCAGTTTTAGAGCAGATGTTGACTAATTTGATTGAACAATTCACCCGCAATTTACCTGCTGGCGGTCACATTCAAGTCGAAGTTACCACTGCTGGTAACCAGTTAAAATTGCGCTTTACTACTGATTCTGCTCCCCAAGATAATTTCTTTAAATCTCTTGGTAAGCTGTTAGTTTTTCAACCAGAGACGGGTAATCTAGCTCTTAATCACCAAGTGACCAAAAACATTTTTCGCTCACTTGGTGCGCGTCTGACGGTTCGCCAAAAACCAGGGCATGGGGAAGTTTTGACAGTGTTTTTGCCTCTACGCAGTTAGTCTATTCCTACTAATTTTGTGCTTAAATCCCACATGAGTGTACCTTTTTCTTCATCTCTAGCTTGAGGAGAGACCTTCTGTACAAAAGACTGCCCATCTTTCTTTTGGCGATTGCCCCAACTCCAATAGGCCCCGGATTGCGCATATTCTGTATCTGCTACGACTGCAGCGACTCTTTCCCCGGCGAGATCCTCAGAAACAAAGCCACCTGTGATATATTTCTGAAAAATGGGGAATATTTTCTGAAATAGCGGATAGTGATTACGAAAAAGGGCTGTAGTGGCAACGCAACCTGGGTATAGTGAACTAAAAATGATGCCATGGGATTGATGATACCTACGATCAAGCTCACGCATAGTTAATACATTGCAAACTTTGCTATCTTTATAGGCTTTGACTGGCTCAAAAGTTTTACCATCGGCCATGCTGATAGGCTCTTTAAAACCGGCAGCAAAGCCCTGCAATTGACCTAAATCAGGCCGAGGTGGAATTTTGCCTCCTAATTCATCGGGATTATGAGTTACAGTCCCTAAAATCACTAATCTTGGTTCTTTGCTGCTGTTGTTTTTTAGATCTTCAAGCATCAAATTGCACAGTAGAAAATGACCAAGGTGATTGGTGGCCATGGTTAATTCATAACCTTCTGGACTGCGTAGGGGTTCTTTCAGTAAGGGCATGTAGATAGCAGCATTACAGACAAGTGCCTCTAATGATCTACCTGTAGCCCTAAAGTTGTTGACAAAATTTCTAACACTCTCTAAAGAAGCTAGATCAACTTGGAGAATTGTATAGCTCTGTTTTGGTATTTCCAGGCTATTGGCTACTTGTTCCATCTTAGCTAGATCGCGGCAAGCCATAACAATATGCCATCCTCTATTTATTAAAGCCTTAGCTGCATATAGACCAACTCCTGAGGATGTGCCGGTAATAATTGCGGTATATTGCTGTTGGTTCATTAATTAACCTTTTTTTTGATAATACAGTTTTGTCAATTCTAGAATCGCATATTTCAGTGCCCTAGCTAACTACTTGAGCCCGTGATAGCATTAAAACATAGGGGAAGTAGCTCAATGAATAAAAGAGATTTTCTGAAAACCACCACCACTACAACAATACTTGCCTATTTGTCCTATTATTTACCTGGGAGGGAAAAACCAGTTATGGCAACTGAGAAAGAGCATCAATTTCCGATTGAAAAAACAGAACAACAGTGGAAAGAAACCCTAAGTTCTGAAGAATTTAATGTTCTGCGTAAACATGGCACCGAAAGGGCAGGAACCAGCCCACTTGATAAAGAACACCGTAATGGGACATTTCTCTGTGCTGGCTGTCAATCTGCTTTGTTTTCTTCTGAGACAAAGTTTGACAGTGGAACTGGCTGGCCTAGTTTCAATGCTTCATTAGAAGGAAGTGTCGAAACTACAATCGATAAATCCCTCTTTATGAGCAGAGTTGAAGTTCATTGCAGCCATTGTGGTGGGCATTTGGGACATGTGTTTAATGATGGACCAAAACCTACGGGTAAGCGCTATTGCATGAATGGAATTGCCCTCAAGTTCGTACCTAGTTAATAAGTTTCGGCACTTTTTAAAGGAGAACCTATTCTGTCTTTTGTAGACAAAATGGGTTCTCCTTCTATATCAGGCCATTGTATCGCTACATCAGGATCGTTCCAAAGTAGAGTTCTTTCATGTTCAGGGGCATAGAATTCGGTAGTTTTATAGAGAAATTCAGCCATATCAGAAAGCACAAGGAAGCCATGAGCAAAGCCTGCAGGTATCCAAAATTGTCTCTTATTTTCGGCGCTTAAGATGCAGCTTTCCCATTGTCCAAAGGTTGCTGAATCTCTTCTCATATCTACAGCTACATCAAAAACCTCTCCTTTGACTACGCGAACTAGTTTAGCCTGGGGTTGCTGAATTTGATAGTGCAGTCCTCTCAAGACATTACGACTAGATGAGGAATGATTATCCTGTAAAAATTCGCAAGTAATGCCAGTAGCCTCTTTAAAGGTTTTTTTGTTATAGCTTTCGAGAAAGAAACCTCGCTCATCGCCAAAAACTCGAGGCTCTAAAATTAAAACTTCCGGGATCTTGGTTTCAATAACTTTCATCTTTTGAATCGTTGGTAATAAAGAAATATAGAGCAAACAAAAAAGACCACAAATCTTTGGGAAGAGTGGTCTTTTTTGAAAGAATAATCCTGGCATCGAACTATTGTCCCAGCCGGCTACCCGACAAGTATCTTGGTCGCTACTGAGTTTC
>CAISPN010000019.1 GCA_903887375.1 uncultured cyanobacterium
CAAGATCTATTTGTTCAGCATGATGTCAATGTACATGTGCGACTTGAACTAGGATCCAATGAAGCTATCAAACAGGCTGTTGCTGGAGGACTAGGTCTTTCGGTACTATCCAAGCATACCTTGACCCCTTATTGTCAAGATGTTGTGATTTTAGATATTGAGCACTTTCCCATCCAATGTCGTTGGTATGTCGCTCATCTTGCTGGCAAGGAACTTTCAGTATTGGCACAGTCTTTCCTAGACTATCTTTTGCAACAAAATCCCCCCTTGGTTTTCCCTTTGACTTTAGTCAATTAAAAACTTTAAAATCAATTAAATCATCAGTACTATGACTTTGGTTAGCCTATCTCATACCCTATGGCTAGTACCTTGCTATGCCTTGGCGGGAACCGTACTAGCTCTTTTGTGGTCACCCCGATTGATTCGTCAAACAGGACCTCGTCCTGCTGGTTATCTAAATCTGCTGCTAACTTTAATTGGCCTTGTCCATAGTGTTTTAGCTTTTATTTATCTAAGCCGAAATCAACTGGAAAATGTCTCATGGCAGTGGTTAACCACTCAAGATCTCTCTATTTCTCTAGATTTACAATTTTCTGCCTTGAGCGCAGGAGCGCTAATTGTAATCTCTGCTTTGAACTTTCTAGCTCAGATCTATGCTATTGGCTATTTAGAAACCGATTGGGGCTGGGCTAGATTTTACTGCTTAATGGGATTATTCCAGGCTGGGCTTGGTTTTTTGGTAATTTGCAATTCACTGTTTTTTAGCTATGTATTGCTCGAGATTCTCACTCTGGGAACTTACTTGCTAATAGGTTTTTGGTTTAATCAATCTTTGGTGGTAACTGGAGCTAGAGATGCTTTCTTAACTAAAAGGATAGGAGATCTGATTCTCTTGATGGGAGTAGTTGCCCTTTTGCCGCTGACGCATACCTGGAACTATGACAAACTAGCTCTTTGGGCATCTAACAACCATTTAGATCCTAAATTGCTGACTTTATTGTCTCTAGCTTTGCTCTCAGGTCCATTAGCTAAATGTGCCCAATTTCCATTACATCTCTGGTTGGATGAAGCAATGGAGGGTCCCCTCCCGGCAACCATCTTGCGCAATACGCTCGTGGTATCTTCTGGGGCTTGGGTCTTGTTGAAACTAGAGCCAATTTTTGCACTCTCTCCAACAGCTATAAATGTCATGATTTTTATCGGCGCGGCAACTGCCCTAGGAGCCTCAGCTATAGCAATTGCTCAAATTGATCTTAAGCGAGCGCTTTCCTATTCAGTCAGCGCTTATATGGGTTTGATCTTTATAGCAGTGGGAACCAATCACAGTGATAGCGCCTTTATTTTGTTACTCAGCTATTCAGTAGCAATGGCTCTTTTAGTTATGGTCATTGGAGGAATTGTCTCTAATACTGTCAGTCAAGATCTCACCCAATATGGCGGACTCTGGTCGCGTCGTCCTATCTCTGGATTATGTTATCTCGTAGGAGCTGGAGCTTTAGTTGGGTTTCCTCCTCTTGGTGGTTTTTGGGCTTTGAGTGAATTACTCAAAGATCAAAGTCCTCTAATTTCTCTAGTGATTCTGCTTGTCAATGGACTGACCTCATTTAGTGTGATGAGAGAATTTAGCTTGATTTTTGGCGGAGCAATTAAGCCTATCACTACCCGCTCTAGTGAGGTTCTTTGGGCGATGGTTTTACCGATGACCAGCCTAGCTGCTATTGCTTTGCATCTACCTTTAATCCTGAGATCTTTAGATCTTTTAGTACCTTTAAATACATCTTCAGCTTTGCTATTGAGTCTTTCTACCTTGCTAGGAGCTAGTTTGGCTATCTATATATATTCCAATGAGCAAATAGCCAAGCCAGTAACCTTAATTCCTCAGTGGTTAAGAGATTTTTTTGCCTATGATTTTTACAGCGCCTCGATATATCGTGTGACTATTGTTGCTTTAATCGGCGGTATTTCCAACATAGTCTCCTGGTTGGATCGCTACGTAGTAGATGGATTAGTCAATCTAGTTGGATTAGTGACCCTTTTAGGTGGCGAGGGACTTAAATACAACAATAGTGGTCAGGGTCAATCTTACTTGCTTTCTATATTTTTAAGTTTAGTAGTCTTTGGTCTGCTTATCTGCTGGCCAATCCTCAATAGACTTTCAATGATTTTCATCAGTTAGGAGAAGTAATAACATGTTGAGTACTTTGATGATAATTCCCGTTTTGGCTTCTTTAGTAGTAGCCTTAGCGCCTAAAAACTCTCGCCAAATTACAATTTTTGCCATAAGTGGAGCCTTTGCTTGGTCACTCTATTTACTATGGCAATTTGACAGTAGTAATAGCCAAATGCAATTTAGTGAGTACATGGCTTGGCTGCCCCATCTGGGTTTGACCTATAGTCTGGGGGTAGATGGTCTTTCTTTGCCTCTGGTAGTTCTCAATGGACTAGTTACTTTGGTTGCTCTTTTTACCATAGAAGATAATATCGAAAGATCCCGTTTACACTATTGCCTGATTCTTTTAATCAATGCTGGAATTACTGGAGCATTAGTTGCTCAAAATCTACTGCTGTTTATCCTTTTTTATGAGCTAGAGCTGATTCCTTTTTATTTAATGATTTCTATTTGGGGAAGTCAAAAAAGTGGTTATGCAGCCATCAAGTTTCTACTCTATACAGCAGTCTCAGGGCTTTTAGTCTTGGCAGCCTTTTTAGGGATGAATCAAGGCAGTTTTGACTATAGTAATATAGCGGTTGATTCTTTTTCCCTCAAAGCTCAGTTAATACTTTTAACCTTAGTAATAGTAGGTTTTGCTATCAAGGTTCCTTTGGTTCCTCTACATACTTGGTTGCCTGATGCCTATACCGAAGCAAGTCCAGCTACTACTATTTTGCTAGGTGGAATTTTAGCTAAGTTAGGTACCTATGGCTTGATTCGCTTCGGTTTAGAACTTTTCCCTACAGCTTGGGCTTTAGTAGCACCGGGGCTTTCTATAATCGGAACTCTCAGCGTACTTTATGGAGCTTTAGGGGCAATTGCTCAAAAAGATATCAAGCGGATGGTGGCTTATAGTTCAATTGGGCATATGGGCTATATCTTAGTAGCAGCAGCCGCGGCCAATAGATTGAGCATTCTTGGTTCAGTGGCCCAGATGATCAGCCATGGTCTGATTTTGGCCTTGCTATTTTATCTAGTTGCCATTGTAGAGAGAAAAACCGGGACTAGAGATCTTGATATTCTCAATGGCTTGATGAATCCTATTCGGGGACTACCGCTAATTAGTGGGCTTTTAATTCTAGGGGGTATGGCCAGCGCCGGTATTCCTGGGCTAGTAGGATTTGTAGCTGAATTTATAGTTTTTCAGGGAAGTTTCTCGAGCTTTCCTGTAGCAACTCTACTGTGTATTATCGCTTCTGGTTTGACGGCTGTTTATTTTGTGATTTTGCTCAATCGTACCTGCTTTGGCAAGTTAGACAATGAACTGGCTTACTATCCCAAGGTGACCTTGAGAGAATCCCTACCTCCAGTTATCCTCACTATCATCATCATAATTCTTGGCCTGCAGCCCAATCTACTGCTTGCACCTATGCAGGCAACAACCGATAGTCTATCTCTGATTAATACCCAAATTGCCAATCTTTAGGAGTTTTAAAAAATTATGAACAGTATTGTTACCAAGTTACCCCCCTCAAATCATCCTCATGCTGATATTATTCACAGACTAGAACTTGGCGGATCGATGCTACCTGATACTCCAGAAAATCTCATGCAGATCATTGGAATTTATAAAGCCTATGCTGTTCCAATGGACTTTTATTGGCGAAATTTACTCTATATTGCCGAGAGGGTATTTTTAAACCCATTACCTTTTTTTAAATATTTTCTACCCCAAGAATATCTAGATTTGCCCAATCATTATGCCGGTGAAGGTGCAGATTTGAGAGTATGGCGCGGCGCAGCTACTGCCCATGGTGAATTGCTGGAATTTATGAACAAGGGCAAAACCTTTAAAATGCCTCGTCTATTGCATCATCTCTGGCATGATCGCATCAATATGGAATTTGCTGAAGCCTGTATGCAGGCGATGTTATGGCATGGTCGAGATATGGGTTTGGGTAAATTTGATGCCTATCTCGATAGCGAAGAATATCGAGCAAATGCAGATCGTGCTATCAAGGCTTATTTTGCAGGCAATCCCTTGATGCTCAATTTATATAGGCTGTTTCCAGAGATGTTTATTGAGCAGGTACGTGTTATGTCCTACTATTCCAATCTAGGGCTATTTTGGGAAGTGATGGCCCCGGTTTTCTTTGAAATGTCTGATATTTATGATGAGGGAGGATTTAAAGGGGTTCCTGATGCTATGAACTTCCTGGTCAATGGGATCTTTGCTGTTGCTTCTCGTCCTATCTATCACAATGTCTACATCAAGGGACAGCAATATGAAATAGTCCCTAAATCTCAAGGTTTTAATTGGTTAAATGAGGCTGCTCTTCCCTATGTTGAAGCTGTATTTTATCGAACAGCTCCTTTTCGTGGGACCAAGTCTTATAATGCCCAAGCCAAGCAAGTTCCAGATCAGCAAAAGGACTTTCACTATGGTATTCTCTATGCCGATGTCTTTCCTGTGGGAACTGCTGGAATTCCGCCTACACTTTTAATGGATGATATGTATCATTTTTTGCCGGACTATCTAGTTAAGTATTATCAAAAGCACTGTAGAGGAGAAGATGACATCTTGGTCCAGTTGGGCATAACCTTTCAGCGCTCAATGTACAATGTCACCTCAGCGGTAATCCAGGCTCTTAGAACTGCCACATCATATCCTCTAGATGATCCTGATCCTGAACATCTGCTGGCTAATCGCAAGTTTTATGAAGCTCAAATGGACCGCTTTTTGAGACCAGAAGCAAGGCTGCGCGATATTCAAGATCCCAATTATCGTTAATTTCAAGCATATAACCAGATAAAAAAGTTAGATTATATACATAAGCAAAATTTTCTTTAATCGTTGTGTATAAACATCTTCACTTTTTGGTTATGGGGTTAAGCCTGCTATCGCTGCCAGTATTAGCGCAGCAGGCTAATTTTTCCACCTTGACTCTTGAGAAAGGTTTTGACAGTAGCAAAGCTTTTGTGATGGGTTATACTGGCGGTACCTTTTCATTAGCCAATATAGCTAAGGTCGATTCCCAAAATCGTCCTTGTATAGGCTACGGGGCTGCCGCCAATCGAGATCATCTATTGGTTCTCAAAAGTGATTTTCCTAAGCTCAAACTCCTAGTAGAGAGCGATGAGCATGGAACGACATTGTTGATTAAGGATAATAAAACCAAGACTATAAGTTGTGTATTTGGCAAAGCTGCCCAGATCCAGGCTGAAAACTGGGCTAGCGGAGAATATGAAGTCTGGGTCGGATCGATAGATCCTGGTAAAAGAATTGCCTATCGCTTGAAAGCCGAATCAGTTTACTAAAGCCTGACAAGAAGCATTAAAATTGGCTTTTTCCAATGATTCTAAGGTTAGACTGGCATCTTGAGCCCAGAATTTTTCTCCTAGACGGATAATATAACGCTCGTTGCCATCGTTGATTATGGCAATTACTGGAACTTTAGATCTGCCTGTTCCTGCTTGGAGGATGAGTTTTAGTTGAGTCTGTCTCTCAGGTGTAGTGGCATCATGAGGGGTTAGTTCAAGCTTAATATATTTAACTTGTTCGACTGGTTCAGCATCTTCAATAATCAGCTGAACTCTATCGTCTCTAAAGTCAACCTTGCCCCATAACATCAGATGACTATCTTTGAGCAAAAATGGCTCTAGTCGGCTAAACGCATCAGAAAAAACAACTGCTTCTACCGAACCAGTAGCATCTTCTATGCTCAAAAAAGCCATAGCAGTGTTGTTCTTGGTCATATGTCTTTTAACCTCAGTGAGCATAGCTACTGCTGAGACCTTCTGTCTAGCTCGCAATGTACCCAGTTCTCCTAGATTCACTGGAGAGAGCAGCTCTAAAGACTGTTTTACAGCATGTAAAGGATGTTGTGAAAGATAGAAGCCGAGATGTTCTTTTTCCAGTTTTAACTTATCCTGCATGGAAAAATCTTCGACATTAGGAGCGCTAGGAGCTTCTTCTGGTATTGATTGAGCATCAATTTGTAAATCAAACAGACTCATTTGTCCACTATCTCGATCCCTTGCTTTTTTTTGCGCCCAAGGAATGACAAATTCTAGATCATGGAGCAGTTGGTTACGATTGGGATTGAGGCTATCAAATGCTCCAGCATAGATGAGAGTTTCTAAGGCTCTTCGATTGGCCATTTGCAGATCGATCCTTTGACAGAAATCGGCTAAAGATTTAAAAGATCCATCTTCTCTGACTTTGATGATTGCTTCAATTGCCCCTTCACCTAAATTGGGAACTGCTAATAGTCCAAAGAGAATCTTTTGACCAACAGGAGTAAAATCTTTGTAGGATTGGTTTATATCAGGTGGTTTCACCTCGATATTCATTTTTTGACAATTTTCCCGATATTTCTCGATCTTCTCTTTACTATCACTGCTAGCACTGAGCAATGCTGTCATATATTCAACAGGATAGTTGGCCTTGAGGTATGCCGTCTGGTAAGTGACATAGGCATAAGCCGTCGAGTGGGACTTGTTGAAACAATTAGAGGCAAGCAAGCCATTTTCCAAGACAAAATTATGGTCTTTTGCAAGGCCAATATCAAAGCAATCCTGGATGCCTAAACTGCGGCGGGAGATTATTTTAACCATAGTTGATTAGCCCTGAGGTGAGAGCATATCGCCAGGGCGTACCAAAGAGGCGAATTCCTCTTTAGTTAGTATACCCAATTTGACTGCAGCTTCTTGTAAAGTAATCCCTTCACTATGAGCTTTTTTAGCTACAGCAGCAGCTCTATCATAGCCAATATGGGGATTAAGCGCTGTTACTAACATTAAAGAATTATTTAAATGTGTGGCAATTTGCTCTAGATTTGGCTGCAAACCTATCAACATATGTTCTCTAAAACTGTGGCATGCAGAACTTAAAAGCTCAACTGAGTTGAGATAGTTAAAGATCATAACTGGTTTGAAGACATTTAATTCAAAATTTCCCTGACTGCCAGAAAGAGCAATTGTAGTATCATTGCCAATTACTTGAGCGCAGACCATCGTCATTGCTTCACATTGAGTGGGGTTGACTTTACCAGGCATGATTGAAGATCCTGGTTCATTGGCAGGTAAAATGAGCTCTCCAAGTCCACAACGTGGGCCAGAGCCTAACCACCGAATATCATTGGCGATTTTCATCAGTGAGCAAGCTAGAGTTTTGAGAGCTCCGCTCGAGCTCACCAAACCATCATGAGATGCCAAGGCAGCGAATTTATTTTCAGCGCTGACAAAAGACATATTGGTCAAAGTGGCTATTTCTTTGGCTACCATATCTGCAAAATCTCGATGAGTATTAAGCCCAGTACCAACAGCAGTTCCCCCAATAGCCAGTTCATAAAGATCATTTAAACTATTTTCAATTCTAGTTAGATCTTTAGATAATTGTGAATGATAGCCAGAGAATTCTTGTCCTAGGGTAAGGGGTACAGCATCCATTAAATGAGTACGCCCAACTTTAATAATTTCAGCAAATTCTTGTGATTTTTGCCCAAATAGACTAATTAGATCTTTAAGTTCAGGTAATAATTTTTCCTTAAGTGAAAGAACTGCAGCAATATGCATTGCTGTGGGAAAAGTATCATTTGAAGATTGGGACATATTGACGTGATCATTGGGATGGATAGGGCTTTTGCTACCCAAGGTTCCACCAAAAAGCTCAATAGCTCTATTGGAGATCACTTCATTGACATTCATATTGGTCTGTGTTCCACTGCCTGTTTGCCAGACCTTGAGAGGAAAATGATCGTCTAGAGCTCCAGAGATTACTTCATCAGCAGCTTGGATGATCAATTTAGCTAGATCTTTATCGAGTTTACCCAAATTTTGATTGACAAGAGCAGCAGATTTTTTGAGAATGCCAAAAGATCTTATAACCTCTTTGGGCATCAGATCTGCTCCTATATCAAAATAGTATAGAGATCTTTGCGTTTGCGCTCCCCAATAGCGATCACTTTTTACTGCTATTGAACCTATGCTGTCTGTCTCTTGCCTGAAGCTCATATTTTTCTGCTTAAATTTATATATAATTCATAATAGTTGTAAATAAATTATTTAACTTGAAAAAAATGATTTTACCTGGTACAATTGTCAAGATTGTCAACCCCAATGATACCTATTACCGCTTTGAAGGCTTAGTACAGAGAATCACTGATGGCAAGGTTGCTGTACTATTCGAAGGTGGCAATTGGGACAAGATAGTGACCTTCAAGCTTACTGAGGTTCAAGAAGTAGAATTGACAACTCCTGCTAAAAAATAAGTTTAGTTTAAATTATGCGGTTGCCCCAATTCAATAGTGAGCGTCTTGACCCCAAGCATATTGGGGAAGTTATTGAGACTGCCACTAGCGAGTATTTAGCCCAGTGTCTTGATTCTGAGCAGTTGAGCTTTCCTGCTGTGCCTCCTTTTGGCAGTTGGGTCAAAGCCAAAGATGAAGAGTCAGATAATATCATCTTTGGGGTTGTGACCCATGCTACTACCAGTCCAATAGATTCTGTACATAGAGCCAGGGCCTTGGGACTATCACTAGATCAGCTCAGACAACAGCAGCCACAGATATTTGCCATGTTAAAAACTGAATTTAAGGTGAGCTTGGTAGGCTTTGAAACCAATCAAGGCCAGTCACTCTATCAGTACTTTCCACCAAGGCCCCCTCAGATCCATCAAGCTGTCTACCAATGTGACGCGCAAGAGGTGCTCAGATTTAGCCAGAAGTTGGATTTTCTGCGTATTTTGCTCCAAGTTAGTTATGTTCCTGTTGAGCCATTGATAGCGGCAGTAATTAGAGAAATCTATTTCTTGAGAGCTTCTGATCGCAATTGGTTAGTCAGAGTAGGTAGGCAGTTGAGTATTCTGCTCAAAGATGACTATGACCGTTTAAGTTACATCCTTTCACAAATTCATTGAAATGCGCTCTAACTAGCTACTTTCTGGCTGACTTTGATGGGAATATTCAAAGGCATTTGATCTTGAGCAAGCGCTTCTAGTAGAGCTTTTTTAACTAGAGGATCTTTTTCTCTGCTGAGCATTATCTTGTAATAGTCTTGCAGGGGATGAGTGGAATTTTGTAATCCTGCTAACTGGCGAATTGCTATGAGTCTTTTGAGAGGATCGCTATTGGTTAAATCAACTAGATAAGAATCAAAGTCGTTCTGCTTTGAACCTTTGTCCCAAATCTGCCAGCCCAGCAAAGAAATAACCAACAAAGTGCCAAGGCCTTGTAATATTGAGCCTACCGCTAACCAGCGATTTTCTACATCAGACCAGATGCAGGCAAAACCAAAAGTAGTAATCGCAGAGAGCCCTCCACTGACTACAGAAATCATCAACTTGCGATTAAGTCCTGATAAGTACTCTTGCCACAATCTGGTGATCGATGGCAAAGTTTGAAGGGTATAGACTGCCACCATAATTGCAACTCCGGCAGTTGTCGCTACAACTATCTGCCAGTTCCATAAGAACATATAGACAAGTAACAAGATCGCTAAGCAATAGAGAAAAGTTTTCTGGGTTTTTCTCTTGTTAGAAAACTTAATAATTTCTAATATTAAATGCCTCAGACCTTTGAGGGATTGAGAGAGAAGTTTTTTTGTTAGACGCCTGTTGTAATAGCTTCTCTGATAGGTCTTCACGCTAGTAAAAGTATAATCACTCATGTAAGTCTAGCACAGATTATCTCTTTAAATCACCTGATTAAATGGTGCTCTAGGGCAAAGCGAACTAATTCAGCGCGGTTATTACTCTCGGCTTTGCGCAGTAGGCTACTGACATATTTTTCGACTGTCTTGGGACTGAGAAACAGCCTTTGTCCTATTTCAATATTGGATAGGCCTTTGCTGATGAGTTTGAGAACTTCTTGCTCCCTATTAGAAAGAGCTAAACTGGTATATTCTATTATCAATTCTTCATTTTTAGCAGCAGCATAGTGCTTATTGGCTTGAAAAAGCATAGATCTCTCTAAAAGATTTTTAACCACAGCACCAAGCTCTTCTATCTCAAATGGTTTGGGTAAATAGACATCACAGCCATTTTGATAACCCTTAATCCTTTCTTTTGTACTATTAAACTCTGTTAAAAAAATTACTGGCAACAGTCTAAATTGGGGTTTTTGGCGAATTTGCTTAATCAACTGGTAACCATCTACCTGGGGCATTTTGATATCAGAAATCACCAAATGAGGAAGATAACTATCTAGCAGTTCTAGGGCAACTAGACCATTATTGGCAACTAGGACATAGTAGCCAGATATTTCCAAATAGTCTTTGATGAGCAAACATATATCCTGATCATCATCAGCTAGTAGGATAGGTAGGGGCATTTTTATCTTCTCTTCCACCAGGATGCTATGGCCAGTATAAGGCCTAGCAAAGGAAAAAGAAGAATAGACAACCAAAATAAACTAGAAAATTGCGCAGAAGTTAAAACAATGCGTCTGTTCTGACTTTCGCGAGCTCTAATCGAGAGATTGGCTTGATCTCCTTCGTTGAGCCATTGGACAGAATTGATGAAAAAATCACCATCTAAAAGAGTAGTAAACCAGCCATTAGTTGCAAATGTAGAATTGCCTACCACCACCAATTTAGATTCTTTATTTTCTTTTAGTTTGCGCTTGAGGGCTACTCCAATATCAAAAGGTCCAGCAAGATCAGTTTGTGGATTAAATGTAATTTTGTCTGAATTTCTACTGGCGCTTGCCCAAGTTTTATTATCAGTAATCAACAGGGGATTGGCCTCGACTCCTTTGACTTTAATGGTACCTATAGCTCTGGTTAAAGGAAAAATAGAATTGCCATTTTTTAAAGGTTTAGTAATAGGATGCTCACCATATTGAAAAATTACTGGAGATTCTGGACCTACACCAATTTGACTACCGCGGCTTGAGGCATCAACTACTAATCTAGGATCAAGTTTGACTCCCCATTGATCTAGAAAAGGATCAAGGCCCGGATCAATCCAGGGATCAACTAGTAGCAGTACATTGCCTCCTTGATCGCTATATTGCTTGATTAAATCAGCTTCAGGCTTTAAGAGCTTTTTTTTCGGGCCTATGATCAATATACTATTGATATCTTTGGGAAACTTTGCTTCTTGGGCTAGGTTGAGCGCTTTTACTATATAGCCCTTATCTTTGAGAATAGCAACAGCTTCAGAGATACTATCTTTACCCGGAAGTAAGCTTGGTTCTTGGTGCCCTTGTAGTATATAGATAGTCTGCTGGGAATTTTTGACGATTCGCTCTAGAGTGCTGGTTAGTTTAACTTCTGAGATCCTATCTAGGGTTTGTCCTTTGGGATCGAGTTGCAGGTTTTGAACTAGTAGCTTTTTATCGGCATATTGTAAATATACTGACCCTAGCGATTTAACAGCAAATTGCCTAGCTAGAGCAGGTCTGATTTCAGGATCGACAAATTCATATTGAAAATTGGGGCTCAAGTGAGCATAGCTATTGAGGAGTTCTCTATCATCTGGATCTGGTTGTGCCCTTAAAAAAACATAAGCTTTGGCATTTTGGGGTAAATTTTTGAGAATTTCTTGGCTCTGGGGAGCGAGTGTGTGAAGCTGATTTTTAGTTAAATCAATATGATAAGAATATCGAAAGGCTAAATAGTTAAGCAAAACCAAAATCACAAGAAAGGCTAAGCTCGAAAGTAGGATATTTGCGTTAGTTTGGGTAGATCTTTTAAGCCAGAATGCTTTATTGATAAAGAGAAAGCTTGCTAGCCAAACAATTAGCAACGTTGCCCCAGCAGTAATTAAGCCTAAATAAAGAGGAGCGGATTGATTTGTAATAGCCTGAGCAACTAATCCAGCTACCAAAAAAAAGACAGATGGAATGAACAGATACTTAAGGTATAACCAATATTTACTCACAGACCCAGAGCTGCTAAAGAACGTATATGATCATAGCATTGCTCTGAATCTTTGCTCTTTTGTATGCATTACAAAAAATTGTTATTTGTTTCAACCCCGGTAGGTCCTCTAGGTGGAGGTACTGGAGGTGGAGTAGAGTTGACTCTCTATAATTGCGTCAAGGCATTACAAAAAAGAGGTTATTTTATTGATGTTGTTGCACCTTTAGGCTCTAAACTCGAAGGTGTTTCGCTTCATCAGATTCCGGGAGAATTGGAAAAATCCATACAAGAGCAATCTCCTGCAGATCCGATTACCGTATACAATAATTCTGTATTGTCAAATATGTGGCAATATGTTCGTGAAATTGAGCAAGATTATGATTTAATAGTCAATTTTTCTTTTGATTGGCTACCACTCTACTTAACTCCTTTTTTAAAAAAAAATGTAGCTCATCTTATTAGCATGGGTTCGCTCTCTAACGTAATCAATACAGCTATTGAAAAAGTTTTAAAACACTTTCCCTATACTGTTGCAGTTCATGGAAAAATCCAAGCAAAAACATTTTCTTTCTGTGATCAACTCTTATGTTTAGGCAATGGATTAGATATAGATCAATATCAATTTTGCGCTCAGCCTCAAGATTATCTAGCCTGGGTTGGTAGAATTTCACCTGAAAAAGGATTAGAAGATGCAGTTGCTGCAGCGCAATTAAGCAATATTCCTTTAAGAATATTTGGCCTGATGCAGAATCGCGATTACTTTGATAGGATATGTGCAAGCTATCCAAATGCTCCAATAGAATATGGGGGTTTTTTATCAACTGCGCAGCTTCAAGATCAGCTGAAATTTGCACGCGTTCTTTTGATGACTCCCCACTGGGTAGAGGCTTTCGGCAATGTAGCGATAGAAGCTATGGCCTGCGGTGTTCCGGTGATTGCTTATCGAAGAGGTGGACCTACTGAAATTGTGCAAGATGGTAAAACAGGTTATTTGGTAGAACCAGATGATATTTCAGCAATAGTATCAGCAATATCTCGCATAGATAAAATTGACCGTTGGCTATGTAGAGAACAAGCCCAACTTTTCTATTCTCTTGATTCATTGGGTCAGCGTCTAGAATCTTGGTTTAATAAGATTTAGACATTCTTTTTCAATCTATTGGCAATTACAGATCTATATTGGTGCGAATCTTTGCCATAGGTATACTCAATAAAGTATTCATAGGCAGCCCAAGAATAACCTTTTTTTTCTTGATTACAATGTCTACAAATTACCCAGAGGTTATTTTCATCAAAAACAAGATGTTTGGCTAAAAGTTTGGGGTGTTTGTGATCTAGGGTGGGATGAGATGGATCATCGGGATGAGTGTAGTAATTCATGGTCTGTTTACATACTGGGCAGTCCCAGTCATGCCGAGAGCGCCGCATTTGCTTTCCTTTTGGACCATCGGTATATTCATTCCATTGTTTGATCAGCTCATTGTAGTTATTAAAATCTTTGATTGATTCTCTAACTTTCTTATTAGATGCCTTGTTTTGGGCAATGAGCTCTTTGATATCTACTACATCATCATCTTCAATATTCATACCACAAATACTCTTTAGCCCAACTGTACAACATTGTTTTTGTTGGGTTTTGTAGATTTTTTGCCTTTTGATTTTTTAAGATTTTGATAGTCGCTGATATGAGCAAGTTTACCAGAAGCTTCAGCCTTAACTTCAGCTAACATCTGGCTTTTGAAGGCTTCCCACTGGTTTAGACTTTCGGCAACTATCTGATTTGACTTTTGGTTAGCTTCTAAAGCTTGGGCGATTGTCTGCTGAAAACTGAGATCGTTTTGCTGGCTTAGGTTTTGGGCAATTTGCTCCCAAGAAGATTTTTTTCTTAGATCAAGCCCTTTAACTAAATCAGCATGTTGTTTTTTGAGCTGCTGGCTATTTTCCAGGAGTAACTCTTTAAATATAGCTTCTTTAAGTTCTTGTAGTTTCATATCAAGACCAAAGACTTTTGTGAATAAGATCCCAAATCAGTTCTAGATCTTGTTTGATGTGGATTTGGGAGATAGGTTTGGTTAAAAGAGAACGAATAGCTCTAGCAATATTTGCTAGTTTAGCATCTGATTCATTTTTGATAAAGTCAATCTGTTCATCAGCATATTTAACAACCTGTGACTTTTCTCTTCCAAGTCTTCTGTTACTATTCTGAAGACGTTTGTCTTTTGCAAGAGCAATTTGGCAAAACTTTTGACCTGCACTTGTTTGAGTTAAAAATTGATATAGCTGAATAATTTCCTCAGCGGTGAGTCCTTTGAGGTACTCCTTATCTAGTCCAGTGATCTGTTTGAATTGATCTTCAAGTTCTTTTCTAGTAGAAACATTTGGCTCGTTTTCAAATTGGTAGGCACTATTCATAGTCTGTAAACTGGTAGATTTATGCTAATAAAACTGTTTTGAGTATATTTTACCTGATCTACCAGCGAAAAATCATATGATCTTAAAATTTTTTTCAGGCTACATAGCCAATAGAAACAATGCCAAGTTTTTTGTGAGTTTCGGTATTAGCCTGGAGATAAAGCTCAACTCTCTCTACTAGATTTTTATCAAAAGCATCTTTGCGGTGATAGAGCAACCTAGCAAAAACGCTAGCGGGCAGGCCGTAGCGTTCGTAGTGAGTATGCAGATAGTCAATAATATACTTTTCATCTGTTCTGTTTCGTTTGAGACAAGCCCTCGCGCAGTCTATAGCTAGGTTGTTGGAAAGATTCCAATATTTATCTTGTTGCTTTTGAGTCAGAGATCTTTGCATATTATGACCGCATCCTTTTCAAGTTTGTTTATAGTAATCTTTGCTAGGGATTCTACAATATTTTTTTTGAGATAGAGAGTATAAAATTTATCTTTTTTAAATTTTCTGAACTATCCCAATAAAGTACGATATAAAAAAAGCCCCTATCTGGGGCATGGCTGTTGAATAAAAATTTTAATAACTTCTACTTAACCAGAAAGTCTTAAACTTGTTACCAAAAACAAGAAATAATCCTAGGATTAACAAACCAGAAACTACAGGTATCGTCATTGCCAGAAAAGGCAGAGTAGCTGCAGTGACAAGCTCTAAAGTAGCAAGAATTGGATTGGCTAAACCACCAGTAGTAGCGCTAGAGCCCAAACGGAAAAAACTAGTTAGTCCCTTGATTAACCCAGCTGAACCACCACCAGCAATCACAGCCAAAGTCCATTGAATCATGGGATTCATATCTGCAGGTACTGAAGCTGCAGTAATAAAAGTGCCTACTGCCGCGGCCATAGGTGTAGCTATAGTATCAAGCAGATTATCAAGCCAGGGAACATAATAGGCAATCACTTCAATTGCGCTGGCAACAGCCAACATTATTAAAGATTGCTCACTATCTAACCAGCTCAACCCAGCAGGCAAAGACCAATGGCCCAGAACTGAAAATAAACTAACCATGAAAAGGGGAACGAATACTCTAAAACCGCAGGCGGCGCTTAGAGTAATTCCTAGCAATATACTAATGAGATCACTAGTGGCAGTATCGATTGAGGCAATGTGCATCATAAATACTTAAGTTGAATAATAATACTCATTATGAAAAACTTTACAAACTTTGCCTAGTAGGGTTAACACTGCGCAAGAGGTGGGTTTTCTTGTATAGCCTTATTGGAGATATTAAGCCAAGATCAAAGATATACAAATCCATTAAATGGTTTTAGGAGATTAATCAATTATGTCTGAGCATGAAAATATCCCAGAAGTTGTAAATGTTGAATCTGAAGTTGTAGAAGAAAGCAAACATGAAAGTAACCTCAATAGCGCTTTTGTTGAGCTTTTCAAAGCTATTAAGCAAGAGAAACTGATTCCTGTTGTTGAACATTTTGCCCGTAGACTCCAGGAAGAATGGTTGAGCTTAGATAGTAAATGGAGTCAGCAATATGGTGAAGGCTATCAAAACCTGAAAAAAAACGTAGAAACTTTTAGCACCAACTATCAAAGCCAAAAAACACAGTTCCAAAACGATGGGATCAACCCTCTTGAGCAAAAACAAAGCCAATGGGAAAATAAAGCCAGTGAATTTGCCGTATTTGTCGCCCAAAAGGAACAACAACTCAAAGCGCGTTTGCTAGAGAAATGGCAGAGGGGTTAATCTGAAGTTGCAGTCTTTTATTACAAAGCTGCAACCAAATTTTTTTCTTAATAGGTAGGTATAGTGATGAAAATCTCCAATGACAGCTTGATTCCTTTTGACCGCTCGCTAGTTTATCCTACCTATCGAGATAAAATACTTGAACTAGTGCCCTATATGCCTAATATCACTTGGGTCAAAGTTAGATCACAAAGGCGCGAGGGACACATAACCTACTCTATCAATGACTGGCAAGGCGGGGGAGATATTCCAGGGGCAGCTAGAGCAATACTCAGCGAAGATCTACTAGCCTGGAGTGAGCACAATACCTGGAATGAGGAAGAATTTACCCAAGATTGGTATATAAAAACTCATGCATTTAGTGAGGCGGTACAATGTGCCGGCACAACTCGTTTTCTAAAAGATAATGGCTCTACTAAAGTAGAAACTAGAGGTGAGCTAAGCATTGATCCTAGTCAAATTAAAGGCTTTCCCTCTTTTATGGTAGGGGGGATTGCCCATGTAGTAGAAGAGTTCTTAGCTAGCAAGATTCCCCCCAATTTGGTCCAAATGAGCGAGGGCGTATCTAGCTATTTGAGCAAAAATTCTTGAAATAATTCTTAACTTATGATAGTATGCTTGACCTTACTTAAGATTTGAGTAATCCTGAACAATTACTGGCTAATCTCAAATCTTTTTCGGATTTTGTTCATGTTTAAATTTAAGTTTTTTTAATATTATTGGGCCTTTCATCGAAAAAGAGATAAAAAGAAATTATAGAGAGTAAATACTCTCTTTTTTTGTTTTGAAATAAATATCTTCTCATGAAATTTCCTGCGCGTTTGTTGTCCCCATTTTTAGCAGCCTTAATGTTTTCTGGTAACGCTCAAGCTTGTTCACGCGTAACTTGGCTAGGTCCAGAGAATCAGGTTGTTACAGGGCGATCTATGGACTGGTTTTACGCCTTTAATGCTCATCTTTACATCTTTCCTCGGGGAACTGAGTTCAACGGAGCAGGTGGTCAGAATTCACTCAACTGGGTCAGTAAATATGGAACAGTTTCTACAGCCGGCACTGCAAATCCGGATGGGCCAATTGATGGAGTTTTTGATGGCATCAATGAAAAAGGATTAGTTGCCAATCTTCTTTATCTAGGTGAGACCGACTTTGGATCATTACCTACCAACAATAAGCCACGTTTGTCTTTTGCCGCTTGGACGCAGTATGTACTATCTAATTATGCCACTGTCAATGAAGTGGTTGAGGCTTTTAAAGACAATCCCATCTACATAGTGCCAATAATGTTCGGGCCCGGTAAAAAGGTTCCGCCAACGGTGCATCTTTCAGTTTCAGACTCTAGCGGAGATTCAGCCATTTTTGAATTTATCAAAGGTAAATTGGTGATTCATCATAACCGCAAATATCAGGTAATGACCAATAGTCCAGCTTATGAGGAACAACTTGCTCTCAATGCCTATTGGAAAAAACAAGATGGCTCTAAAAATCTGCCAGGTTCTCATCTCTCTGAGGATCGCTTCGTCAGGGCTTCTTATTATCTGAGCAAATTACCACAGACTACTGATGAGCGCAAAGCAGTCGCTGGTGTGTTCAGTGTCATGCGAGATGTTTCGGTACCTTGGGGTCAGCCAGATCCAGAGCATCCCAATTTGGCACCTACCTATTGGCGCACTGTAGCTGATCAGAAAAATCTGCTTTATTTCTTTGAATCAACCTTGAGCCCTAATATTGTCTGGGTCAACCTGCATAAGCTTAACTTTAACCCCGGTTCTGGAATACGCAGCCTCAAAGTAGAGGATAACTATTCTCTAATAGGTGATGTTGATAAAAACTTCCAGAGTGCTAAAGCAATAAATTTCTTAGCACCTTGACTGTTACAGTTGGTGAAGTAGCTGTCAGATTCAATTAAATAAACGTTAAATTGTTGAAAATGACGATTAGTTCCCGCCGTAAAGTTAGTATCATTTTGGGGCGGGTGTTTATTTAAAAGGAAAAAGACCTTATGGCTCTGGATGCATGCACCGAAGTACCAGTTCTTAAAGAGCGTGGACAAAGGGAAGTATTTTGTGGGTTGACAGGAATAGTCTGGCTACATAGAAAGATGCAGGATGCTTTCTTTCTAGTAGTTGGCTCTCGTACCTGTGCTCACTTGATTCAATCGGCAGCGGGAGTCATGATCTTTGCCGAACCTCGTTTTGGTACCGCCATTTTGGGTGAAAAAGATCTAGCTGGACTGGCTGATGCCAATGAGGAATTAGATCGCGTAGTTGATCAACTTTTGGCAAGACGTCCTGATATCTCCACGCTTTTTTTAGTTGGCTCTTGTCCCTCTGAAGTCATCAAACTAGATCTTGCCAGAGCTGCCGAAAGACTCAGTGAAAGGTTTTTTCCCCAAGTGAGGATACTTAACTATTCTGGCAGTGGGATTGAAACTACCTTCACCCAGGGAGAAGATACCTGCTTGAAGTCGATGGTTCCGATATTACCAAGTTCCAATGAAAAAAGCTTGATGGTAGTTGGCACTCTTGCCGATGTAATTGAGGATCAATTTCGTAAGATTTTTGATACCTTGGGTCTTGGCCCTGTCTATTTCTTTCCACCAAGAAGGGCTACCAACTTGCCACCAGTAGGCAAGCAAACTCATTTACTACTAGCTCAGCCATTTTTGAGCGAGACGGCCAGGGCGTTAATTCAGCGCGGGGGCACTTTACTAGAGGCGCCCTATCCAATTGGAGTGGAAGGAACTACGGCTTGGCTTGAAAGTGCAGCTAAAGCTTGGAACATTAATAATGAACATTTCCAAAAGACAATAGCCCCGGCCAAAGAACGAGCCCAAATTGGGCTAGAGCGCTACCGCCAATCCCTTGATGGTAAGAGCTTGTTTCTCTTTCCTGATTCACAACTGGAAATTCCTCTGGCTCGTTTTCTTTCTAGAGAATGTGGTATGGAGCTAGTAGAAGTAGGTACTCCCTATATCGATAGAATGCTGATGCAAAATGAAATTTCTCTACTTCCTAGTGATGTATTACTTTCAGAAGGACAAGACGTTGAGCGGCAATTAGACCGCGCTCGTCTAGCAAAGCCTGATATGACAGTCTGCGGATTAGGTTTAGCCAATCCTCTAGAGGCAGAAGGGATGACCACTAAATGGTCAATAGAGCTAGTATTTTCACCAATACAAGGCTATGATCAAACAGCAGATTTGGCAGAACTTTTTGCCCGGCCCCTAGAGCGCAAAAAAAGACTCTCAGTTTAAATTATTTAATTTAAAAATTACTATGGAATTGACACTCTGGACCTATGAAGGACCACCTCATGTTGGAGCAATGCGTATTGCCACTTCAATGGAAGATGTGCACTATGTACTACACGCGCCTCAAGGTGATACCTATGCCGATTTACTCTTTACAATGATTGAGCGAAGAGATAGACGTCCCCCGGTAACCTATACTACTTTTCAAGCCCGCGACCTTGGTGGAGATACCGCTGAACTAGTCAAGACCTCTGTCAAAGATGCCTATGAGAGATTCAAGCCTCAAGCAATGCTTGTAGGCGAGAGCTGCACAGCAGAGCTAATCCAAGATCAGCCTGGTTCTTTGGCTAAGAGTATGAACTTGCCTGTTCCTGTAGTTAGCCTTGAGCTACCTGCCTATTCTAAAAAGGAAAATTGGGGAGCTAGTGAAACCCTCTATCATTTAGTAAGAACCTTGCTCTTACCAATAGCCTCTGATGCCAAGAAGGAAAAAGAGCTGCTTTCTAGACCTAAAGCCAATATAATTGGACCGACAGCTCTTGGTTTTCGTTGCCGCGATGATGTCAGAGAAGTCATCAAACTCCTGGGAGAAATCGGTGTAGAGGTCAATGTAGTCGCTCCTCTAGGTTCAACTCCAGCTGATATTTTGCGGATACCTCAGGCTGACTTTAATATCTGTCTTTACCCTGAAATTGCCTTGACTACTTGCTCATGGCTCAACCGCACTTTTGGTCAACCAATGGTGCGCGCTGTGCCAATTGGCATAGGAGCTACTATAGACTTTATCAAAGAGGTCGCTCAAGTAGCCCAAATAGATGTCTCAGAATATCTAGAAAGATCCAAATCTCAAACCTTAGGCCTATGGGATAGTGCAAGGATCACCAGCGAGGCTGATTCTGCTGCTTCTCGTTTACCTTGGTATTCGCGCTCGGTCGATTCTACTTATCTAACCGGTAAGAGGGTATTTATTTTTGGGGATGCTACCCATGTGCTCGCTGCCGCTCGCATTGCCACCGAGGAGCTGGGCTTTACTGTAGTAGGAGTTGGTACTTACAGCCGTGAATTTGCCAGAGAAGTTCGGGATTTAGCTAAAAGTTATGGATTAGAAGCTGTCATTTCTGATGATTATCTAACCGTAGAAGCTAAAGTGGCAGAGGCGGCTCCTGAATTGGTATTGGGTACCCAAATGGAGCGCCATATCGCCAAAAGGCTGGGTATTCCCTGCGCTGTGATTTCTACCCCAATTCACGTGCAGGATGTACCAGCGCGTTACTCCCCTCAAATGGGCTGGGAGGGAGCTAATGTCATTTTTGATAGCTGGGTTCATCCTCTGATGATGGGACTAGAAGAGCACCTAATTGGTATGTTCCGTGAGGATTTTGAATTTAAGCAGGGACATATGAGTCATTTGCATACAGCAGCTTCCCCTACACCAGTAGCGGTGATTGCTCAAGACAATGGTGAAGTACATTGGAGCGCTGATGGAGAAGCTGAATTGAAAAAAATTCCCTTCTTTGTTCGCTCTAAAGTCAAACGCAATACCGAGAAATTTGCTGCTGATAACGGGATTACTGCTATCACAGCCGAAGTTCTTTATGAAGCAAAGGCCAAAATTGGCCGCTAGTAGTTATTTATTATTCACTGGAGAGTTAATTTAAAATGGTTATTTCCTCAAATCCCCGCCCAACTATAGCTAAAGGTCAAGATGGCGAAGGTAGCGTTCAGGTCTTCCAAGATCCCAGCATGAAAATTGAAGAAGGTGCTTTAGTCATTGCTGTCTATGGCAAAGGTGGTATTGGTAAATCCACAACATCTTCTAACCTTTCGGCTGCTTTTTCTAAATTGGGCAAAAGGGTATTACAAATTGGTTGCGACCCTAAGCATGACAGCACCTTTACCCTCACTAAAAAAATGATTCCTACTGTGATTGATATTCTCGAAACAGTAGATTTTCATTCAGAAGAACTCAGACCTGATGATTTTGTTTTCTCAGGTTATAACGGCGTGATGTGTATAGAAGCAGGTGGACCGCCAGCTGGAACTGGTTGTGGAGGCTATGTCACAGGACAGACTGTTAAGCTTCTTAAAGAACACCATTTGCTAGAAGATACTGATGTAGTGATTTTTGATGTACTAGGAGATGTTGTCTGTGGTGGTTTTGCCGCTCCTTTACAACATGCTCATTATTGCGTAATTGTCACAGCCAATGATTTTGATTCTATCTTTGCCATGAATAGAATCGTAGCTGCCATTCAATCCAAGGCCAAAAACTATAAAGTTCGTCTTGGCGGGATTGTGGCCAATAGAAGCGCAGAGACAGATCAGATTGATAAATTTAATGCTCAAACTGGACTTAGAACTCTTGCCCATTTCCGTGATGTAGATGCAATCAGACGCTCTCGTTTGAAAAAATGCACCATATTTGAGACGGAATCTGCCCCCGATGTCGATCAAGTCCAGCAAGAATATCTCAATTTGGCTAGATCTTTAATGGAGAATGTTGAACCCCTAGAAGCTAATCCTCTCAAGGATCGCGAGATCTTTGATCTACTAGGATACGATTAAGTTAAATAAATTAAATATTAAGAGATGGCCTCAACAAGCCATCTCTTTTTTTAGCTCTTAGTTTGCTGTACCTAGAGTTCCATTGGGCATGATTGTCTCTTCTAGAGATGAGGATAGTAGGTTGGTCTCACCTAAAGTTGCACCAATTAAATTAGCACCTTTTAAATTAGTCTTCTTGAGATTGGCTCCGCTTAAGTAGCTCAAAAGTAGTCCAGCTTTTGCCAAATTTGCTTTATAAAGATCTGCTTCTTTTAAATTGGCATTAAGTAGATTACAGCCAGTTAGATTGGCTGAGCTTAAAATGGCATGTTCAAGATTAGCCTTACTCAGATTGGTATTTGATAAATTAGCATCTGTTAAGTTAGTACCTGTTAAATTAGCTCCTTCAAGATTAGCTCCTTCGAGATTGGCCCCACGGAGATCAGCGCCTTCAAGATCAACATTTTTGAGCTCAGCTAGTCTTAGATCTGCTTGTTGCAAATTAGAGCCTTTCAAGTTGGCTTTATTGAGATAAGCTCTGATGAGTTTGGCTTTTTTGAGAGAAGCTCTACTGAGATTGCTATCGCTTAATATTGCTCTGGTAAGATTGGCAGAATTTAGATTAACTTGACTCAACATGGCACTAGAGAGACAAGCTCCACTGAGGTTTGCTCTTTTAAGATTAGCTTTAAAAAATTGAGCTTGAACCATACTGCAATTAATAAAAGTTGCACCGGTAAAATCTGCCTCTCTCAAGCAGGCATGAGAGAGAATAGATCCGGTCAAATCAGCTCCTATTAGATTAGAACCACTCAGATTAGCTCCGCTAAAAACACTCTCAATTAATATAGATCCCATTAAGTTGCAGAGCATCATTTCAGCTTCAGCAAAGTTGCAACTTAAAAATTCACTTTCTTGGAGATCGCTTTCTGTGAATCTAGCTCCTTTGAAGTTAGTTTTGTTAAAAGTCAGTCTTCTCAAGTCGGATTTGGTCAGATTGAGAGACTGAAAGTTACGTTCACCATCTTTGTACCTAGCAATGGTACTTCTAAGTCGGAAAATCTCATCCTTTTTCATAAAAATGTAATAGTTTGTTTAGTTCTCTGTTAACTATTGAAATCAAAATCTATCTGAAGCTAAAGGCAATTTGCTACAAAAACCAATATCAATACATAGCAAAAGTATCTATACCAACCAACCAGGTCTAGGCATCAGGTTAGCAAAGTCTTTGGCATCAGTGATCTTGATTAGTGCTAAGGAACTTAAAAGGTCTACACTCGCTATCATACATTCGAGTTATTTATATTTATAATCCTAATAGATTTAGAGCTAACTTGGCAAGTCAAGACTAACAGGAATCACTACTTTAAAGCTAGAGCCTTGGTTGAGAGTACTTTTAACATCAATAGAACCATTACAATGCTCAAGTAAACGTTTTACCAAAGTCAATCCTAGTCCCAGAGAAAGAGAATCTTTGTCGTGAGGATTGTGACCTCGATAAAAACTATTAAATATTTTAGTCAATTCGTTATTCCTGATACCAATACCTGTATCTAAAATAATCAGCTCAAGATTATTATTGGAGTTTATCTGACAGCTAAGAGAAATTTTTCCACCAGGAGGGGTAAATTTGAGGCTATTGTCTAGAAGATGAGACAAAATCCGCTGAAGATAAAATTCAGGACAACAAACTTTCGGTAAACCCGTAGGAATATTGTAGTTCAAGAAGATGGTCTTATCTTGAGCGATAGATTGATAGAGACTGACAACATTAAAAAGCACTAGCTCTAATTCACAGCTAATTTGAGAGAAGTTGACCTGTTGATGAATTTTTTTAATCTGTACCCATTCAACTAGAGCGCTCCAAAGAGCATAGTAAAATTGCCACTGCGACTTTACCATTTCCATATAGAGCTGCCGCTGAGCTGGTTTTAAAGTGGGAGATTGTAAAAGAGTTAGTGCAGTCTTCATATTAGTTAGCGGAAGTCGCATTTCTTCTGTCAAGTGGTCCAAAAAATCATCCTGAATTGTGAGAGTGTTTTTTATAATCTGGAGATCAACTACATCTTTTTCATCTTCAATTTCTTGCAAATTTTGGGTTTGTTTGAGTAGTAGATTAGTAATCAACTTAGGCTCAATTGATTTTGACCAACCAGCCAAGGTATTTCCAGTTAAAACTTCTAATGTAGTTAGATCATTAATTGCTATAGCATCTTGCAATCTAGAGAGAAATTTTTGACATAGATCTGATTCAAAATTAAAAGTAAGCTGAAATTTTTCTTTTTCTAAGGATCTGGCAAAAATCAACCCACTAAAGCGATCAGCTCTGATTACTAAAAATATCTCTCTTTGCAGAGATGTTTGGGGAGTTATATCTACAGAGATCATTTTTTTATGGAGGATTCTGCTGGGAAATTCACCATAAAGATAGACTTGTTGTAAATATTTTTGCTGACTATAGAGATCGAGTATCAGAAGTAAATCAGCAGGTGATTTTAGCCAAATGGTAGAAAATAGCTGCTCTTGGATTAAAAAATCTAGCCAACTTGCAAAAATTATTTTTAATTTATTGGCGCTAATAGTTATGAATTGGCACTGCTGCAGCACTTGGAAGAGATTAGATTCGGACATATCAAATCCAAGAAAAAATCAAATCATCCAATTCACTGTAGCTAGGTAGAACAGTATCTATAGCCTTACCAGATTTGAGTACTAGACGATCATGCTGAGGACGTGAGAATAGTTCACTAAAGTAGCGCGCAGAAAAAATGATCAGATCGGCTGTTGAATTTATGGCTATCATACCTGAAGAAACACCCATTAACCTAGAAGGAGTACTAGTGACACTTTTAAACCAGTTGGCATAAGGTTTATCCAGATGAGCAATTTTTATTGATTGACTCAGAACATCTAGCATATCATTATCGCCATAACCGTAGAAAGGATCTCGGCAATTATCACTAGCAAAGCAGACTGAAATATCTTGAAGCTGCAATTCATGCACCCTGGTGATCCCCCTCCAAAAGGGAGTTGTATTTTCCTTGCGATCTTGTAAAAACATATTGCACATCGGTAAAGAGACTATCGAGATACCAGCTTGCTTAACTAGTTCAATAATTCTAGTAGATGTTTCAGTATTTTGTACTGAGAGCGAACAGCAATGACCGCAGACTACCTGGCCAAGATAATCATGCTTGAGAGCAGCTAGAGCAACTTTTTCTAAAGCGCGAGAATTAGGATCTCCATTTTCATCAACATGGAGATCTATTTTCATGCCCCTTTGTTTAGCGATTTTAAAGAGAAAATCTAAATTCTCCTCCAAATCACCAGCCATATAGGCAACTCCACCTAAAATATGTCCCTGTTCATTCATATGCTCAACTAAAGCTAGACCTTCAGGGCTTTGGTAGTAGTCAAGGCTTACTAGCGAGGCGGCCTGCAACTCGAGTCGATCTGACCAATTTTGTCTCAATTGCTCAAAAACTTTAAAAGTAGCCAGACCCTTTGGACCTGTTGCATCTATGTGGGTACGGATTGCTTGACTACCATGAGCGTAGCTACATTTAAGTCCAAATTCCAGACGACGATAGACATCATCAGTTCGCCAGTGTTCTTTTTTGTCGTTAATTACTGCCTGGATTGCCCCAGCAAAAGTACCATTAGGATTAGGCGATCTTTCCCAAATATGTCCCCTATCAAGATGAGTATGAAGATCTGCAAAACAGGGAAAAACTAATTTTTTTGCAAGATCATAGCTGATGATATCTTCAGTATTTTCTCCATTTGAAGGGGTAATTTGTACAATCTTTCCCTTGGCAATTTTTAGATCAACTTGGGATATCTCGCTTTGCCCCTGAATTTCTAAAAAACAAGATGGTATATGTGCATTTCGCAGATAATATACAGAAGGATTAACTCTATATAGTTCTTTAAGGTCTGTAGGCATAAAATAATAGTAGTTGCTCTGTCCAAAATGAATTTTTATTTGTAGAATCTCAGTTAATAACTACAGGGTAATATATGCCCCGTTCACTTAAAATCAGACAAGATCAACTCGATCAAGTCAAACTCTCTCTAATTCGCAATGGTTATCCAACCCAGCGCTCTCTAGCTGAGCATGTAGGACTTGCGCTGACTACGGTCAATAATTTTCTCAATGGTAGAGCTGTTGACTATACAACATTTGAGGAAATTGCCCGCAGGTTATCTTTGGATTGGAAGGAGATAGCAGATCTAGGATCTGAATCAGTAATACAACCTAGTAAAAAAAAGAGTAAAATTCTAAACTTTAATAATGTTAACTCAGATATTACTCTTCTCTATCCCAGTGGAATATTACCAATAAATTTTCCCTACTATATAACGCGCAATCCATTAGAAGAACAAATCAAAGAAAAAATTGCAGAAGTAGGTGCTTTAGTTCAGATAAGAGCGCCCAGAGAAACTGGGAAAAGTTCAATGCTGCTAAGAGTCCTAGAACATGCACGTTCTCAACTAGGATATAGTGTGGTGACTCTGAATTTAGCTCAGCAGCTTGATAGGCAGACTTTGGTGAATTTTAATCAGTTTTTGCGTTGGCTATGTGCCAATACCGCAATTGCTCTTTCACTCGAACCTCGACTAGATGAGTTTTGGAGCAGTGATTTAGGTAGCAAAACTAGCTCTACTCGCTATTTTCAAAATTATCTATTGTTAAAAATTAACACTCCTCTAGTTTTGGCTCTAGATAATGTTGATCGTCTCTTGGAATACCCACATTCAGCAAGGGACTTTTTTTTTCTGTTGAATTTTTGGTATCAGCAGTCTAAGACTTCAGCTCTCTGGCAAAAACTCCGTTTGGTTTTAGTTTCTTCAACAGGGCTATATACTCCTTTTGATCTTAATTACAGTCCTTTCAACCTTGGATTAACGATCAAGTTAAGAAATTTTGAAAAACAGGAAGTCGAACAACTCTCTAAAGACTATGGTTTAAACTGGGATAGTGATCTAGCTAAAATTATCGATAATCTTGCCGGGCAGCCATTTTTAGTACATCAAGCCCTCTATCATCTGAGCCATACAAAAGTAAGCCCATTACAATTACTAGAAAACTCTACTACTTTTGGGGGAATTTACTTTGAGCATTTAAATAATTTGGCAATAGCACTCAGGGAAAATCAAGATCTCTCTCGGACGATTGAGCTGATTATCAATAGTAAAAATACACCTCGTTTAGATCCTTTGTTAATTTACAAACTCAGCAATCTAGGCCTAGTTAAAATCAATCGCAATAGAGTATCAATCAGTTCTCCACTTTACTATCAATATTTCAAAAACCAAAGCTATAAACAATTAGATATTGAGTTTAACTAGGGGCGTGATTGAGATTTTGGTGATGGGCCAGCTTGATGGTTTCGCCCGGTTTGAGTTGGCTCATCAGCTCTCCGGCTAAGCTTCGATCTAGTAGGGGAAAATCATCAGCAGCAATAGTAAAAGTACGATTCAAACTAGTCAAAAATAGAATATTGCCAGATGAGATTAGCATCGCTATGAGTTGATCATTTTTTTCTTGAAAGGGCATTGCAATCATTCCAGTCTCTCCAAATTTACAAACACGTAAAGGTGAAAGAGATAGCCTTTTTAAATAACCCTGTTGGGAAACCAATAAAATTTCCTCATTTTGTTTGAGCGTTTGACAACCGACAATTTGTTCATTTTTGGAAAGAGAGAGAGCTTGAATTCCCTGAGCAGCTCTGCCTGTAGAAGAGAGATTTTCTATAGCTAAGCCAAAGTTGAGTATTCTTCCCCTACTAGTAGCTACTACTAGAGATTGGCCGCCTTGGTAATAAGAAACCATGCCAAGGGACTCTTCTTCTTTGAACTTCATCAAGCTGACCGCTCGCGATGACCCTATTGATTCTAATTCTTTCATTGGCATACGTTTGAGTCTACCATTGCTACTTAGTAGAATCAAATCTAAACTAGCAGACTCTTGCGGCACCAAGAAATAAGAAATAATTTTCTCATTTTGACAACTTTTGGGAAGTAGGCTGTTAATTGTTTGAGGTTTGAGTGGACGTGACTCTAAATTAGCGGCAAAAGCCTTACCATTTTCAGTTAATAGAAACAAGAGCGCTTGTTGATCTGTCGGAATATTCCAGCTAGAAACTACTGATTCTTTGAAATTAGAACCACTGTGCCAAGTCAATTTGTCAGTGATACTTAAACTGAGAACTGTAGCTTGTGATAGAGTTTTTTGTATTGGTATAGATTGCTCCTGCTCAACTACATGTTTGACAATACGAGTTCTTCTGACATCAGCAAATTGTTTTTTTAATCCTCTTAGTTCTTTTTTAAGGGTTTTGAGCAATTCATGCCTTTGGTTGAGCAAAGTTTGTAAATGTTCAATTTCAATCTGAAGCTCATTGCTCTCTGTGTGTAACTTTTCTCGTTCTAGTCCAGTTAGACGTCGCAGGGGCATAGCTAGAACTGAATCAGCCTGGGAGGAGCTCAAAGAGAGCTCTGATTGTAAATTAACACTAGCAGTGCTGCCATCAGCAGAGTTAGTCAAGATTCTAATAACACTTGGCAAATTCTCTAGAGCCACAATTAATCCATTGACCAAATGCAAACGCTGCTGGGACTGTTCTAGCTGGTAACTGTATTTCTTTCTGAGGGTTTCTTCTCTGAATTTGAGAAACTCATTAAGTAAAGTTTTAAGAGAAACCTGGAGAGGCTTATAGTCAACTAAAGCTAGAAATATCGCACCAAAATTACTCTCAAGAGCAGTTTGCTGGTAGAGAGATTGTAAAATGCGCTGATGATCTGCGTCTTTTTTTAGCTCAATTACAACGCGCATTCCCTGGCGATCACTCTCATCGCGCAGATCGGCAATGCCTTCAATTTTACTTTGATTGACCAGATCGGCTACTTTTTCAATCCAGGCTGATTTGTTTACCTGAAATGGCAGTTCAGTAACTACAATTGCTGTTTTTTCCCGACGCCTTTTGCCATCGACGGCAATCTGCTCAAGCTGAGTAATTCCTCGAACAGTAATAGTTCCTCGTCCATTAGTATAGGCATCTTTGATTCCCGCTACATCTCTAATTTCTCCACCAGTAGGGAAATCAGGGCCTGGAATAATTTTGTGTAGTTGTTCATCTCCAAGCTCAGGATTATCAATCAAGGCAATCAAACCATCTACTACTTCAGCTAAATTGTGGGGTGGAATATTGGTGGCCATACCCACAGCAATCCCAGAACAACCGTTGAGTAATAAAATTGGCAGCTGAGCTGGGAGAACTACCGGCTCTTGTTGTGAATTATCAAAGTTATTAGTAAACTCAACTACCGCTTGAGAAACCCCTTCTAGTAGACAGTTATAACCAACAGATGAGAGCCTGGTTTCGGTATAGCGCATAGCTGCTGGAGGGTCATCATCTACAGATCCGAAATTGCCATGACCTGCCAAAAGTGGATAACGGCTAGAGAAGGTCTGCACCATACGGACCAATGCATCATAGACTGATTGGTCCCCATGCGGATGATATTTGCCTAAAACATCCCCGACTACCCGGGCACATTTACGATATGGCCTATCGGGTGTTAAACCCAGCTCATACATGGCATAGAGAATTCGCCTGTGAACTGGCTTAAGTCCATCTCTAATATCAGGCAGAGCTCGACCAACAATCACGCTCATGGCATATTCTAGATAAGAGCGCTCCATTTCCAGGTGGAGTGCTGTTGGAATAATCTGTCCTTCCGCCAGGAGATTGAGCTGTTTTGCCATGGTTAACCTCTATGCTAAATAACTACGCCACTGTTTTATATATACATGATCTGCGCTCAATACTATTACTATGACCACCGTATTGATTGTAGAAGACGACCCGCTGAACTTTCGCGTATTTGTCAAAATCCTAACCAAAGTTGCGAGCTTGGAAGTTAAAGGAACTGAAAATGTCGATGAGGTAATCCAGATGGTGAGCCAAAAGGAAGTAGACATCATCTTGATGGATGTATCTCTTTCCAATAGTTTCTACCAGGGACGCGCTGTTGATGGTGTCAGGATTGCTCAAATTCTCAAGTCTGACTCAGCAACCGATTGGATTCCCATTTTATTAGTCACAGCTCACGCCATGGAGGGCAACGCTGAACGTCTCCTGCAAAAAAGTCAGGCTGATGGTTATATCTCTAAGCCCATTATGGACTATCAACAGTTTGTTCAGCAGATTCTACAATTTATGGAGAAGTAGTTGTTTTGGTCTTACTATTAAATGATTTAAGCACATTTTGAATATCTGGAGTACCTATAAGGATTTCAGTATCATGTAGTATGGTTTTGCCCCAAAGGTTTTCCTTAAGAAAATTTAGATCAGCATATTGAGGATCGAGAGAAAAGGCATCTTTAGCTTTTGCATAGGCATTCTCTTTTTGTCCCTGTTGGTAAAGGGCAACGGCTAAAGCCAATTTGGGTTCAGCCTGTTGATTATCTAGAGCAATCACCTCTTGCCATATTTTAATGGCTCCAGCTATGTTACCCTGTTCATATCGTACAAGGCCTATGTTGTTCATTGCGGGCCAAAACTTCTTATCCACAGTTACAGCTTTTTGATAGGCATCAACAGCCTCTGGAAGTTTACCTAACTTAAACTTGGTATTGCCTAGGTCAAAAAGTGCTTCGACAAAATCTGGTTTTATATGTAATCCTTTTTCTAAATTAGTTTGGGCAGAAGGATAATCTCCTTTTTGGAAATAGATCCTGCCAAGAAGAAAATAATTTTCTGCATTTTTGGGTTCTAAGGAAATCGCCTTTTCTAAAGCTACTAAACTTTTGTCATACTCTTTTTGTTGAGCATAGAGTAGTGCCAAAATTCGCCAAGTTTCAAAGCGATTAGGCGCCAGTTGGGTAGCCAAAAGCGCCATGGAAGTTGCCGAAGAAACTGTAGCACTATCTTCTAAACGAAAACGCAAGAGATATTGAACCTGTTGGGCAAGATCGATTCCCTTTTCTTCAAACTGGTCTGCCTTGACTTCTGGGGTATAAGGAAGAAGCGCCTGAGCCATAACTGGCTTGACAACTGAGCAAATTCCCATTCCCAATAACAATGAAAATACCCAACGATACTTTGACACAATTTTATTTACTTGTAATTTTTCTAAAAACCCTGGTTTATTCTAACATGCGCTCTTCTAGAAACAAAAATCAAACTAGATGTTTTTCTTCAATACGATTTAACTCTAATCTGAGCCTTTTCTCCCAAGTAGATATACCTATTTTGCGCGCGAGATAGTACAACAAGAGAAGCCACAAACCAAATCGCTTAACACGCCAGTATAGACAGGACAATTTACTTTCTAATTCCAGTTGTATTTTTTGCAGAAAATCTATTTTTATAGGTGAATTGATACCTTGACTGTAGCCTTTTTTTGAGAGAAGATCTCCAGTTTTGGTTTCAATTAGTTGGATCTGCTGCTGGGAAAGTTTTCTTTTCCACTGAAAAACCAAGCTAGGATCGGGCAAGCTATAACTACTATTTTGAGGATAACTAAGCATCTCCTCATCGTAGCTCACGCCAATAAAATTACATAATTTTTCTAGAGTATCAGTAACATTAATAATTAGATCTTCATAATGTATTTCTATATATTGATTTTCAGAAAGTGACTTTTCGAGTTTGTCCCAAGTCTGTTCAGCCTCTATCCAACGATCTGGCCCTGTCCAAAGATTACCAGCCCAGCCCATATTCACGCAAGAAATTGCGACATCTCGAGGATCACGAATAATATGAATAAACTTAGCTTGGGGCCAAATTGACGGTAATTTATCAAAATAATGATGCACTGTTGCCCCAACTAATGGTTTTTGATTTTGTTCTTGTTTTTGAATTAAAAAACTGTTGACAAGCTCTCTATAGTTTAAATTTTTATCAATACAAAAACCAGCAGAAAGAAAGATACGATTTGTACTGAGCCACTGGCAATAGAAATCCAGATTGGGAAAACAACCTTCTTCTGTAATCAGTTCAACTGAGTAGTCAAATTCGTAGTTGAAAGCTACTTGGGGGTGATGATCTAACATGAGTCTGAGTAAAGTAGTCCCAGATCTTTCCGCTCCAACCAAAAAAATCGGCTTTTCAATCATTTGTATTGTTCTTATCAATTGCTTTGATAGTTAATATTTATAGCTAGCTATTGTATAAATTTATATTAAAACGAACCATTGTTTTGTTTTCTAGCTTTCTTTTTATTAAAAATTTAGACCTTAAAGATGCAACAAGAGTGTCTTGAAAAGTATTTAAATATACAAAATTTAGCCTTGCCATATCTTGCATGATTTCTCAACTAGCTCAAGCAACAATCATATTAAAACATAAATACTATATATTTAGTTATAGTGGCTTTAATTTTTCTAATGGTATAAACTGAAATACAAACTACAATACAAACTACAATCTTAGTGCTATTTGAATCTTTACCAACTGCTAGGTTTAAAACTTTCATCATTAATAATAGCCACAGTATCTCCGCTTGGCTTAATTACAAATAATCCTTTTCTATAGGCGTAGCGATCTATCCCGTCATTGATTTCAATGCCAGCTACTGCTCCGTAGGCTTTAAAGTTTTTAAAATGGGGAAAAGCTATTTTAAATTTAGTTAATCTTTCTAGAAATTCATCTACATCTTCTTGTGATAATTTGGATTTACATTCAACTAGAACCAATTCAGTTTCATCTACTGCCAAAATATCTATTTCCATAGCAATATTTTCTCTTCTAGATCTTGCCCTAGGATAAACTTCCTTGACATCTATACCCCTAGCTTGAAACATCCTAATAACTGCAGGCTCTACTCGTTCTTCTACAAAGCGACCCCAGCGGGTAGTGAGGCTATCTACTGCTTTACTTGTTCTTTCTACGGTTTTTTTAAGCTCTGCCATAGAGCGATCTGCTTCTACTTTACGACGCTCATCTTCAGTTTTACGACGTTCATCTTCTGCCTTAGATGCAGCAAATAAACGATCTATTTCAGCTGCTCGACGTTCTGCTTCGGCTTGAGAGGCTCTAAAGAGTTCATAAATATCTTCAATAGTTATTGGTTTACTCATTGATTTAGATTGCCTTACATAACTTCGATTATAACCAATATTTTAATACTATCCTAAGAGGTATAAGAATCTACTAAATACATATATACTATGTATAGCAATATGTGGCATTATGGCCAAGATTTCGCTATAATCTTGGCCATAATCTTTTTTCAGGAAAAATCCATGTCGAAAAAAATAGTGCTTACTAATTCTGCAAGCTTAATCCCTGCTCTGATAGTTAGTTTAATCGCCGCTGTTAACTCTTATGATCGGGCAGAGGCTTTAGTTTACAATGCCACATATAAAACTACTGCAAAAACACACTACGGCAATCCCTATGCTGATAATGTTACAGAAGGAACAGCAGTTACGGTAACTATGGCTCTAGATAATGGTGGTAATTCTATTGCTAACCAAACCTGGACTTCTAGTGACTTTAAGAGTATCACCTTTGCTTTTGGAAATGGAATCTCTACAACTTTTGGTTCATCTTTAAGTAACGGAACTTCCGGTATTTTCCAAACAAATTCTTCAGGCATATTGATTTCAGTACCTTCTAATTGGTCGGATCGCAGTGGCGATGTTATATCAACTAATTCCACAGAAAGTCCTGTTTCGTGGTTTATGAACGGATATAACGATAAGTACTACACTAGTCAAAATGGTAATGGTAAAAGCGTTGGATTCCCTGATAGAGTTGCAAATACTGTCGCAACAAATTGGACTATTGCATCAACTACTCCAGCAACTCCAGTACCCTTTGAATTTTCCCCTGAGCAAGGATTTATCTTAGGTGTTCCTCTATTTTTAGGTTTGAGAAAGCTTAAGAAAAAAAGAGCAGTCCAATAGATCTTGAGTGAGTACTAGTAGCCCATCTTCTCGTTAAAAGAGGTGGGCTATTTTGGTTCTATTTGATTTGCTATACTTTTAGGGTTGTTTATTAGAGATAAAAAACCTCAGTGGGGAAGGTTGTTTTAGAAAAGATAGAGAAAGTATTTCCCAAAACTGGCAATTCCCATATCAAAATATTGGATTCAATCGATCTTTGCGTAGAAGAAGGAGAGTTTCTTGTATTGGTTGGCCCTTCTGGTTGTGGCAAAAGTACATTGTTGAGGCTCATTGCCGGACTAGATCAGCCAACTAGAGGAAAGATCTACATTGGAGATCGTCTGGTCAATGATCTAGCACCTAAAGAGCGCCAAGTATCGATGGTCTTTCAAAACTATGCCCTCTATCCTCACCTAAACGTCTACGATAACATTGCCTTTGGACTGCGCAGATTATCTAAATCTGTCTCTTGGTGGCGCATGAACAAAACCCAAAGACAGCATATAGATTTAAAGGTTCGTTCGGTTGCCAGTATGTTACAGATTGAACCATTACTCAAACGTAGGCCAGCCCAACTCTCTGGTGGTCAAAAGCAAAGAGTTGCCCTAGCAAGAGCCATTGCCCATTCACCCCAGGTTTTCCTGTTAGATGAGCCTCTTTCTAATTTAGATGCCCAGCTTAGGGCAGAAACGCGCAGCCAAATCGTCAATCTTCAAAAAAAACTTTCTGTAACCACGATCTATGTTACCCATGACCAGGTAGAAGCTATGACTATGGGCAATAGGATAGCCGTTCTAAATCATGGAGTGTTGCAGCAGATTGATACGCCTTCAAATATCTATAACCATCCAGCTAATCGTTTTGTTGCTGAATTTATAGGTTCGCCTATGATGAATTTCCTCACTATAGATCTTGAAGGTGAATTATCTAGATCCTTAAAGATTAAATTACCAAAAGCAGAGCGATCTAAAGTAACTCTAGGTATTCGTCCTGAACATCTGAAAATAGATCCTCTGGCTGGAGATTGCAAAGCCCAGATAGAGGGAATTGAACTTCTAGGAGCTGATGCTTATCTGTTTGTTCGTTTGTTGGGAGAAAATGATGTACTTTGGCAAGTTAGAGTATCTCCTAGCAATACCTATAAAAATGGAGATCTAATCTGGTTAAATATTGAGCCAGAGCGTATTCATCTATTTGATTTGCGCTCTGGCCAGGCATTTAATCTTGAGTAGCAGCAACAACTAGATCTTCATCTTCTTCAAAAGCTGGAGGAATTTCTTCAACTTGTGGTTCTTCTAGAGCTGCTTTGAGTTTTTCGCGATATCTTTGGGCCATCTCTTGGGCTTTTTCAAAAACCAATTCTCGGTTATTGAGCATATCACCTGGTTCAGGCTCTAGTTGTTTAGTTGAAAGAGAAATTCTGCCTCTTTCAGCATCCAAATCAATAATCATCACCTTGATTTCATCATTGACATTTAAAACAGTATTTGGCGTGTCAATATGCTCGTGGGATATCTCCGAAATATGAAGTAAGCCACTAACTCCACCAATGTCAATAAAGGCGCCATAGGGCTTGATTCCTTTGACTGTTCCACTAACAACCTGGGTCAGCTCAAGTCCATGCATTTTTCTTTCAACCAAAGCCCTTCTATGGCTCAAAACTAGACGATTTTTTTCCTCATCGACCTCTAGAAATTTCAAAGGAAGATCTTCTCCTACTAGATCATCTTTGCTATCACGCAGACTGATATGAGAGCCAGGAATAAAGCCGCGTAGTCCTTCAATCCTTACTAGAGCCCCGCCACGATTGGTTGAAAATACATTGGCTCTGACAGTTGCATCTTCAGCTTGCAATTGACGTACTCTTTCCCAAGCTCTTTGATATTCAATACGACGAATAGAGAGAGTGAGCTGTCCTTCTTCATTCTCATCAGTGAGGATATAGAATTCTCTAGTTTCATTGGGCTGAAGAACCTCTAGAGGATCATCGACGCGATTAATGGACATTTCCTGAATTGGAATAAAAGCAGCAGTCTTAGCTCCAATATCAATCAAAGCCCCTCTAGGTTCTATATTAAATACAGTTCCAGCTACTATATCCCCAGGGCTAAAATGATAGTCATATTGATCTAAACGTGCAGCAAAATCATCATAATTAAAACCAATTTCCCGAGTAGGCGCTATTTTTTGAGATATCATTATATATTTTTTTCCCATTCACAATTTCCCAAGAAGGCTGCACCTCCTGATAGGGCGGCTTTAGCAGCTTCTCACGGCAGGATAAATATTATCTTTTTAACCGGATCTACAATTTTAACAGGTTTTTTTCTTGTTTTAAAAGAGTCAGTACCCAAAAACTTGATTAAATTAGACAATTCTTTACGGGATTGACGGGGCTCGAACCCGCAACTTCCGCCGTGACAGGGCGGTGCTCTAACCAATTGAACTACAATCCCAATTTTTAGTTCGTTTTACAACTATAACAAAACCTTTTGGAGTTTGTCAATTTTTTTTTGCACTTTTGGCAAGCAAACAATTATAGTAAAATTCATTATTTGGTAAAGGCTATTTGAGGGAAACTGTATATATCCATGAAAAAATTGCAAATTCTTTGTATTTCGGCTCTTTTACTTTTGGCTTTTGGCGATAACTATAGAGTTAAAGCCGATCAGATACTAGGCTCTGACGGGAAAAATGGGGTTAATGGTAAAGATGGAAAAAATGGGGAAAACAGAGATGGTATCACCATTTTTTTATCTAACGATCCGGTCAATCTAGATCTAACAGGACAAAAGGGCTATCCAGGAGAAGATGGTACGATTGGAGAATCGGCAGTTTGCCCTGCTAAATTGTCATCTAGTCAAGAGAATATGCAAGGAGCCAATGGTGGCAGCGGCGGCAACGGTGGCAACGGTGGTAATGGTGGCAATGGCGGAGCAGTGACCCTCTATACAACTAATCCAGCTCTTCTAAAGAGAGTATTTATTAACTCGGCTGGGGGAGTAGGCGGCAATGGTGGCAATGGTGGCAGTGGTGGATCTGGCTGCAACTGCCCTGAGCCTTTTGTTTCTCTCCAGTCCTGTCAGGGAAGTCCGGGTGATTCTGGTTATAGTTGTTCAACTAAGCAGTATAGATGCATCTCTGGTCGAAGCGGAGTCAATGGTAGCAAAGGAGTAAGTGGTAGCAGTGGATTACCTGGCACTTTAACAGTAATTAATTCCAATCAGCCTTTAGTAGAAGATCAAACCAATGCCAGCGTCACTTTTAAACAACTCAAAGAAAATGGCTATACTCTTTCTAAAAATGTTTGGGAAATCAAAAACGGTGCCCGCTCGATCTTGGCACC
Source organism: uncultured cyanobacterium (assembly GCA_903887375.1). Taxonomy (GTDB): domain Bacteria; phylum Cyanobacteriota; class Cyanobacteriia; order Cyanobacteriales; family Microcystaceae; genus CAISPN01. Next base: position 37,219 of record CAISPN010000019.1, read on the forward strand.
TAATTCTACAGTACAGGATCAATATAGATATCTAACCAGTCGTTCAGAATATTCTTTTTTAATGGTTTGGAATACTACTAGACCTTTTGAGCGTTTTGCCGATCAAGTTGTCACCTTGAAACTCAAAGATAATCCTAATCCAACTATAGATTACAAAATACCTGATGGGGTTTGGATAGATGCCAAAGCACAAAAGCAAAACAAAAGAACTGATTTGATTGTCTACAATGCCCTATTGAAAGAAGAAGCAATTCAATTGGAAATTGTCAAACTTGTAGGTAAAGAAGCAAATCTCCAGTTAGTGGTTGTAGATAATGCCAACGTCTCAGATCTAGTCAATACACAATGGGAAGCAATAATCAAAACCAGTAGATCAGATCCTCGTTTTCGTGCTACAGAAGACTACATTACCAGATACCAAGGACCAGTTCCCTCTAGATTGATTGATAATAAAGGCAATCTCTTTACTCTCAATCTAGGCCAATTGCAGCTTAACTCAAAAGAGCTAAGAAATGGTGTAGGCATTTTGATCAAACTTAAGGTTAAACGCTCGATGGGTAACTATATGGCGCAACAGAATTTGAAATATGAAAATCTTCTGCAAGATGGCAGATAGACAAGGCAAATTGCATGAAATATAACAGTAGGTAACAATAGAAAATTTTCTCAAGGCAAATTGGCTTTGTAAATGCTAGTGTGGTTAAGAAAATAGTTTTTAGAGATTGACTCAATGCTAATACAGATCCGTAAATCTTTAGTTGTTTTCTTCTCTGTAGCATTACTTTTGCTGACTTCTTGCGCTCAGACTAGCCCTTCTCGCTATCAAGCAGTCCAACAGCAAAGTAGTAAAAAAGGTGCTACTGCCGTAGTTCGTCAATCATTAAAAGGGGGAGAATTTAACAGTTTCTTTCCTGCCGAGCAAGATGGTTATAAACGCGTCTATACTCAAGAGAAAAAAGGCTTTGCTGAGGCTAAATTGAGCAAAGATGGCAAAGATTTAGCTGTAATGGCTATATCTGACACTCTCAATATGCCGCTTGCTAAAGCTAAATTTGCTGATAGTACCAAAAAAATCGCCGGCTACCCAGCAGTTGAACAGGGAACTTCTACTACTGCTCTTTTGGTAGGAGATCGCTATCAAGTTAAAGTTCTTTCTCGCAGCCCTTCTTTTACAGCTAAAGATCGCGCAGCTTGGTTAGAGAAATTTAAGTTAAGCGAATTAGCTAAGCTGGTAAAAAAATAACAACAGGTGAGATGAAGTTAAATGAATAAACCTATTTTTGAACTAGTTGATCAACTCCCTACCAACAACCTGACTACTAAGGTACTGGGAATGCTAGATTTTGTGGCCCCCGGTCAATGGAAAAATCTAGTTGGATTTGACAATACAATACGTGCGGTAACCGGCGAAACTGATGAAGCCCTAATTCAACAAATCGGAGAACGAGCAGTTCAGCTCTATAATGACCCATCACAGGGCTATCAAAGAGCTATGTGGCTTTATCAAACTGTCGATACCTCGGATCGACTTTTAGCTAGTAGTGTATTGGCCAATAAAGTAGGCGAGACAATTCCCCTATTGGGTTTTATCGGCAATATCACTCTCAAATCTCAAAAAGCCCAAACTATAGATTTTGCCAGTAAGTTAATTGCTGAGCTTCTGGCTTTCTGTCAGATCAATGGTATTCCAGGAGATAGCATTGGGGATTTTGTAGCTGCTCTTGCTGATTACAGCGGAGAATCCTTGATTCGTATAGCTGGACTAATTTGTTTAGATGGTCTAATTCCTTTAGGTCCAAGTTTCCTAGACCAATCTCTTTCTACTATTTCTGGTCTAGATGGGCGAGAGTTGCAAGAAAACCCAACATTCAAAAGTATCAGCTCTCTTGTTCCAGGAGGAGATTCAGCCGGCCAACTTGCATTTGTAGGTGAAAGTCTAGATTCGGTTAAAGGTTGGATGGGTGGATTTGTTGATGAGCGTAGTCTCACTCGAGAGAGCCTTTTAGGTCCTCTCAAGGGATTTGTAGATTTCTCTGAAGATAAATTGGATTATCTGGCTGCTTTTCTAGATATTAGTACTAATTACTATGAGCATACTGGAACGCAAACTTTAGCTAGAAGATTGATTGAAAGAGCTGTTGCAGAAATCTAGCTTTTTGAGCATTTTCAAGCAGTTACGCTCTTGAGTATCTCTGCTATATTCCAGTTCATCGGTGAGTTGTTTCATAAAGATCAAGCCTCTTCTGTGCTCATCTTTTAAAGGATCAGGCGGGTTTTCTTTAAGCGATTTTAACTCGGCTTCTAGATCAAAAAAGACCCCCTGATCCCATATTTCCATTAGTAGATAGCTATCTGTCAATATTAAATTAAGCTCAATAAGTGTATGTTTGGGTAGGTCTCTATGAGCATGACATACAGTATTAGTAAAACCTTCAGTTAATGCCAATTTGCACTCCCATAAAGTACGATCTGGGATAATATTATCAATAGAATTGTCGAACCAAGAAAGTACAACATTGAGAGCAGATTTTTCGCTTTCCACTCTCAGGTGAAAATTCTGTGAATTCTCTGTTCTATACAGCTCCACTGTTTTTATTGAAAATTACAAAAATAGTTCTTATAATCAGCTCAATGTCATATTTAAGACTCCATTTTTTCTGGTAGTCAAGATCAAGCTGGATAACATCTTCAAAACTTCGAACTTCAGAGCGACCAAAAACTTGCCATTGCCCAGTCATTCCTGGTTTAACATTGAGGCGCTGCCATTCTGGAACTCCATATTTTTCGACTTCATCAGGAGTAGGGGGACGAGTTCCTACCAAACTCATCTCACCTTTTAGTACGTTCCAAAACTGAGGAAGCTCATCTAGACTAGTTTTTCTGATAAATTTTCCAAGTTTTGTGATTCTAGGATCATTCTTATTTTTAAAAAATGCACCGCTGACCTCATTGGGAATATCTGACTTGAGAGATTCGGCATTGGTACACATTGAGCGAAATTTGATAATCTTAAATCTTCGCCCTAACCAGCCACAACGTTCTTGTTTAAAGAAAATTGGTCCAGGACTATCTATTTTAATAGCAAGAGCAATAGGGATAAAAACTATAGCTGTGATACCTAAGCCAACAAGGGCGCCAACTATATCAATCACTCTTTTGGTTAACGATTTGACCGAAGGATGGGTCTCAGGTATTAAATTAGCCGATGCAGAAGAACTATTCTCAAGATCAATTATATTAAAAACTTGGTCTAATTGAGTCATAGAGAGAACCGCCTTAACCTCAGGTCTGACGTTGACCAAAGAGAAAATAACCTCTTTCTGCTGTGAGAGTTTGAAGAGGTTGACCAGCGCGCCAATTCCACTGCTATCAATGAATTCTGTCAAGCCAAAATCCAAGACCACAGAAGATGGAGAAGAAGGCTGTGAGAGAATTTCACTAACCTTTTCCTTAAAATCAACTGCTTCAATTACAGTTAGACGTTCAGGTGTTTGAATAAGTGGTGGTGGTAAATGCAGATCTGCTTTAGTCGGTCTATTGTCCATCACTCAAGATTTATGTTTGTTTCATCGATTCTTTTGTTTTGGAAGCGCTGCGCTTGAGAGCTTGTAGTCTCTCTTCATAGCGTTTTCTCTGACGGCGATTTGGAGTCAATTCTATCAGAGTTTTAAAAGCACTACCAAGACTTTTATAGGCGTTGGGTAAAGTATACCCGAAACGGGTAGCTAATTTGATAGCTTTTTCATCAGCTTCTAGAGTTTCTCTAAGGGTCCTATCTCCATTATTCTTTTGCCACAGTCTATAGCCTGAAACACTACAGAGAGCTAAAGCCAAAAGTAACAGTAGACCATCTTGTACCCAAAGTTCACCAACAGCCCCACCTAATCCAATAGCAAGGGCCGCCATCTCCCATCCTTCTTTGGGAATGGTGTCATTTTGAATACGAGCGACCTCATGCCAGAATAAAAGATTGCGTTGATCTATAGATAGATTTTCCCACTTAGCCAGATCAATTTGGATCTCTATTTCGTCTTTGCCTATTTCTTCACTGCGTACCAGAGGGGGATTGACTTCGGTTGTTCCCTCTACCATTACCCAGCTTTGCAATTCTGGGGGAAGCAAGTTTTTGAGCCTCCTAAGCTCATTCATCTCAGCTCTGGCAGAAGATGTTGTGTAGGATGTTGTCATTTTACTAATTTGAGAGGTTTGACTGATTTAGTGTTATTTATATCTTAATCCATAAGTTTAAGTCCATAAAAAGGACATAACTTTCAGATAGCTATGTTTTTGTTTGAGAATTTCAGGTTAAATCAAAGATCGCCTGAGTGCGTCATAATGGAATTATCAGATAGAAACATTTAGTTTATGCTCTATTCCCAATTGACTCGCTCTTTAATCAACAATCAGTGCGCTCATCCCATCTCTTCTGTTTCAGAAAATATTGTTCCCACGGTTGTTGAGCAGTCTGGGATGGGGGAGCGTGCTTTTGATATATATTCACGTTTGCTACGCGAGAGAATCATTTTTCTAGGCACGGCTATCGATGATCAAGTTGCCGACGCTATTGTAGCCCAGTTGCTTTTTCTAGATGCTGAGGATGGAGAAAAAGATATTCAGCTCTATATCAATTCGCCAGGAGGCTCTGTTTATGCGGGACTGGCTATCTATGACACTATGCAGCAAGTACGCCCAGATGTGGCCACTATTTCTTTTGGAGTAGCTGCTAGTATGGGCGCCTTTTTACTCTCTAGTGGAGCTAAAGGTAAACGCATGGCTTTACCAAGTACTAGAATCATGATCCATCAACCTCTTGGCGGAGCTCAAGGACAAGCTTCAGAGATAGAGATTCAAGCCAAAGAAATCCTCTACATCAAACAACGTTTAAATGAGATACTCTCTAGTAACACATCTCAGCCAATAGAGACAATAGCAGAAGATACCGATAGAGATTTTTATATGTCTGCCCAAGAGGCTGTTGGCTATGGTCTGATCGATAAAGTATTCACACGATAGGGACTAGCTGCCCATAGCTGCAATAAGGAGTCGATATGGCCAACAAATTTGATACCCATCTAAAATGTTCATTTTGTGGAAAATCCCAAGAACAGGTACGCAAGCTTATAGCTGGCCCAGGTGTTTATATCTGTGATGAGTGTGTGGAATTGTGCAATGAGATACTCGAAGAAGAGCCAGTAGAATCTGAATCAGCTGAACTTCTTGAATCTTCTATTTCGGTTAAAACAACTGCAGAAAATAGTTCCAGACGTCGACGAAGCAAGTCTGCAATAAATCTAGGGCAAATTCCCAAACCCAGGGAAATTAAAAATTATCTTGATGACTATGTAGTTGGGCAAGATGAGGCCAAAAAAGTTCTCTCAGTTGCAGTATACAATCACTATAAACGGCTCAGCTCTATTCAAAATCATAAAAAAAACCCATCTAATCATGATGATTCAGTAGAGCTACAGAAATCCAATATTCTTTTGATTGGTCCAACTGGTTCAGGTAAAACATTACTGGCTCAAACTCTGGCTAAGATCCTCGATGTGCCTTTTGCAGTAGCTGATGCAACTACACTTACTGAAGCAGGCTATGTAGGAGAAGATGTAGAAAATATCTTGCTGCGGTTGCTCCAGGTTTCAGATCTAGATGTAGAGGAAGCCCAAAGGGGAATTATCTATATTGATGAAATAGATAAAATTGCCCGCAAGAGTGAAAATGCCTCAATTACTCGCGATGTCTCAGGAGAAGGAGTACAACAAGCTCTGCTCAAAATGTTAGAAGGGACGATAGCCAATGTTCCACCACAGGGAGGCCGCAAACATCCTTATCAAGATTGCATTCAAATTGATACTAGTAATATTTTGTTCATCTGCGGAGGAGCGTTCGTTGGCTTAGAAAAGGTAGTTGAGCAGCGAATCGGCAAGAAATCTATGGGTTTTGTTCGTCCTAATGAAACCATTAGCAAAGAGAAGAAGATTGCCGATCTTTTCCGACAGATTGAGCCAGACGATCTGGTTAAATACGGTATGATTCCCGAATTTGTAGGTAGAATTCCGGTGATGGCCGCGCTTGAACCGCTAGATGAAGAATCTTTGATTGCTATTTTGACCAAACCACGCAATGCCATCATCAAACAGTATCAGAAACTTCTGACAATGGATAATATACAATTAGAATTTAACAAAGAGGCAATCAGCGCTATTGCCCAAGAAGGCTATAGACGCAAAACTGGAGCTAGAGCTCTAAGAGGAATTGTAGAAGAGCTGATGCTTGAAGTAATGTATGAGATGCCCTCAAGGGATGATATTCAGCGCTGTATAATCACCAAAGAAATGGTAGAAAAAAGATCCACAGCCGAATTGTTGGTTTATCCAGCCACTTTAGTAGATCAAGAGTCAGCCTAAAAATGTCTGAAAATCTTACAATAGCAGGGGTCAAATACTATTATCAATGGGTCAAGAAGGATTCCAAAGAGACTAAACCTGTGATGGTCTTTGTGCATGGCTGGGCAGGCTCTGCCAAGTACTGGTATAGTACCGCCGAAATCCTCTCAGATAAATTTGACTGTCTTCTCTATGACCTTAGAGGATTTGGCCGCACTGGTACTAGCCCAAATGCTGATTATGAGCTTGAAACCTATGCTCAAGAGCTATATCTACTCTTAAATGAACTAGGAATTTCCCAAGTTTATCTGCATGGCCATTCTATGGGCGCCTCGATTGCTGCTCTATTTTTGGCTGATTATCCTGAGAAAGTCACTAAGGCTATACTTACTTGCAATGGAATTTTTGAATATAATAAAGCCGCATTTTCTGCCTTTTATTTTTTTGGCAAGTATGTAGTTAAGCTTCGCTACAAATGGTTTTTACAAATCCCCCTGGCAGATCGTCTCTTTATGGCTAGATTTTTAGCAAGGCCTATCCCTACTGGAGAATATAGAGCCTTTTTGGAAGATTTCCTGGCTGCTGATGGGGATGCAGCTTTAGGTACGATTTACACCTGTGTCAGCAAAAAAGCCGTAGAGATTATGCCTGATAAGTTTGCAGCTATCTCAGTTCCAACTTTATTGATTGCTGGAGAAAAAGATCAGATCATTCCTCCTAAACTAGGGCGTGCGGCGGCAGCTTTAAATCAAAAAATCAAATATATAGAAATGAAGCAAACTGGGCATTTCCCAATGCTAGAAGATCCACAAGAATATATTAAACAGGTCAAAGATTTCTTATAAAATATCCGAAGGATTGCTTTTGTCTCGATGGTTTAAAAAAGGTAATAGAGGTTAAATGAAATTGTTAGATTCTAAAGGACGTTTGTTTGGCAAAATCAACATCCTAGATTTGGGCGCACTTTTGGTGATGCTGCTAGTTGTTGTAGGAATTTTCTTTTTTCCAGGGACAAGTGGCTCTCTGGCTCAGGTGAAAAATACCAAGCCAATAGAGGTGGATGTTTTGGTTCGTGGCTTGAGTGTTCGCTCTCCAGAAGTCATCTTTAATGAGTTGAAAAGTGGCAAGAAACTCAATGTAATTATCCGCAATCAGCCCTATGGAGAAGTTGAGGTCAAGTCGGTTAAACAGTTACCTCGAACTATAGTAGTTCCCCAGCCCAACGGTAGCGCCAAGGAAGTTGCCGATCCTCGTATTAATACTTTTAGTATAGACATGCTCCTAACCTTGATAGGTAAAGCTCAAATTACTGCCAACGGAGCCGTACTTGGTAACAATAAAGTTAAAATTGGGACTCCGTTGGAATTAGAAGGCTTTAACTACGATTTCAACGCCACCATTATTGATGTGCGCATTCCCCAAAGTTAACCTTCTTGACGTGCCAGAAGTACAGGACATAGGGCATTAACTCTCACATAGTCAGAAAGCGAAGTGCCCAAAAGACGATCTAAATCTGGCAAACTCTTAGCAATAGAAGGGCGACGATCTGGTGAACCCAAAAAGAGCAGATCTATCTGGTTATCTTCTGCTAATTTACAGATCTGCTCTCCTGGTCTTCCACCGGTAACGATAGCTTTTCCAGTAAAACCCATCTGCTTAACTTTAGAGAAAGCTGGCCCCAAAATTGGGTTTTCTTCCATCTCAGATCTAGAAAGGACTATATCTGCTTTGAGATCCGGGTTGACGCGCACCAAATAAATTTCAACCCCAGTTTGGCCTCTCAAGAGATTTAAAGCCAGATCAAGTGCATAGAGTGAGGCTGGAGATTTATCTATGGCAACCATCACTTTTTTGATCTTTTTGATATAGATATCATCTTTGACCAAAAGCATAGGTCGGGTTGAAAGCTGAAAGACATATTGACTGACTGAATTTTCTAAAATTGCTTCTAGTCTTTTGAGCCCTCTAGATCCAATTATGATTAAATCAGCATGTATCTCCTCAGCTACATCACAGACTACCTGTTTGGGATCTCCTTGGCGTAAAACGGTAGATACTTTACTGGGATCTATCACTACATCTTTCAAGATTTGATTAATGCTTTTGCTCCCTTCTTCCCACTTGGCAGCAAAGCCCTCAGCGCTCACTTGAGGTGGAACTGCATGCAAAATGGTGATATTGGCTTGCTTAATTGATGGAAGCTCCAGCAACACCTTGAGCATCTCTTGGATATGGCTTGCTCCAGAATCGGTATATAAAATCTTTCTGAACATGAAAAAAAATTAACCTATATTATATTGATTTTCAGCATATTTTGTTTCTGGGGTGCTCTGGCGAATTTCTTAATAGAAATTTAGATAGGATAGCTATAGTGGAGTATGTCAAATGAAACAAACAGAAATTATTATCATCGCTGCTTTGGCAGGAACAAAACGCGTAATTGGCAAAGATGGTAAATTGCCCTGGCCACCAATTCCCAAAGATATAGAGAGATTTAAAGAGCTAACCATAGGCCATGCGGTAATTATGGGTAGAAAGACTTGGGAGTTGGATTTAGAACAAGGCTATTTACCAGATCGCTATAATGTGGTTATCTCTAGTACTTTTAAATCACAAGAGTTTCCATATTCTCAAAATTTAACACTTGTCGATTCACTGCAAAGCGCTTTCGTTGCTGTTGAGGATTTTAAAAAAGCTTACATAGTTGGTGGAGCTGGAATCTACTCCCAGAGTCTAAAGATGGCAGATAAATGGGAGCTGACCTTGATAGATGGTGAATATCAAGGTGATACCTTTTTTCCTGAATATGAGTTTTTAATTGGCGATAGTTTTACAATGACTAATTTAGAACAGCATCCAGGCTTTGGTTTTGCAACATATGATCGGATAGTTCATTGACTCAGAGCGCGTAGAAACTTTTGCAAGTTATTGAGAATTCCAGTACTTTTTAGTTGTTCCGGGGCTTTTTGGCTTAGTAAATTATCTAAGGTTTCACCAACTGGTTTTTCTGAGTTTTCATAAATTAACTCATAATTTCCACTATCTTTTTCTAGATATACTTGCCAAGGATTGCCATGGGCGCGAAGCACTATCGCATTTTCCATTGGACGAAAATAATAACAAGTATATAGCGTACTTAAAAATCTTTCCCTCAATTGTCTAGCTGCATAGCCTAAGCCCACTACAGCAATATCCTCCAACTGGGGAATCAATAAAATCACTGGAGTATTTGGAACTAAGGAAAATAATTTTTCAATAGTAGTAACTTCTATCGCAGAGGGGGAAACAATTAAATATATTTGATCTTCCGGGCTGATTTTGGTTTCTATCTCAGTAAATCGACTGCCCAGATCACCGACTCTAAAGGGAGTATCACCCCAATCTCTTCTAGCTAAGGCTGCAGCTCCTGTATCTGCAAATATCACCTTAAGTCCCAAACCATATTCTGAAAGAGAATCGGCAAATTGCCTAGCTAGTGATTGTGAGCGTAGGGTAATTTCAGGAATCACTAGTTCAACTTGAATTCTAGTTTGACCATCTTTTAGGGCCGCTTTAACTGAATCTTGGGCCTGTTGAATTGTTTCATCTAGGCTATTGGGTAAATTGGGCATTGTAAAAACTTAAATTAATACAGGGATACGATGAATTAACCGCCGTAAATATCGCTTTTAATCAAAATCGTTATGTATAAACTCAAATCTTTCATTGTTACATCTCCCTAGTCGTTTTTTATCAGCTTAAATTTATTCTAACTGATTCATACAATAAACGTAAAGTGCTATGAGCTAAGCTTTAGAAATAGAGCTCTTTTTAATTCCATTTTTGGTATAAACTCTCTAGGGATTTATAGTATCTATTATTATTCCCTAATCTTCTTATTTCAACAATCCAGGTCGAAAACAAATTATAGTACCTAGAAATGATACTTTTATAAGAATCAAAAACTATCTTTTCGTCAACAACTTCGTTTTCAACTGCTATAGCCAATTCTTCGAAAAAATTTAATATTAATACTATTTGCTGCTTCAGATTTACATTTTTATCTTTGGATTCAAATTTTTCATGAATAAAAGTATATTTGTCTACATCTGCCTTGTTTTGTAATTCCGCAATAAATGATAAAAATTCATCATTGAGGTTTACTTGTGATATTTGATGCCATCGATTATTGAGAGCTAAAGCTCTATCGATTTTTAATTCTTTTTCTCTATTCTTTGATTCATGCTCACTATTTCTAACAAAATAAATTGCACTTGCAATAGCTGCACCAGCTGTCAATGTTGAGGCAATAAATTCAAGATTTTTTCTCCAATCTGGTTTATTTGTATACAAAATTATTAACAAAACTGAAATTAGACCTACAACTCCACTGACTTTCAAATCTATTCTTGGATTGATAGTTCCAATTTTATCTATTTGAGAATTTGATTTTGTCATTAGCCTGATTGGTTTACAAGATAGATTTTAAATTATACTATAATAGTTATAAGAGCAAGCAAACAAAGAAACCCGATTGATAGAAACAGAAACTCTCGAAATATTGCAATGGCATCGTCTTTGTCAACAGCTTTCTACCTATACCTCTACAAAATTAGGCAAAATCGCTGCCTGTTCACTGGTGATTCCCGATACTCTAGAAGATAGCTTAGAATTACTAGCACAAACTCAAGAGCTATACAATTTAAGACTCCAATTAGTTAGCTGGACATTTGAGGGAATAGAAGATATTGGCAATGCTTTAGAAAGAACTAGTTTAGGTGGAATTTTAACAGGTAGAGAACTGCTGGAAATTGCCACTACTCTATATGGAGTCAGAAGGCTCAGAAGAACTATCGAAGCTCTAGAAAAATTTCCCACTTTACAGCAGTTGGTCTCTCAGGTGCGAACCTATCCTGAACTAGAGCAAATCATACATTATAGCCTTGATGATCATGGTAAAGTTACTGAGCGCTCAAGCCCGAAACTATCTCAAATCCGCAGCAAGCTCAAAGAACAAAGAGATAGAATATACCAAAAATTGCAAAATATCATCAATAAACAGGCTAATTTACTACAGGAAATGGTGATAACGCAAAGAGGTGATCGTTTTGTTCTGCCAGTTAAGTCCCATCATAAAGAACAGATCCCCGGCGTAGTTCATGATAGTTCAGCAACTGGAGCCACTCTGTATATAGAACCATATAATGTTGTTGAGCTAGGCAATAGCCTGCGGCAGTTAGTCCGACAAGAGCAGATAGAAGAAGAAAAGATCTTGGCAGATCTCTCTGGAAAAATCAAACAGCACCAAGAAGATCTAGAATATCTTCTTTTGATTGTAACTAAATTGGATCTAGCTACTGCTAGGGCCGATTATAGTATTTGGCTTGAGGCTCATCCTCCCAAGTTCATAGATTTAGCTCAAGGTGAGTCTATTGCCCTGCGACAAGTTCGCCATCCTCTGCTAGTTTGGCAGCAAATTAGAGAACATGGAGTCCAAGTAGTACCTAGTAGTATTTTTATCAAACCTCCTGTTAAAGTAGTGGCTATCACTGGTCCTAACACTGGTGGCAAGACAGTCACCCTGAAAACTTTGGGACTGGTCTGTTTAATGGCCAAGGTGGGATTGTTTATCCCAGCTAAAGAACCTGTAGAAATCCCCTGGTTTGCCCAGATTTTAGCTGATATAGGAGATGAGCAGTCCATTGAGCAAAATCTCTCTACCTTTTCCGGGCATATTCGCCGAATTGTACGTATTATTAACTCACTTGAGCAACAGCCCAGTTTAGTTCTTCTAGATGAAATCGGTGCCGGTACAGATCCACAAGAAGGCAGCGCTTTGGCTATTGCCCTACTTCAGTATTTAGCCAATAAAAATAGCCTCACCTTTTCTACTACCCACTACGGAGAATTAAAAGCCCTCAAGTACCAAGATGAGCGTTTTGAAAATGCCTCGATGGAATTTGATGATGAGTCTCTATCTCCTACTTATAAGTTACTATGGGGAATTCCAGGTCGCTCTAATGCTCTGAGTGTTGCTAAAAGGCTAGGTTTACCAGAAGATATACTCGAGCAAGCACAGATGAAAATAGGTGGCTATAGTTCGGATATCAATCAGATGATCACAGCTTTAGAAAACCAAAAAAAAGAACAGGAAGAAAATGCTCGCCAATCTAGAGAATTACTAGCTCAAAGCGAACGTTTTTACCAAGAAATTGCTCAAAAAGCAGCATCTTTACAAGAAAGAGAGCGTAACCTCAAATTGCACCAACAACAGGAAATTCAAACGGCAATTAACCAAGCTAAAGCTGAAATAGCCAAAGTTATCCGAGAGTTACAACAAGCAGGAAATACCGCACAAAACGCCCAAAAAGCCAGCCAATTGCTCCAAACTATAGCTGATAGTCAATTGCCGCAATGGGAAAAGCAAAGTGAATATTACCAACCCAAGATAGGGGAAAAAGTTAAGATCATCAGCCTTGGTCAGACTGCCGAAGTAATTTCACTAGATCTTGCCGGCGAAAAACTCACAGTTAATCTCAAATTTTGCCGAGCGACAGTTCCTCTTTCTGATATTGAATCAATAGATGGTAAAAAAGTAGAGCCAGTTACAACTAAACCCTCAGTTCAAAGTTCACCACCAGAAACTTTGATGGTCAAAACATCTCAAAATACTCTAGATCTTAGGGGATTGCGCATTCTAGCTGCTCAAAGCGAAATTGATAAGGCTCTTTCTGGATCGGTTAATTTTGGCTCATTGTGGATCATCCATGGCAAGGGAACTGGTAAACTGCGTGAAGGAGTTCATGAATACCTCAAAGATCACCCTCAGGTGAAAAGTTTTGCCCTAGCAGATCTTGAAGATGGTGGTTCTGGAGTAACAGTGGTTAAGTTGCGCTAGGCTCTCTCACTTAGAGAGCTTATATACTAAAAAGCCCCCTGTCATTAAAGCAATCACAGTAGGCAGCCAACCAGCCATTACTGGGGTCAATATCTTCGCCATTGCCAAACTCCCCAGTAAAAAAGCTAACACATAATAGGAGAAAATAATGACAATACAAAGGCCAAAACTAGTAGAGCGACTCATTTTCAAAGGGCTCATGCCAAAAACAGAACCAATCATGCTAAATACAATACTGATAAAAGGAAAAGACATTTTCTGCTGAGTTCTAATTTCAAAAGTCAGCAGTTTCTTTTCATCGCCTGTGTGCCGTAATATTGTAATAAAATCCCAAGCCTCTTTTAGATTCATTTCATATGGATCTCTTCCTTGACTAGCTAACTGAAAGGGCAATTTTGATAGATTGATTTTTTTTTGTTTAAAAGAAATTGTCTTTCTATACGAAGAATCATTCTTAAGTTGAAATATCGTACCGTTAAAAAAATCCCAAACTTTTTCTTTTTCATTCCAACTAGCAGATTCAGCAATTATAATTTGAGAAAGATTTTCATCTAACCATTGTAAAACAGTTAAATTTTTCATTTGTTTACTCTCAAATTTTTGAGCATAAAATAAATTTTTGAGCTGAAGTATTTTTTCGGAGTTAGGTAAATTTATTTCCTGATATTCAGGATAAAATATATCTTTATTTTGCCAAAAAGAATGTTCTTCTTTAATACTAGATACTAAAATAGATGTAGCCCTATAGTTAGCAGATGGTACAACTATCTCATTAAAAATAAAAGAAACTGCAGTTACCGCAAGACTTAAAATCAAAGCTGGAGTAATTAATTTGTAAATGCTCACACCACAGCTTTGAAAGGCTATAACCTCATTATCATTATTCAAACGGCCATAGGTCATCAAGGTAGCTAGAAGAACTGAAATCGGCAGAGCATAGGCCACAAACTCGGGAATTTTGAGAAAAAATATTTCTATGGCCCCTAATATGGGCAAATTTGAATCTACCACCTTATTACTCAAATCTGACAAATAGCCAATCGCCAGACCCAAGGCAGAGAATATACCCAAGCTTAAAAAAAAGGGAGGAAATAGCTCAGATATGATGTACTTTTCTAGAAGAAAAGATCCCTCAAAAAAATTTTTTATATTTCGTGAGAACAGTCTTTCGTAAGTCATCCATGAACCACTAGATATATCCTTTAACCCCAACTATAGCATTCAATCAGATTGATAAACCCCATCTTTTAGTAGATGGGGTGGGAGATAATCAATCTACAGAAACTAGCAAGACCTTATATTCAGAATCACTCACCTTATCGGTTCTCACCACTTTGGCTTTGATAATCTTGCCATCTTTGGTTTCAATCTCTCTGAGCTCATCTTCGACAGGTAGATAGCATTCCCTCATCTGTTGCCACTTCAAAAAATAACCATCTAAAAAATACTCATAGATACAGTAATGTTTCAGTTGAGATGTTTTTTCCATTGCGATGACCTCTTGGGTATAATTTGCTGTATTCGGCAACCCTTACTTCCACTACAATTCGATTGTGAAACATTTCGCAGTAAATTTACTTATATTCTTACAATTATTCATGATAATTAATTTAATATATTTCAAAAAAATTAGTCATTAATCTACACTTTTATACTCTATTAAACTAGGCACTTGACCTGTGATTCTTTGCCAGTGAAACTGAGCCTGACCCAACATTTGGGGAAATTTGGAAAGTACACAGAAAAAAGCATATACCCAGGAACCTTGGTAGCCCATCTTCTGGCGACTGTTGACTATTTTGTAGACCAATAAAGGATAGAGCAACAAGAGAACAAAGCCAAGTCCATTGCTGAGCAAAGCTGCTAAAAAGATAATCACAGGCAAAATCAATCCCCATAGCCAGTTGCTTTTATTTTCCTTAACCCAGTGAAATTCAGGAGCTTTTCCATGTAACCAAGCCCCATTGGCAAAGGCATAACCAGCTCTTTGGTTACGTTTCCACCACTGAGAAAAGTGGGTCATCTGCGCGTCATGTAAAGTCATCTCTAAAGGTAAACGATAAATTTTATAGCCTTTTTGACGTAATCTCACACACATCTCAGGCTCTTCTCCAGCTATTAGCTCTGAGTTGTAGCCACCAATTTCTCGTAATGCTTTAGCTTGAATCATGGCATCTCCACCACAGGCCTTAGCCTGGCCAATGGGAGTATCCCATTCCAAATCACAGAGAAAATTATAGACAGATTGCTCAGGGTGTTTTTCTCTTCGACGGCCACAAACTACAGCAACATCAGGATGCTCATCTAGATAAACTTTAGCTTGCTCTAGCCAACCTTGGGTTATTTGACAATCTCCATCAATAAATTGCACGTACTTCAAATCAGGATAAAGTGAGAGCAATGTGTCAAATCCGATATTTCTGGCTCTAGCTGCGGTAAAGGGTATAGTTAAATCTAATTCAACTACATTGGTAGATAGAGAGCAGGCTAACTCTATTGATCCATCAGTAGAACCCGAATCTACATAAACAATGGGTAGATTACCAGAATCTAGAGAGAGGAGACAATTTTTGAGTCTCTCTCCCTCATTGCGACCAATAACAACAATACCTAGATCCTTATTCATTGACTAAGCTACTGCTTCTTTTAATTTGGGATTACTGTACCAACTATAGAGTCCCTCTGTCACAGGAATGATACCTAACTCCTGTCTCAATTGGTCAATAGGTCTTTCTAATTGTTCTTCTAGTTTAACGGCAAATAAGGGCTTAGCAGCAAGGCCCATTTCTATGCCTTTATTGATGAGCCCAAAAGCATAGCCAACCGTCCTAACTTTATCTTTATTTTCTAGCTCTTCACTGTAAGGCTGTTCATTGGTAAAGAAATTAGTTAATAGAGCCATAAGATCTAAGAACATAAAACCTGGATAGCTAAACTGGGATATTGATAAAGATATTACGCCTAGTTCCCCCATGCCATCTAAACTAAAACCAGTGAGGATATGGTGAAGATCATGAGTTTTATACACTCTATAGGTAATATATTCGGCGTCATTATTAATAGTTTCAGGTTTGCGGTAAAAGTTTGGGTCGTAACCTAAAGTATTAATAACCCTACCAAAAGTCCAACCTAAAGAATATTTAGGCATATCTAGTAAAGCTGGTAAATCATAAAGCGGTCCTATATATCTTTGCTTGAGCATTTCGGCAGTAGCAGGATCGCTTTGCAGCCTTTGAATACAGACTTTCATCGCATTACTGGCATGTAATCTTTCACTCAAGTCAAATGCATTGTTGGTATCTTTGCCAGAGCCTGCAGCCATATCTACTAATTCTAGAAATTGGCTGAATTTGTCTTTGGTAATCAAGTTGTTGATATATCTGTAGCTCATTTGTTTTTCTTGGGTTAAAAAATTTAAGTTAGCGCTTGGGCGGGTTTAGCTGGATTGATCACTGGCCAATCTATATGAGGTAGTGGCAGTTTAATATTATCAAATTTTACTTGGGGTACTGTATTCCAGGTAGTCCAAGTAAAAACAAGCACAGCAACAAAGGCCAAGAGTGATTTTAAGATATTTCCTAAAAGTGAACCTACAACTATACCTAGACATACTTTAGATGACAATTGTAAACGCGGAGCCAGTTCCATGTCCTGTCGATAGGCAAATTCACCAATAAAGGCGCCCAAAATTCCTCCAAATAAAAGACCAAAAATTGGCCCACCTACTGGTAAAGCCGGCAACAGTCCAAACATGCCAGTAACAAGTCCAATCGCAGCTCCAATTTGACTCCAAGAGCTAGCGCCAAATTTTTTGACTCCCCAGTAAGTGGCTAAAAATTCTACTGCTAGACTCAACAAAAGTACTAAAATAGCTGCCACTAGAGAAATAGCCATTCCCTGAAAACCAGTAGCAAAACCCCAAATCAAAATAGCCAGTAAAATGATAGCAGTTGAAGGCACTCCTGGAACCAAGGCTCCTACTGCTGCGATTACCATAACTGCCACTAAGATAAAATACAGAATACCAAGACCCATAAAAGCGCCAAATTTTGAAGTATTTAATATCTACAATTATAAGATCTCGAGCTAACCTCTTCTTCTATACAACTCAGCATAGACATCACGCAGATCAACATTGTGGTGCGCTAAAGCTACTAGGGTATGGTAGAAAAGATCTGCTACTTCAGAAGCTATAGCTTGAGGATTGTCATCCTTACAAGCCATAACAACTTCTGCTGACTCTTCACCGATTTTTTTCAGTATTTTATTATCTCCACCATTTAATAATTTACAAGTATAGGATTGAGCCGAAGGGTTGTCACGACGAGCACAAATTACTCCAAAAAGTTGAGAGAGGGCATCGGCGGCTTCTTGTTGTTGATCGTTTACATCAAAACAACTTCTCGAACCAGTATGACAGGAGATATTTCCTATCTGTTCAATTTTCAATAAGAGAGTATCGCTATCACAGTCATAGCGCAGTTGATGTACCTGCTGGAAATGTCCAGAGGTAGCTCCTTTATGCCACAATTGTTGGCGTGAACGGCTCCAATACCATGCCTGCCCGGTTTCTAAGGTTTTTTGCAACGATTCGGCATTCATCCAGGCCATCATTAAAACCGTTCCATCTAGATAGTCTTGGGCTATCGCTGGGATTAGTCCCCTTTCGTCATAGTGAATTTTACTAAGATCTAGATTGGTTTTTAAAAAATTAGACATAAATTATTTTAACTAGCTATTTATCTGCTCACAAAGTTGGATTTTTCTAGTGGATTATAGTTAATATAACAATAGCAGCATTATTAATATATATTAAAAGCTGCTCCAAACTTTGGCCTAACAAAGCAGGAATTGGCAGAACCCTTGGACTTAAAAGCAAATATGTTTGAAACTTCTCCTAATCTTAGTGAAGAAAGTTCCCTCTCGCGTGAAGAAAGAGTTAGTCATTTGAGAAATCTCATTGAAACACTCCGTATTTCTGATGAAATTGCTAGCAAAGGTTATCTGATTACCAGTTCCGAATTGGCTGATTTGATGGATATCAATGCCAGCGCAGTCACTAGCAGAGGCGAGAAATGGTCTTGGAGGAACTGGGTTGTCTATCGTGTTAGACGAGAAGGTAACCAAATCCTCTGGCAACTTGAACGACTTTTAGAGGTCGAACAGTAAAACAATCAAGGGATGAAGATTTTAGATTTTCATCTCTTTTGTTTTTTCAAGCAAAAGATAAGCCACAGCGACAGGTCATATTGGCAGAGGGATTATCAAAGCGAAAAGTACCGCCCATAAGATCTTCAACATAGTCAAGCTTGAGGTTTTCCCAATAAGTTCTACTTTTTGAGGCAAGCAGGAAAATGATTTCACTCATTTGTAGCTCAACATCTTCGGCAAGACGTTCACTTGTTAACTCGAGGGAGTAATATAAGCCAGAGCAGCCCCCCTCTTTGACCTCAATGCGACAATTGAAGTCTAGTTGACCTCGGTAGGACTGTTGTCTTTTGATTTCTTGTAGGGCTGATGGGGTAATCTCAAACATAGCTTAATTACTGGCGGGAATAATCATCTTGAAAACGGATAATATCATCTTCACCTAGATATTCGCCATTTTGTACTTCAATTAAGATGAGTTTAATCACTCCTGGATTTTCTAGACGGTGGGCAGTACATTGAGGAACATAGGTAGACTGGTTAGCATGAAGAACGATTTCACTATCTCCGCAGACTACTCTTGCAGTTCCCGAGACAACAATCCAATGCTCACTGCGATGATGGTGCATCTGCAAGCTCAGGCGATGCCCAGGCTCAACTTCTATTCTTTTGATTTTATAGCCAGGACCTTCTTCTAAAGTGGTAAAAGTCCCCCATGGGCGAGACTCTGTAACATTTTGCTCTTGTATATACATATCTTTATCAAGAGTGATTTGATTTTGCATAGAAGACCTCAATTAAAGTACGGTAATTGTTATGTTAATCTAGTCTTCAACTACATTAACATTATGTTTTCTTATAAGCTACTTTGTCTTATCGCCTTATTATCAATAGTGAGCAATTAGAAAATAGCCAGATTAGTCTTTCTGCCGATCAGTTACATTATCTCAAGAGAGTGCTAAGACTGCAAGATGGTGAGACTTTTGTGGCACTCGATGGCAGGGGTGTATCTTTGCTGGTAGCCCTTGAAGAGAAAACTGGTAGAGTTTTGGAGTATTTAGAGCAAAACAATGAGCTCTCGAGAAAAATTCATCTGATGGTTGCTCTACCTAAAGGCAGTGGATTTGAAGATATTATTAGAAGTTGTACTGAGCTGGGAGTTGCAAGTTTCATTCCAATCTGTAGTGAGAGAACATTGCTCGATCCCAGCCAAGCTAAACTTGAGCGCTGGCGTAAAATCTCGCAAGAAGCCACAGAGCAATGTGAAAGACAAATCGTTCCGCAAATTTTTCCTGCTGTAAAAGTTAATAATGCCCTAGTTAATCTGGATTTAACTAGAATAACGCCCTATCTGTTGGTGACCCGTAAAAGTGACATACCCCATTTAGCAGCAGTAAATATTCCACAAGAGCGAGAAATTTTGCTATCTATTGGCCCAGAAGGTGGCTGGAGTGAGCGAGAAATCGAATCTTTTATTGCTGCTGGATTTGTTTTAGTGAGCTTGGGTAATCGCATCTTGCGAACAGTGACCGCACCTATTGTGGCGGTTTCTATGCTCAATGCCATTTTTAGAGAATAACAAAAAACCCATCGCTGAGGATGGGTAAAAATAATCTGAGAAATTATCTATTATTTAGTAGCAGCAGGAGATTTAGTCGCTTTAGGAGCAGGAGATTTGGTAGCTTTAGCTTTAGGAGATTTAGTAGCTTTAGGAGCAGCAGACTTAGTAGCAGCAGGAGCAGCAGTTTTAGTAGTAGCAGGAGCCATAGTGTTATCACTAGCAGAAGCTACTAAATTAAAAGAAGATAAAGAAAGAGCGGCTAGAGTTGCAACAGAAATAGCTTTAAGCATTGGTTTGTATCCTCACAAATTTGAATTACTTTGTTCAATGACTACATCATAGGAAGCCAATGTGAACTCCATATGTCATTTTTTTGTCAAAATAGTGAAGTTTTGTAAGGTTAACAAGATGCGCTCTGATATATCTACTGAGAAAAAGCCAAAAATCTTTCGTTCTGGTTTTCAAGGCTATATGGATCTCTATGGCGATCCATTGACGGTAGCAGAGTATCTAAATGCACACCAAGGCTGGTTTTGCCGCTGCGCAAAGCCAATGAATACTGTTTCTCTAGGAGATGATCAATACCTCATTGTTATAGGTAATTTTGGAGCCCTTGGCTATGAGATTGAGCCCAAAATGGCAGTAGTACTTCATCGACCAAAAAATCAGCTCTATCTAATGCACAGTATCCCAATTAATGATTCTCCGCCTCAGGGCTACGAAATTGACTATCGTGCTACGATGAAACTAGAAGAGCTCAATTGCTTGAGTACAAAAGCCACTAGGGTGATCTGGAATCTGGATCTTAAAGTTGCTGTTGAGTTTCCCAAGTTTATTGATCGTTTGCCTCACCATATAGTCCAAAGTAGTGGAGAGCGCTTGCTTGATAAGATAGTTCATCAAGTCTCCCAGAGATTGACCTATAGAGTTCAGCAGGACTTTCACACCACTCATTCTCTGCCAATGCCCCCTAAATCTAGTAGAGGTACTATCTCTCAAGATGTCTACAGCGAAATTCCGGTTTAGTAATATTGTTTTAGTTTTTCTGCTGCTAAGTCTTTCTTTAGAAGCAAAAGCCCAACAGGGGCAAAATTTTTTTACTGGTTCTCCCCCTACTTTTAATGGGGAAGAAAGCCCCTTTAAATCAGTCTATATTCCATCTGCGCACTACTATTTCAAATTTTCACTGCCACGAAAATCCAATACAGCCATTGCTAAAATTTTGATTGAACCACAGCCCAATATAGAGGAAGTTGTTTTTAGCTTACCTGATACTATTGCTTTTATCGGTATACCAGATGCTAGAGGTGCTCAAATACAAATTGCTTCTGTTGAGCAAGACCCCATCACGCGCATTATAACTGTCACTTTCGCTCAACCTATCCTCCCTGGCACTGATTTTACTATTTCTTTAGAAACTATCCAAAATCCTTCCACTTCAGGCACTTATCAGTTTAGACTCTATGCCTTACCAGTTGGCAATAGTCCTGTGAGTATGGACCTTGGGCTGGCACGTTTTCGTATTTATTCTTTTGGCTCTCATTAAGATTTAACTAGATCTGCAAAAATCTCTTTTAGTACTGTATGAACTAACTGGTGATCTCGCACATTGAGTCCCTTGATTAGGGATGGATCTTCAGTATTGTTCTGTGCCAACTTGAGGACATAGGGCAATGTACTGTTGTTGAGAGCCTGGGTTGCTGTCCAAGGAACTGCTCCTGGCATATTGGGTACGCCATAATGTACAACTCCTTCTTCTATATAGGTTGGCGCAGAATGAGAAGTTGCTCTTAGTGTTTCTACGCAGCCGCCTTGATCTATGGCAACATCGACAATCACCGAGCCGTCTTTCATCTGTTTGACCAAATCTCTAGAAACTAAAGTTGGCGCTTTGCGGTTTGGCAATAATACTGCACCTATCAATAGATCACTTTGGGGTACTATAGCCTCTATTTGGGCTGAGTTACTCAATATTAGTTCTATTTGCGAACCAAAAATGTTTTCCAGGTAAGAGAGTCTTTCAGGATTGATATCTAATACTGTGACTCTTGCACCCATACCGAGGGCAATTCTGGCAGATTCTGTACCGACAACTCCTGCGCCTAGGATCACTACCTGTCCTGAGGCTACTCCAGGAATGCCACTTAAAAGAACCCCTCTGCCTCCTTGTTGTTTTTCGAGGTATCGCGCACCAAATTGGACAGCTAAGCGCCCGGCTATAATGCTCATTGGGGTTAAAAGTGGCAATCGACCATCAGCTAGCTCAACGCTTTCATAGGCATAGGCAGTGATTCCTGATTCTATTAGTTTGCCAGTAAGTTCTCGATTGGCAGCTAAATGCAGATAGGTAAAAAGAAGACCTCCAGCTTTAAGGTAAGGGTATTCAGCAATTAGTGGCTCTTTTACTTTGACTACCATATCCTGCTGCCAAATTTCTTGAGCATTATCTAGAATAATTGCTCCAGAGGCTTGATAATCTGAATCACTAAAGCTACTGCCATTCCCAGCGCCACTTTCAATATAGATTTGGTGACCGTGCCCAATAAGGACTTTGACACTATCAGGGGAGAGTCCTACACGAAATTCTTGATCTTTGATCTCCTTAGGCACACCAATTTTCATTTGCCCTCTCTGACTCTATCAGCTCGACTTGTTCGATTTTAAACCCACTCTAGAAAAATTCTTGAGCAAAAATGTAAAATTTATCTTAAGATCTTCAATAAAGAAAGAAAACTTAGCTAGCTGACGTTTTTATTAAGAAATCTAGGAGAAAGTTATGGCACTAGTACCTTTAAGGCTGTTATTAGATCACGCAGCCGAACATGATTATGGAATTCCAGCATTTAATGTCAACAACCTAGAGCAGATCCTCTCTATCTTGCAAGCAGCAGATGAGACCGATAGCCCTGTAATTCTTCAGGCTTCTCGTGGAGCTCGTAAGTACGCTGGAGAGAATTTCCTCCGTCATTTGATCACTGCAGCAATCGAAACCTATCCTCACATTCCCATTGTTATGCACCAAGACCATGGCAATAGCCCTGGAACTTGCTATTCTGCTATCCGCAACGGCTTTAGCAGTGTCATGATGGATGGTTCTCTAGAAGCAGATGCTAAAACTCCTGCTAGCTATGAGTACAACGTTGCAGTTACTTCTGAAGTAGTTAAAGTCGCTCACTCCATTGGCGTCAGTGTAGAAGGTGAGTTGGGTTGTCTAGGTTCTTTAGAAACCGGTAAAGGCGATAAAGAAGATGGCCATGGTTTTGAAGGTACTCTTTCTAAAGAGCAGTTGCTCACTGATCCTGCTGAGGCTGCTGATTTTGTTGAAAGAACTCAAGTCGATGCTTTGGCAGTTGCTATCGGTACTAGCCACGGCGCTTACAAGTTCAGCCGCAAACCAACTGGGGAAATCTTGGCAATCAGCCGCATTGCAGAAATCCATAAACTATTGCCTAACACTCACTTGGTAATGCATGGTTCTTCTTCGGTTCCTCAAGATCTTTTAGAGTTGATCAACCAATATGGTGGAGAAATTCCTGAGACCTATGGTGTACCTGTTGAAGAAATTCAAAAAGGAATCAAATGTGGTGTTCGCAAAGTCAATATTGACACCGACAACCGCTTAGCTTTTACTGCAGCTATCCGTGAAGCAGCCGCGCTCAAGCCTTCTGAATTTGATCCTCGTCACTTCCTCAAGCCTTCTATCAAATATATGCAGAAAATCTGCGCTGATCGCTATCAAGAGTTCTGGACTGCTGGTAATGCTAGCAAAATCAAACAGATCTCCTTGGATGACTACGCTGCCAAGTATGCTAAAGGAGAACTTTCTTCTAGCAAGAAAACTGTAGTAGTCTAGTTTTCTTTTTTTGTAGGTTAAATTTGGACCTCCCAGCGCAGCTTGGGGGGTCCTTTTTCTTGTTCTAATTTGGAGATTTGTAAGTTCACTGGGATCATTTGCTCTTGCCTAGTTCTTAAGTTGAGCTGCCATTTAGCAAGTTTTTCAGATTGAAGAAATTTATTGAGCTGGCTAAAAAATAAATTGCGATCAGTTGTAGCTATAAAAATAGACAGGGGCTTACCTATTATAAAATCCTGACGTATCTTGAGAAGATTGGCCGCGCTTTGATTGACCTGTTCAATCACTCCCTCTTCATCGGTGATCAAGTAACCATTGGGAGCACAATCAAAGAGCTCTTGATAAAATCGATACGAGCTTTCAAGTTGGCTTTGATTTGCAAGTAGTTCTTCTTGCTGTACTTGCAACTCTTCTAGAACCATTGAGAGCTCTTCTAGTACTGCTTTTAAAAGCTCTGGCTGTAATAATAATTCATCTATATTTTTGATTAATAGATTTAATTTGACTTGAGAAACCTGAAATTTAAAGTTAAATATGTATGGGCTCATCTTTCATTAGTATTATTATACCAATATTTTCTTTATCTTTGCCAATTAAACAATTTAGTGATACATCACATAAGATTGATTGGCCTCTTCTATTGATTGATTCTAAGATGATTTGTCCTGTTTGATCGCTCTGGTTTAGACAATTTAAAATTGGTTCGCGTAGACGCTCAATAGGCAAACCAATATCCAGGCTAAAAAGGCTCTTGCTTTTGACTTCCTCGAGCTTAAGACCCCAGAGATCTTCTGCTTTTTTGCTCCAAATCATAATAGTAAATTGCAAATCTATTACTATCACCCCAATTTTTAAACTACTTAAAATAGAATTTAAAAATAGATTGCTTTGATCTAGTTCTTTACTATTGATGCGCAGCACGTTGTTGATACTTTGCAGTTCGTCGTTGGTCGATTTCAGCTCTTCGTTAATAGTTTCGAGCTCTTCGTTGGTAGATTGCAACTCTTCATTGGTAGTTTCGAGCTCTTCGTTGGTCGATTGCAGCTCTTCATTGGTGGTTTCGAGCTCTTCATGGCTAGATTGCAGATTTTCGCTTACCTGATGAAGATCTCTTTTGGTGCTTTCTAGTTCACTTTGAAGTAAATAATATGCGCTCATATCACCAAAAGAGATGCTTGTTCCTAATAATTCTGTTTCTTTGATTGAGCTTATCTGAACATCTAAGTAGCAAAGGGTGCCATCTGGCAAATTATGAGAGATCTTGTTTATTTTGAGGGGATAGCCTGTATTGGAAACTTGTTCTATTAGAGATCTGAGCTCCAAGGGACGGTAGGATATCTCTAGATCTTTTAGTGGCTGACCTATATTATTTAAATTTAGGCCAAACATTGATTGAGCTAATTTATTGATTAGTAGTAAATTGTTTTTGGAATCAAGGATGATGAGAGCCGAGGAAAGTTGATCAAGGGAGATCTTCATAAGACGGAACACATCAAGGAGGTATTGGTTATTTTGCGCTGATTCTTTTATGATCGATGATAGATTACGATTTAGGGGATTTGTAGGTTCATTTTTGCTAAAAAGATGATGTGTGACATCAAATGGAACAAAAAGATTATTCTTGTTAAGAATCATTTCTGCTCTACCTAGAACTAATATTCCATTATTATTTAGTCCAAAGTAAAATTTTTTGAGAATATCCTGTTGCGTGCTGCTATTAAAGTACATTAGGGTATTACGGCAGATCAACAAATCTAACCTAGAAATAGGAGGATCAATTAGCAGATTGTGTCGCCCAAAAATAACAACTCTTCTAAGCTCAGAGCAAAAGGTATATCTATTTTGACTATGCTGCTGCTGAAAGTATTTTTCTTGTAAATTTTCCGCTAGAGAATCTAGAGCTTTTTGCTCATAGATACCGCAGCGTGCTTTATTAAGGGCATCTTCATCAATATCGGTAGCGTAT
Source organism: uncultured cyanobacterium (assembly GCA_903887375.1). Classification (GTDB taxonomy): domain Bacteria; phylum Cyanobacteriota; class Cyanobacteriia; order Cyanobacteriales; family Microcystaceae; genus CAISPN01. The sequence continues at coordinate 63,010 of CAISPN010000019.1, forward strand.
ATTTTCACGCGATTGCGAAGCTCTTCTAATCCCAACAGTTCAGCTAGAATCATCACCAAGCTGTAGGGTTCTTCTCCAGTAGCGCAGCCTGCTATCCAAATTCTGAGGTTTTGATTTGGTGCTTTGGCTTGGATTATCTTGGGGAGAACATCACTTTGCAGAAAATCCCAAGTATCTGGATCCCGAAAAAAACTAGTGACATTGATCAAAATTGTATTGAACAGAAAAGAAAACTCTTCAGGGTGAATTTTTAGATAGTCTAGATAGTGGCTAAAAGTTTCTACTGCCCTTGAGCTCATTTGTTTGAGAACTCTGCGTTTAAGATTGGATCTTTTATAACCTGTAAAATCAAAGCCTCTATTAGTTTTGAGAAAATCTAACAGCTCTTCAAAGTTTTCATCTGATTGATTCTGGTTCATGGGGATACTAAAGCCTCTAAAGTAGGACCTATGAGCTCTAATGGCACAATGTAATCCGCTATTGTAGTACTAACTGCTGCTTCAGGCATCCCTTTATACTGAGAGCTTTGTGGGCTTTGCACTATTACTTTTCCTCCCTTGGCAGCAATAGCCCCGACGCCAGATCTGCCATCGATTCCTGTACCTGAGAGAATTACGGCAATAGCTTTTTGTTGGTAGCTTTGGGCTGTTGATTCAAATAGAACATCTACAGAAGGCCTGACATAGTTAACCTTGGCTGTTTGGCTTAAGCAAATCACGCCTTTAGAATTAACCAGTACATGATAATCTGGTGGTGCAATTAATACCAATCCAGCGCTAATTAGATCACCATCTGC
>CAISPN010000020.1 GCA_903887375.1 uncultured cyanobacterium
GGGGATGGAGATGTACCATTATATTTGAAAGTAGCAGATGCTGCGCTTTATAGCGTTGATAATATAGAATCATTAGCTAACTTAAAATGGGTTTCACGTGTACCAGCAACGATTAAAGATACTTCTCATAACTTTATCTTTGTTAAGGGTCTTACAAAAACTCAGCTTATCAACCCCAATACCTTTGTTCATTGCAATCTTAAGAAAATGTTACTGAGAATGAGTTATATTAAGATAAATTACAAAAAATTCTAACAATATCTACCTTTTCCTATGTTAGACCTAGCTAGTCTATTTAATATTGCTAATCTCTATGTCTTGCCTTTTTGGGTTTTGATGATCTTTTTACCGAGATGGGATTTCACGCAAAAGCTTATGAAATCTTTGCTCTTGTTTGTTCCCTTAATTGTTCTATATATTTATCTTTTTGCAACGGGATTAGATTCTCAATCGGCTGATGTTTTTGCCAATCCAACTCTAGCAAACTTAGCAAGTGTTTTTGGACAGGAGAAAATTATATTTGCTGGCTGGGTTCACTTTTTAATAATTGATTTATTTCTGGGACGTTATATATACCTAGAAGGCCAAGAGTCTAAAACTATAGTATTTCACTCTTTGATTCTCTGTATGTTTGCAGGGCCAATTGGTTTGCTCTCACATATACTAACTACAAGTATTAAAAACAGATTTTACTTAACAGAGGCAAATGGTAGATCAATTAATTAGGGCAACAGCAGCAGATGGTGGTATTAGGGCCGTAGGAGTTATTACTACTAACCTGACTGAGCATGCCAGAGAAAGACATGGTTTATCCTATGTAGCAACTGCTGCTCTAGGCAGAGCAATGGCCTGCGGTCTTTTATTAGCTTCTAGTATGAAAAAAGAAGGCTCTAGGGTGAATGTTCGCATTAATGGCAATGGTCCTTTAGGCGGCTTGTTGGTAGATGCTGGACTAGATGGTACTGTCAGAGGATATGTGGGCAATCCGAAAATTGAACTTCCTCCCAATGCGCAGGGCAAATTAGATGTAGGAGCTGCTGTTGGCAAAGATGGATATGTTTATGTAGTCAGAGATATCGGCTATGGCTATCCCTATTCCAGTACTGTAGAGTTGATATCAGGGGAAATTGGAGAAGATATTGCCAATTATCTAGTTAATTCAGAACAGACTCCTTCAGCTTTATTAGTTGGGGTTTTCGTTGGGGCTGAGGGAGTTGTTGCCTCAGGTGGTATACTTTTGCAGGTTATGCCTAAAGCCTCTAGAGATGAAGATTTAGTTACTCTCCTAGAATCGCGCATTCAAGGACTGGCTAGCTTTACAACCCTTTTGAGAGAAGGTAAAACTTTGACAGAAATAATGAAAATTCTGCTCTCAGATTTGGGTTTAACTATTTTTCCTGAAGTGCAAATGGTCAGGTTCAAATGTGGTTGTTCCTTTGAGCGAATGTTGGGCGCTCTCAAGCTTTTGGGAGTAGCTGAGCTAGAAGATATGATAGACAAGGATAAAGGAGCAGAGGCAACTTGCCATTTCTGCTCTCAAGTTTATAATGCCAATATCGAAAATCTTCAACAATTAATTACAGAGCTCAGTGAACAAAAAACCTCTGAGCAAACTCTATATTTACAATAACTAATTGTCTAAAAGTGATTTCCAATAAAAAAATACCTGATGGTCCCAGTCCAATCAAAAAATGGTTTAAGAAAAAACGCACCAAATTTACCAGGTTACCTTGGCAGATTTGGGCTATTTTTTTGATTGCAGTATCTGGGGGATTAGGCTTTACAGCTATTTCTAATCTGTTTTTTGTTTCCAAAGCTCCCAATTGTCCAAAGATATTTTGGCCTACCGCTTCGGCATCTTTGCGTATTTACTGCGCTCAAATTGATGCTCAAGCAGGAACCTTAGAAGGTCTGCTTCAGGCAATTCAACTGGTGCAACCCTTACCTTTAGATCATCCCCTGCGGCCTGAAATAGATCGCTCTCTAGAAGATTGGTCAACAGAATTATTAAAACTAGCAGAAAAAGAATTTCAAGAAGGAAAACTCAATCAAGCAATAAAAATTGCTCAAAATATTCCCGTCTCCTCCAAAGCCCATCAAGATGCTCAAGCTAGAATCACTAAATGGCAAGATACCTGGAAAATTGGAACAGATCACTTAGTCGAAATAGATAAGCAACTGCGAGAGTCAAATTGGGACTATGCTCTCAGACTAGCTATTGAAATATTAAACATAAAGAATAAATACTGGTCAACAGTTCAATACGACAAAGCTATAAAAAAAGTACAATTAGCCCAACAACAAAGTGAACAAATTAATCTTGCCTCTGATATATCCAACCAAGGTGGTCTAGAAAACTGGCTCAAATCATTAGATCAAGCCAGTGAAATTGCACCTGATAGCTATGTCTACAAACAGGCTCAAGAACTTATTCAAAAAAATAAAAATAGTATAATAGAGCTTGTTGATAATAAGGTTGAGGAAAAAAACTGGAGTAAAGTTCAATCTATTGTCAATTTAATTGGGACTCGTCCAGCTTTAAAAGACTCAGTTGATAGATGGCTTCTTTTTCTTAGCGCTATTGCCAATACCTCCATAGATAATCCAGATTCTTTTCAAAATGCCATAGTTGCTTTGCAAAAAATTCAACCTGGAGATAGGCTTTATGGCGAAGCTAGATCATTTATAGATCGCTGGCAATTAGAAGCTAGTGACCTAGTGTTTATAAGCAAATCAAATGAGTTAGCTAGCATGGGTACTATTGATGACTATCAAAATGCTATTGTTCAGTTAAGTTTAATTCCATTTAATAATCCTCGCTATCATCAAGCCCAAGAGACAATTGGCAAATATCAGGCTTCTATTGAGACAATTGAAGATCAGCCCATTCTTAATCGCGCCTTGACCACTGCCCGCGGTGGAGAAGGGAATATTGCACTTTTGAGAATAGCTATTACCCAGGCTCAAGCAATAAATCCTGGTAGAGCGCTCTATAGAGAAGCGCAGTACAATATAGCTAAATGGCAAGATCAGATATATTTAATCCAAGATCAGCCAATTTATGATAAAGCGAGCTCCCTAGCTGATAATAAAAATTATGCAGAAGCTATAGAAACAGCCCAAGCGATTCGCTCTGGTCATCCTCTTTACCAAGATATCCAGCAAAAGCTAAGCCTCTGGCGCAGGGAAATGCGTGCTGGTAGAAATCTAGATCGAGCTTACGAGATAGCTTCAACTAGGACTGCTGAAAATCTTGCTCAGGCAATTTCTCTAGCTCAAAATATCTCCTCTTATGCAGATGTCGCTCCCCAAGCTAAAAGCGCTATTGAACTTTGGAGCAGTCAGCTGCTCAATCTAGCTCGAGATAGAGCAGATCAAACCTCATATCAAGAGGCTATACACATTGCTAAATTAATACCCCATGATAGTGATGTCTATTCCACCGCGCAATCTGAGATCGACAGATGGTTCAAAGAAATTACTCCTTCTTCTCCCAATCCTGAACCAGATCTCCCATCGACAACAACACCCTAAGTTAATTCTTGGGCTGCTGGTTTTAATATATAGTCTTTTACCTTTTCCAGCTTGGGCATTGCTGCCTCCTAGTGAAGATATACCGGAAGAAGTTTTGCGCCTGGAAATAATTACATCGGCTCGCTCTCCCCTAGATGGAAAGCCAATTGATTCATGGGAATATGCTGAGGTTGTTGAGAAGATAAAAACTTCTCCCTATAGTCCACAGTTGAATCCCAAAGTGGGTAATGTGATCTTTTTACTGCAGTTGCGTCAGCTTTTAAAGTCTATTATTTTTTCACCATGATTGAAGATAAATATTATATATAAGTATAAATACAACCAAAAACGTGAATCACAATTGCAATAGTGGCAGTTCTGATTCACGTTTACGCACTAAATAGAAGTTGCAAATTCTAGGCAACTTGGTCTTCTTGACCTTTGGAGGATTCATCTTTTTGTTTGAGATGAATATGCTTGTAACCTAACTTGATTTCAAAACGGTCACCAGCTTTGAGTCCCATTTTATCTGTATAGGTAGAACCTATTACAATTTGTCCATTTTGATGAACAGTAACTTCATAGGTTGCCTCTCTTCCTCTACCATCTTTGTTGCCATCTGGATCTAAAGGAACTCCCTTAGCTCCAAGAACTGCATCATAAAAATCAGTTAAATTAACTCTTAACTGCCCATCTTTACTCTTTGAACAGTAGCCACAGAGCTTAGCTGTTTCTCGACGTGGAAGATGAGACAATTCTTTTACTTTTTGAAGTAAAGCTTTCCCTGTTAAGGGAGCATCTGGAATTTCACTCATATTCTTGCAAATTTCCTTTATTTTTGACTAGTGATATTTGTCCTCTGAAAATAATCATATCAAAAATAAATCCATAAATTGCTATAGGCAATTCAATTTTTTACAAAAATCAGTAAATTATTTAGATTGACAATTTTTTTATTAAGCTTTGCCAATCACATCTAAGTAAAATTAACTAGTCTGCTCGATCATTGTATATACTTTGATTTATGTATAATCTGATTCAAATAGTGACATAAATGCAAGTTAGCTTTAAAGTATCTCGTCAAAATGGGCGTTCTGAGCAGGTCTTCCAGCAATATACTATTGAAGTAGAAAAGAGTAAAACTATCCTAGACTGTCTCAATCAAATCAAATGGGAACTAGATGGAACTCTATCCTTTAGAAAAAATTGCCGTAATACTATCTGTGGTAGCTGCGCGATCAAAATTAATGGCATTTCTTCTCTGGCTTGTAAAGAAAACGTGGGACGTTATGTCAATGATAATAATGAGATAGTGATTACTCCCTTGGGAAATCTGCCACTTATCAAAGACTTAGTGGTAGATATGAGTAAATTTTGGGAAAATTTGGAAACAATTTCTCCCTACGTAAAAACACTGAGTACGCCAGAGCGGGAATTTTTACAAAGCGAGCAAGAAAGAGACAAACTCAATCAAACCAGCAATTGCATTTCTTGCGGAGCATGTTATTCAGAATGTAATGCCAAAATGATAAATCCAGACTTTGTAGGACCTCATGCCCTGGCAAAGGCTCAAAGACTTTTGGGAGATTCTAGAGATATCGCAACTGCAGAACGTCTTGAAGAATATAGTCAAGGCTTAGCCGGAGTCTGGGGATGTACTCGTTGCTATCAGTGCAACAGCGTATGCCCTATGGAAGTTGATCCGATGGATCAAATTGGGTTGATTAAACAACAAATCCTTAAGCAAACTCAATCAGAGGAAAACCGAGCCATTCGGCACCGCAGAGTATTAGTTGATTTGGTTAAACAGGGTGGCTGGATTGATGAACGTAAGTTTGGTTTGTTAGTAGTTGGCAATAATTTTAAGGACATTAAGGGCTTGGCTAGTCTCTTTCCTCTAGGGATTAGAATGTTATTAAGTGGCAAGTTTCCTGTCGCTTTTCATCCCTCCCAAGGAGCTCGAGAGGTCAGTGCCTTAATTGAATCTGTCAGAGCAACCAGAAAAAAATGACCTTAGAAATTGATTTAGCTAGCTATATTGAACATGCGCTGTTGGATATTACGACTACCAAAGAGCAAATCCGCCAGGCCTGCGCAGAGGCGGAACATTTTAGCTTTGCTGCAGTTTGCCTCTATCCCTGTCATGTTAAATATGCCGCCCAATTACTGCACAATAAAAAAACATCACTATGCGCAGTGGTTGGATTTCCGACTGGGATGAGCACTGCTCAGACTAAACTCTATGAGGCAAGTGAAGCAGTTGAAAATGGTGCTAATGAGTTAGATCTGATGCCTAATTTGGGACTACTCAAACAAGGAGATCTAGACAGTTTCTATACAGAAATCGCCCAGATTACCCAGGAGGTAGACAGGCCAGTCAAAGTTATTTTGGAGATGGCATTACTTAATCCCAATGAGAAACAAACAGCCACTGAAATTGCTCTCCAGGCCGGAGCAAGTTATCTCAAAACTAGTACTGGCTTTTTTGGTGGAGCAACTGTTGAGGATGTGCAACTATTATTGAGCCTAACTAAGGGTCGTGTAGGGATCAAAGCTAGTGGGGGTATTCGTACAGCAGAGCAAGCATTGGCCTTGATTAGAGCTGGAGCAAATCGTCTAGGGACATCCAAGGGGGTTGAATTGGTCTCTAGAATGCAAAGTGAAACTAAATGAGCCAATCTTACCAAATCGAAGGCATCGTTCTTGCTCGCAAAGATTTTGGAGAGAACGACCGCCTCGTGACCCTTTTGACCCCTGAACTAGGGATACTCAAGGCCGTAGCACCTGGCTCTAGGAAATATAAATCTAGTCTGCGTGGTCAAGTAGAGCTTTTTGTTGTCAATGAGCTTATGTTGATCAAAGGTAAATCATTAGATCGTCTGATTCAAGCTCAAACTCTCAAATCTCATCGGGGACTTTGCGGAGATCTTGCCAAATTAAGCGCAGCCCAATATATAGCAGAGCTTGTTCTCTGTATAGGACTTAGTGATCAGCCACAGATAGACCTCTACAAGTTACTATTAGAGTATCTGGAGCTTATTGAGTCTACGGTGATTCAGCAGTCGTTAATTATTCATTTAACAATGATGGTATTTAAGCTACTGAAAATAGCAGGGATAGAGCCCTGCGTGGATCGCTGCTGCATAAGCCAAGAGCCTCTTGTAATAGATTTTAGCCGCGCTGATGACTATTTAGGTTTCAGTTTTAATGATGGAGGTATTGTAAAAATAGGTAGTTCCGAGGTAACTTTTGAAGCCAAATTAGGTTCTATAGAACTCTCGCTGCTACAATACTTAGGGAACTCTCAATTGCCAGAGCCTGATCTGAGAGGTTATCCCCGCACTTGGTACAAAATAGAACAAATACTCAGAGAATATGCGCAGTATCACCTCAATTACTCTTTGCGGTCTTCAGTACTGTTGAGTAGTTTGAGTCTAGGGAATTTTTGAGGAAAAACTAGTTCACCCAATATCGAGAATGTCATTGACCGAATCTGAATTTACCCATACTCCCAGCCCAGTACCTCTAACTGACAGTTACGAGCCCCTGCATACGGGAAACTCATCACCACCTCCAGGCGGTGGTGGTCTTGCTCCAGTCCTCAAAAATGCACGCTTTTTAGTCCTTTGGGGAGGTCAAGTTTTCTCGCAGTTAGCTGACAAGTTCTATTTGATTTTGATGATTGCTCTAATCGTGAGCTATTACCAGCAAGTGGACCAATCTATCAGCCGTTGGGTTTCAGCCATCATGATAGCTAATACTATACCTGCGGTTCTCTTTGGCTCTTTGGCCGGAGTCTATGTAGATCGCTGGCCTAAAAAGGCAGTTTTAGTAGTTTCCAATTTCTTGCGTAGCGTTCTGGTTCTTAGTTTACCTCTGGGCTTATATATCCTAGAGGGTAAAGATGGCTGGTTTGGCTTACCGCTGGGGTTTTATCTTTTGTTGTTGGTAACTTTTTTAGTTTCAGCCCTGACCCAGTTTTTTGCACCTGCCGAGCAGTCTGTAATTCCCCTGATAGTTACAAAAAGTAATCTTCTAAGCGCCAATTCTCTCTGCACAACTACTGTGATGGGCTCTTTAATCATAGGCTTTGCTATTGGGGAGCCCTTGCTCAATTGGGTCAATGCTTTGGTCTCCAATTGGAAGATATTTACCCATGACGGCGGTAAAGTCTTGGTGGTAGGAGGAGCTTATTTAATTTCGACTTTGATTCTCTTATTTTTACATCTGGGTGAAAAACAGCCTAATTCTGCCGAACAACCTCCCCATGTTCTAGAAGATATTCAAGAAGGACTACGCTATCTAAATGGTAAAGATAGGATTCGTAATGCCATGATTCAGCAAGTAATCCTTTTTTCGATTATGGCAGCATTGTCTGTCCTGGCTGTTACGATAGCAGAGGGTTTACCTGAGCTAAAAGCTGAGCAGTTCGGCTTTTTACTAGCTGCTGGTGGCTTGGGCATGGCTTTGGGAGCGCTTGTTTTAGGCAGTTGGGGACAGAGATTCCCCTACAGTAAGCTGAGTTTTTGGGGGTCTCTGGGTATGGGCTTAGCCCTGTTGGGTTTGACCTTTTCTCTAGGCAGTCTCTTGTGGTCTCTTTTATCTACTGCCTTGCTGGGCTTTTTTGCTTCTTTAGTAGGTATTCCGATGCAGACAACTATACAGCAGGACACCCCTGCTGAGATGCGTGGTAAAGTCTTTGGTCTGCAAAATAACGTCAACAATATTGCGCTTTCGCTGCCTCTAGCTCTAGCAGGGATACTGGAGAGCCATTTTGGGCTAACTCCAGTATTATTGGGGCTAGCGCTCTTGGCTCTGTTGGGCTCTGGATTAGCTTGGTTCACACCGGCAAATACAAGCTCTTGATGACTTATAATAGAATGATTTTTGTAAATTAATTTCAGTTAGAGAGTCTATGCACATCGCCTGGCTTGGCAAAAAATCTCCCTTCTGTGGCAATGTAACCTATGGCCGAGAGATAACTAATGCACTTTTGGATCGTGGCTATCAAGTTAGTTTTCTACATTTTGCCCAAGAAGAAGAGGAACAAAACTGGCCAGATTGTCAAGAAGTAATTTTACCTTTTCTCTATAAATCGCAGGTTTATACTATCCCTAGTCCTAAATCTAGTAAGGTGCTCAGTCAATCCCTCAGAGAGCTCAAGCCAGATTTAGTACATGCTTCACTTACTTTATCACCTCTTGATTTTCTTTTGCCAGAAATCTGCGAAGAGTTAAATATTCCGCTAATATGCACCTTTCATCCTGCCTTTGACAACAAGCTACGTAACTTACAATCTAGTACTCAGTTTTTAACCTATCAGCTCTATGCTCCTTTTTTGGCTAATTATGATAAGGTTATTGTTTTTTCCTTTATGCAAAGAGATCTTCTAGTTCGTCTAGGGGTGCCTAAAGAACGTTTAGCTGTGATACCAAATGGTGTAGATACCCAAAAATACTCCCCAGGTCCCTCCTCATTAGAGCTGAAAAAACAACTTAACAGCGAGCAAATTTATCTTTACATGGGTCGTATTGCGCCAGAGAAAAATCTAGAAACCCTTTTAAAAGCCTGGAAAATCTCTCAAATGGGATTTTCTAACCGGCTATTAATAATGGGAAATGGGATTTTGACTAGTTCCCTCCAACCCAATTATGGGGAAGAGGACGGAATTTTTTGGCTAGGTTTTATTGGCGATGAGAATAGAAGAATTGAAATTTTAAGGGGCTCTGATGTATTTATTTTGCCTTCTCTTGTAGAAGGACTGTCTCTCTCGTTATTAGAAGCAATGTCCTGTGGACTTGCTACTTTAGCGACTGATGCTGGAGCTGATGGAGAAGTGATCAAAGAAGCAGGAATTGTCCTAAATACTCAAAAAGTATTCAGTCAATTAAAAACCTTATTGCCAGTGCTACGCGATAATCCTGATCTGATTACACCACTTAAGCATAAGTCTAGGCAGCGCGTTCTTGAGCGCTACACTCTTGGTGATAATATATCCCAGTTAGAAGAGCTCTATAGTAAGGTATTAAAGAAGCATTATGGCTCCTCTAAACTCAAAGCTCCTACAATAAATTGAGATTTTAGCTCACTTTTTGCTCAACGATAAAAGTAGAGCTGATCCATTGTCCCTTTTCATTGTAGCTGCGAATCAGCCGCTGAAACTGGCTCTGCTCGGCCATCCAGCCTAGTTCTACGTCAAATGATTCTCGCAACTTAAGAGATAGTGGGACATTGCTGAATGTTCCATCATCTAACAGCAGAACTCTTCTTGGATAATCGCTATTTTCAATATGTAATATATTGCCATCTACTATCCCTGTGGAGATGATAGTCTGATTGTTAATTTGGAGCTCTTGCTGCACCTTACCATTTTCTATATATTTAATTTCTCTAAAAGTAGAATAGGTTTCGCTTGGTTGCCAATCGCAATAGACTTTAGTAGCGGTTCCCTGCCACCGACCTATCATCTGCTCAATAGTAAGTCGGGGTCTTTCTTGGGCATTACTACCACTGCGAAATTCTCGAATGAGCACTAAAGTTGCCAAATTGCCTTGATCGTCGTAGAGCTGCACAAAACGCAAGCGTCTATTCTCACTTACAAAGCCGTATTCTGCTCCAAATTCACTAAAAGGTGCAAGTTGCAATGTACCTTTAGAAAATGCCCCGGTTTCAAAAAATACAACCTGTCTACCTAGAGTGCGATAGTCTTGAGAATAATCGGAGACAGGAGGGTCAATGTAACCAGCAGGTCCATAACGGCGTAACCTGAATCTTACCAATTTATTTTCCTCAAATCCTTCTAAGTCTAAAATTGAAGGAGTTGAATCGCCCAATTCACCCTCTAAGGATACAGAGGTAAACGAACCTTCCCAGTGACCGAGGTTTTTTAAAAAATTATCCCAATTGTTATCCATCATGGCTTGTTCAGGAGTTAATGATTTTTTTTGCAAGTTCGTTTGCACTAACAAAGGCACCCTCAATCTTTCCAGCTACGCACCAATCGCCGCAGAGGGCTAGTCTATTAGCATGATCTAGCAAGTAGGGAGTATTGGCAACCTCAACAGGAGAGGCATATCGCCAGAGATGAACTACTTTTTTATAGTTTACATCGCCTAGTCCCATGACTTGTAAAAATTCTCTATAAAGAATTTCTGTTACTTGTTGAGGATCGCTTTCAAGGTTTTCCTTACTCCAGTTCCAGTTTGCCTGGACAATAAAGGAAGTAATTTTGCCTCTTTGAGCTTTGGTATGATTCAGTCCAATCCAGCCTAAAACTGGATGCTCGAATTCAATGCCAGCAAAAGGGAAAACTACTGGCTCAGAACTGGTTAACATCAAACTCCAGCAAGGCCACATCTGGATTTTGCCAACTTCTTGTGCTAGATTGCTATGTCCTTTTAAAAGGGCGCAGCTTTGCGCTGGAGGCGCCGTAAGCACCACTAAATCAAATGGACCATAAGAATTTGCTTGCTCATCTAGCAATCGCCATTGTCTCTCTAAACTAGTGATCTTAACTTGGGTTTTAACCGACAGCCCTACTGCTAATTGTTTACACAGAGCGCTCATAGACTGCAATGGCACATAACGTAGGCGCTCTTTAGGTATAAATTTGCCATTTTGCCACAGGGCAAAATCCACATCCCAGCGGACAATTAGTTCTTGGGGTAGATGACTGGCTAAAAACTCTTGAAATTCAAGATCCTTAATGGTCAAAAACTGTGCGCCGTGATCTAGATAGCCCTGGTCGATTCTCCTGCTAGATGTTCTCCCTCCTGGAGCTTTTCCTTTGTCAAATATTTCTACTTTTAAATAACCTGCTTCTTTGAGTTTATGAGCTAGAGTCAATCCAGCTACTCCAGCTCCGATAATTGCAATTTTTATCATTGCACTAGTTATGGTTATTGTAATTATTCTCAAAATGAATGCGAGCGCCAGACCAGAGAAGTTTATCTCTAAGGGTATGGAAAAAGGAATAGCTCTCTCTGAGAATTATGAATTTGGCATAACAATTAGCCCTTTTAATCTCTGCCCATTGACCTGGCCAGATGGTAGTAGCTAGAGAGCCATCAGTCCATAGCTTAATATTCATTTCATAATCTCCTAGGGGCCAGATACTCACTCTTGAGCCAGATGGCAAGATGATTGGACGGCTAGAGAGGCTCAAAGGGCAGATAGGTGTCACAACAATCGCCTCCATTCCAGGATGCAAGATTGGTCCATTAGCTGAAGCTGTATAGCAGGTTGAACCAGTTGGGGTAGAGACTAATAGTCCATCTCCTTGATATTGATCTACAATTTCACCGTCAACTTCCATCTCCAAAACAGCAGTCAGCATTCGATCAATAGATGCAGGTTTTACACACATCTCGTTGAGACACCAAAAACGATCACTGACAATCTCTGGCTCTAAGCGATCTCCTTGGCAGATAAAAGCTTCGAGCATCATCCTTGTTTCCATGGCATAGTGATCTTCTTGCAGTCTTTGCCAAATCTTTTGGGTATCTTTAAAGATTGCAAAAGGCTCAGTTAAAAAACCTAGATGTCCCCCGACATTAACCGCCAAAATGGGAATGCCTTCACAGGAAAGATGTCTAGCGGCAGCCAATATAGTACCATCACCACCTAGGACAATAGCTAGATCTATCTTGCCACTAACTGAAGCTAAAAAAACTGGATAGGGGTTATCCTTGATTCCACTAGGACCTAGTAAAACTTTACAGTTTATTGCTTCTAACTCTCTAGCACATTGCTCAGCCCAGCTTTTACTCTCTTTGTCATTTGCCTTGTGAACGATAATAACTTGTTTTAATTCCACTAAATTTCGACTTTAAAGATTGCTTTGCCAATAATTCTAAACTTTTTTGGTTGAACCGAACCTTGACATACGGCAAATACACTCAACAAGAAGTGAGAAAGAAGTCCTACAATCAAGGATAGAGATTCAGCAATTTTATGAATTTTACAAATAATGAGTATAAAACCCCAACCATCTTGGTCAAGGCAGATAGGAAATATTTTGATCCTTCTGGCTTCACTTTTTCTTTTAGCTAATATCTTTTTACCTGGACTGTTTGGCTCACCCATACCTAGAGTTCCTTACAGTTTATTTATTGAACAGGTAGAAGATGGTAATGTCACTAAAGCATCTCTAGGACAAGAGGAAATTCGCTATCAAACAAAAGGTACTGAAGCTCAACCTGCACAAATATTGAGCACTACCCCCATTTTTGATCTCGAATTGCCAAAACGTTTAGAGGCCAAAGGCGTCGAGTTTGCTGCAGCTCCGGCTGCCAGAAATACTTGGCTATCTAGTATCATAAGCTGGGTATTACCACCAATTATCTTTGTTTTAGTCTGGCAATTCTTTCTCAGCAGAGGCGGCGGTGGACCTGCTGGAGCGCTATCAATTACCAAAAGTAAAGCTAAAGTCTATGTAGAAGGAGATGCCACTAAGATTGTCTTTAATGACGTAGCTGGCGTAGAAGAGGCTAAAACAGAACTACAAGAGATAGTGGAATTTCTCAAAAATCCCCAGCGTTTTCTGCAAATAGGTGCCAGAATCCCCAAGGGTGTGCTTTTAGTAGGTCCTCCAGGTACTGGTAAAACAATGCTTGCCAAAGCAGTTGCTGGAGAAGCCAAGGTTCCTTTCTTTAGCATCTCAGGTTCTGAATTTGTAGAGTTGTTTGTTGGTGCTGGCGCAGCTAGAGTTAGAGACTTATTTGAACAAGCCAAGAAAAAAGCGCCCTGTATTATTTTTATTGATGAGTTAGATGCCATTGGTAAATCTCGCTCTAGTGGGAATTTTGCCGGTGGTAATGATGAAAGGGAACAAACCCTCAATCAACTTTTAACTGAGATGGATGGATTTAGCGCTGGGGATGCTACTGTCATAGTCCTAGCTGCTACCAATAGACCTGAAACACTAGATCCTGCCTTGCTCAGACCAGGCCGTTTTGATCGTCAGGTATTAGTAGATCGCCCGGATCTCTCCGGCCGCTTGAAAATCTTGGAAATATATGCAGCCAAAGTCAAGTTAAATCCAGCAGTAGATCTCAAGACGATTGCTACTCGCACACCAGGATTTGCCGGAGCAGATCTTGCCAACTTGGTTAATGAAGCAGCTTTACTTGCTGCCCGCAACAACAGAACTACAGTAGCCCAAGAAGATTTTAATGAAGCTGTTGAGAGAGTTGTCGCTGGCTTGGAGAAAAAAAGTCGGGTTCTCAACGAGAAAGAGAAGAAAATCGTTGCCTATCATGAAGTAGGCCATGCCATAGTAGGCAAAATGATGCCAGGAGGAGGCAAGGTATCTAAAATCTCAATAATACCTAGAGGGATGGCTGCACTTGGCTATACTCTGCAAATGCCAACTGAGGACCGCTTCTTGATGGATGAATCTGAATTACACGATCAGATTGCGACCCTCTTAGGTGGTAGAGCTGCTGAGGAATTAGTTTTTGGTAGTATCACGACTGGAGCCGCCAATGACCTACAAAGAGCCACTGATCTGGCAGAGCGAATGGTTACAACCTACGGAATGAGTAAAGTACTAGGACCTTTAGCCTATGATAAAGGACAACAAAATTCTTTTTTGGGTGATTCAATGTTTAACCCACGCCGCGCAGTCAGTGATGAAACAGCTAAGGCAATAGACAATGAGGTCAAAGAACTTGTTGAAAATGGACATCAACAGGCTCTGGCCATTTTGCGCTCTAATCGAGAACTTTTAGAGACAATAGCCGAAAAAATCTTGGAAACTGAGGTAATTGAAGGAGATCAGTTACAGCATCTACTAGATCAAATCAACCCAGTTGAACGTCTATCTGTCTCTGCCTAGTCTCTAATAGAAAGTTGTAGGGGATTATTTCCCCTGCTCCTTGTGTGTGTTGTTGCCCTTTATTTTTCTTATTCCCCTATGGGTATTAATAATCAAAAAAAAACATTTCGCCTTTCTCTAGTTGGGAATTTTTTGCTCTTGCTAACTGGGGCTGGCTTTATTACCTATCTATATCTTTCCAAATCTTCTGAGCTTCCGGTTGTTCCCTATAGTGAATTTCTCCATCAGGTAGAGAAAGGCCAAGTAAGTCAAGCAATGATTGGAGATCGTATAATTGTCTATCAATTGAAGAAATCTAACGAAGATATTTTGCTGCCTCCTCCTTCAGAGCTGCAGTCTCCTCAACAGAGCTCTAATAATCCTTTTTATAGTAGTGAATCTTCCAAGCTACTAAATCCTCAGACTTCTAATAATACCCAAAGTGATCTACTTTCTACAGTTGCTGTAGAAGATCCTCAACTGAGTGAAAAACTCACAAAAAAAGGAGTTGTATTTGAAGCTGCTCCACCTCCAAAAAATAGTTGGCTCAATTCATTATTAGCCTGGATAGTACCGCCAATAATTTTTGTAGCGGCTTTTCAATTTTTAAATGAATATAATGGCCGAGATGGTGGACGTTCGCTTGCTTTTAGTAAGAGCAAAGCCAAGGTCTATGTTGAAGGTGAATCAGCCAAGATAACTTTTGCTGATGTAGTTGGAGTTGAAGAAGCTAAGACCGAATTGCAGGAAATTGTCGAGTTTCTTCAAAGCCCTGATCGCTTTACTAAAATAGGCGCCCGTATCCCTAGAGGCGTACTTCTTATAGGTCCACCTGGAACTGGTAAAACACTACTAGCTAAAGCTGTAGCTGGAGAAGCTAGAGTTCCCTTTTTTAGTATTTCAGCTTCAGAATTTGTAGAATTATTTGTCGGTACTGGCGCAGCTAGAGTTAGAGATCTTTTTGAAGAAGCCAAAAAACAGGCTCCCTGTATTATTTTTATTGACGAGTTAGATGCCATTGGCAAATCTCGCTCTAGCGGTAATTTTTACAGTGGAGGAAACGATGAGCGAGAACAGACACTCAATCAACTACTCACCGAAATGGATGGTTTTAATGCTGGTGATTCTACAGTGATAGTTCTTGCTGCTACTAACAGACCTGAGACTCTTGATTCAGCGCTTTTGCGACCTGGCCGCTTTGATCGTCAGGTACTAGTAGATCGCCCCGATCTTTTGGGACGTCAATTGATTCTTGAGCACTACGCTAAGAAAGTAATCCTGACTGAAGAAGTCAATCTCAAGAAAGTAGCAACTCGTACTCCAGGTTTTGCCGCCGCCGATCTAGCTAATTTAGTTAATGAGGCCGCTTTGCTGGCTGCCCGCTCAAAGCGTGAAGCAATACAACAAGCAGACTTTAATGAAGCAATAGAGCGTATTATAGGTGGTCTAGAGAAAAGAAGCAGAGTGCTTAGCGATCGCGAGAAAAAAATAGTGGCTTATCACGAAGTCGGACATGCGCTAATTGGCGCGGTGATGCCTGGCGGGGGTAAAGTTGCTAAAATTTCTATTGTACCTAGAGGAATATCTGCTCTAGGCTACACTTTAAAAATGCCGACAGAAGATCGTTTTTTAATGAACGAAGAGGAATTTAAAGAGCAGATCTGTATGCTCTTAGGTGGCAGATCTGCCGAGGAAATTGTTTTTAGCACTGTAACCAATGGCGCTTCCGATGACTTACAGAGAGCTACCACAATAGCCGAAAAAATGGTACTAAGTTATGGGATGAGTAAAATTATTGGACCATTGGCCTATCAAAAATCAGATGGTACAAACTTTCTCGGTGATAATGGCTCTAATGCTACTAACCGAGTAGTCAGCGAAGAAACAGCCAGAGCTATTGACTACGAGGTTAAACAAATTGTAGAACAGGAACATCAAAGAGCCATTGCCATAATTCAAAGTAATAGAGAAATGCTCGAAATAATTGCCAATAGGCTTTTAAATACAGAAGTGATTGAGGGTGAAGAACTGCAATCTCTTTTGGATCAAGTCAAATTCGACGGTTGATTTTTTTACCAGCGTCCATTCCAAAAAGTTCCCCAATCTAGCCATACTTTTTCTAATTTAGCGATGTTTTGAGCGAGGGCTTTCTCATCATCATTAGCTGGCAAGGGAGTAGAGATAGTTGTCCAAAGACAGCGTCCATCGAAGATATCTTTTTCTCCCAATATCCAAAAAAATGTTCTTTCTAGGCTCAAACCATGCCTATAACGATTCTTTACAAATTGCTGATCGGTTATTGTACTTTCTCCTGCTGGATTTAGACAAGATGATAGATAGAGCTTTTTATCTTTTTTAAAGAAAACTACATAACCTTTTTGAGGAATATATTTTTCCATCATAGGTACTTGCCCAGACCTAGCATTATAGTTCAGCATTAACTGACGCAATACTCCACCGTCAAATCTATATTTACTGACAGCATCGATTGTCAATTTTTCACTGCCTTGTTGATATTGATAGATATGACGATTAGGCTGTTTATCTACCTGAGAGCTTTTTTCTGCTTGCCATTGAGCTAATGGTATATTTTTTGGAAAAATAAAAGTTTCATCTAAAGATTTTTTCTGTTTTATAGGGAAAAACAATACTTTGGCTAATACTGCTAAAGAGCAGCCTAGGAGAAATAATAGGAGAAAACTCCTCAAAGGATTCCACTTGGTTTTATCTGTGAAAGTCATTTAGTCTCCTTGTGGAAAAAGGTTCCATAAATTTGTGATTTGTCGAATACTTTGGTGGTTTCCATTGCCCAAAATTAAATGATCCAGAAGTGGTATACCAAGATATTGTCCCCCTTTAAGTAACTGTTCGGTTGACTCTAGGTCTTCTGGAGAAGGTTCTAGTCCACCAGAAGGATGGTTATGGGCTATGATGAGCCTATTTGCTCCTTGTTTAATCGCTTCACGAAAAACTTCTCTTGGGTGAATGAGAGTTTCGGTTGCAGTTCCTATAGTAACTATTTGTGTGCCCAAAAGGCGATTTTTAACATCGAGCAATAGTACTGCAAATCTTTCGTTTTTTTGCCACATCAATTCACTGCTAAGAACTGCAGCGGCCATCTGAGGACTTTCTATCACAGTTTTTTCAAGTGGTCTGATTTGAAAGACCCTTTTTCCTAACTCAACTGCAGCTAGTATGGTAGTAGCTTTAGCAGGTCCAATTCCTGGCATGATCATCAGCTCATGAGGACTGATATCGCGCAGGATATCAAGGGGGTCTCTTTGGTGCTGACTTAATTGCTGCAAGATATACTGCCCTAAACCAACGGCTGAAAGTTTTCCCTTGCCCTGACCAGTTCCTAAGAGAATAGCCAAAAGTTCAGCTGAGGATAACTGTTTAGCACCCAAGCTGAGAAGGCGTTCACGGGGCCTTTCCTGTGAGGGCAGATCGGCTATACGTAGACTATAGGTCATACTTGTTGATTTTTAGTACCATGCTCTATCTTAAAGCCAGGGGCTTGGTAGTTTTTATCGAGATAACTTACAGGAATTGTCGTTTGGTTCCCATCGCGTAGAGCGCTATAGTGTGGTGACATAATTTCAATACCTACTTCATTACACTTATCTTGAATGTTTTGATGCAGCTCAGTATAAATAATTTTAAATTTCAGGGGCTTATCAGTATAGGCTCTTAGTTCATAGCTGACATAGAAATCATCCAGGCTGGTTTGCCAAACTACTGGAGCAGGATCTTGCAAAATGTCATTAGTAGCAAGGGCCGCAGAAATCAGGGCTTGATGGATCTTTCGCCAAGGTAGATCGTATCCCAAGGTGACTGTAGTATGCAAAACCAAAGGCATCGAGATATCCCTTAAACTAGCAGAAAAATTTGTGATGCTACTAGCTACAATCGTCGAGTTGGGAATAGTGACTATCTCATTATTTAGAGTACAGATACGGGTAGAAAGTATGCTTTTTTCGATCACCACTCCCGAATATTCACCTATGGTAATCCTATCGCCTATCTGAAAAGCTCTAGTGTAAATTGTTACAAACCCACCAAAAATATTAGAAATAGTACTAGCACCGCCAAAGGTAACTATAGCACCCAAGAGAATCGAAACTCCTTGAAAAGCTGGAGAATTAAAACCGGGTAGATAAGGAAAGATAATTGCCGCAGCCAATGCCCAAATCAAAAAAGCAGTAAGTTTATAAGTGGGCCTTGCCCAGTCTTTATAAAAACCAGGAAGCACTAATGACCCATTTTCTAGAGCTTTAAAGAGGGCATTAGACAAACGGATAAAATAGTAAGTTAATACACAAACAATAAGTATATTAAATAAATTGGGCAAGTATTTAATAAGGTTTGCCCAAGTTAATTGCAAACTAGAATAAAAAGAATCAAAAACATGCCTACCGAATCTTTCTGTAGAAGGGAAAAAGCTTAATACTAAAGGAATATATATATAAAAAATACCTAAAATAATCAGCCAGCGAATTATTTTTAATGTCTTCCAAAAAAGTTCAGCTTGTTGGTCGGCTGAGAGAATTTGCCAGTTTTGAATTCTCAAAGGCTTAAAAAAAACGACTCTATATCTGTCGCTATATTCATGTATTTTAGGAAAAATATAATTAATTAATCCTAATATAATTAAAACAACAACAGTAGATAGTATTGTATCAGCAATGCCTGTCAATGTTCTTTCTGGACTACGCTTATCTCGATATTGAGTTATAGCTTCTTTGATTTTTTTGAGATAGTTTGCGGCCAAATTTTCTATAGAAACTTTAGCTGCTTTGGCATCTCCTGGAGTAACTGACATAATCCACTCATCTTTGCTAGAGATAAGTATCCCACCTTCAGTCTCTATAGCTTCAATATCATTTACATCTATAGTGAAATCTTCAGCAATTTTTTCAATAGATTTGCTGACTCTTTGCGCGCGAGTTTTAGGTGGTATTCCAGTCACATTAGAGCTAAAAGAAAATAATGTTTTGCCGTCCAAGGAAACTGGAAATGTTTGATTTGTGATAGTCTTTTCAGAAGCTAAAACTTGATTGTTTATAGAAATTGTTGTGCTAAAATACACACCAAGTATTATTAATACTGTAGATATAAATAGTTTTAAATGTTTCTTGAATTTATTCATGATTTTCTGTGATTAAAGGAGCTGATTCTAATAACTTACGAGTGTAGGGATGTTGTGGATGAGCAAAAATCTGTTGGGTTTCTCCAATTTCTACAATTTGTCCAGACTGCATGATGGCAATACGGTTACAGAGAAACTTGGCCACAGAAAGATCATGAGTGATAAAAATATAGGTGAGATTTAATTCATCTTTAAGTGAGAGCATCAGCTCTAGTACCTGACGTTGAATAGTTGCATCTAGCATACTAACTGGTTCATCACAGATCACCAAACTAGGTTCAGTAATAAGAGCGCGGGCTATAGCTACTCTCTGTTTCTGTCCGCCTGATAATTGACTGGGATAACGGTTTTGGAATTGTTCAACCGGTGACAATCCGACTTTCTCCAGCATCTGGTGAACCTTTTGTTTAGCTTGCTCTTTGGTAGCTAAACCATGAATCAAAAGAGGATCGGCTATACTATCTCCAATGGTCATCAACGGATTGAGACAAGCATGAGGATCTTGGTAAATCATGGAGATTTCCCTTCTAAGTTTTCGCATTTGCTCATTAGAGAGCAATGTTAGTTCTTTTGTTCGGAATTTAACTTGTCCCTTGGTTGGCTGGATCAACTGCAGGATTGTGCGCGATAGTGTACTTTTGCCACAGCCTGATTCTCCTACAAGCCCTAGTATTTCCCCTGGCCAGAGAGAAAAACTGACCCCATCTACTGCTTTGATCAAGTTATTACTTTGGTTTTGAAATAGTCCAGATTCTAAATTGTAGTGCTGCTGTAAGTCGATTACCTCTAAAAGTGCCTCCTTGTTTGAATTAATGTTAAAAAAAGTTTTGTTTTGATCTAGATGCAGAGCTGCTTCTAGTAGAGATTTAGTATAGTCATGCTTAGGAGAGAAAAGAACAGCTTTAGCTTTGCCCATTTCCACAATTTCCCCCTTGTACATAACTGCTATCTTATGGCAGTACTTACCAATCATAGCCAGATCATGAGAGATCAAAAGTAGTCCCATATTTTCCTGGGTTACTAGTCGGGTGAGCTCTTGAAGAATTTCAGCTGCTATGGTGACATCGAGCGCTGTAGTAGGCTCATCGGCTACGATTAATTTAGGACTTAATAGTAAAGCTAAAGCAATTACAACCCTCTGCCTCATTCCTCCACTAAATTCATGGGGATACTGTCTATATCTGCTAGAGGGAATTCTAACTTTAGTTAAAGTTTCCTGTGAGCGTTTGATGGCTTCTGTTTTTGATAGCTCTGGGCAATGAGCTTTTATCGTTCGCAAGCAATGCTCTCCTATAGTCATTAGGGGATCTAGCCTGGTCATTGGATCTTGGAAAACCAAAGAAACTATTTCTCCCCTTAAATGGCGAAGTTGCTCAGAATCAAGAGCATTGATAGATTGCCCTTGGAAATTGATATCCCCGGTAACTTGTGAATTTTTGGGCAGCAAATGTATTAAAGCTCGGCCAAGCGTGGATTTACCACAGCCAGATTCACCAACTAGTCCAAGAATTTCGCCAGGTTGTAGAGCGAGAGAGACATCGTTAACAGCTCTATACTGACTTTGGGGATAGGTGATTTTTAAATGCTCTATGGTAAGTAATTGCGAGCTGCTCATTGGTTGCTTAGTGAGAGATATATACTTCTAACCTTAGAATAAAGTTAAATGAGAAAGTTGCTCACTATTATAAAATTTTGAAGTGACTAAATACCAATTCTCTATATTGTACCATGAGTAATTTACAATCGCCCCAGCGATCTAATCGTATACCATACCTAGATTATCTAAGAATATTAGCCGCAATTGGAGTTATGGCCTGTCATTTATGGGCCTATTTATTAGAATTTCTAACTCCTAAAAATAGTGCGCTAAGCTTGCTAAAAAGTCAATCTTCTGTATGCATAGGAATACATGCAGATGGGCTATTTAAATGTGATTTACATAACTTGATTTTACTATCTGGTAAATCTTTAGATAATTTGTTGTTTGATATAGCTAATTTGATATTTGGACTTGGCTATCAAGGTGTTCACATATTTCTATTTTTAAGTGGTTTTGGCTTGACAATCTCAAGTTTAAACAAGCTCAAAAAAGAGAATAATATAAAATGGCTCACTTTTCTTAAAAAGCGTTTTCTGCGATTATACCCAAGCTATTGGATAATTTTAGCTTTATATTTAATTATTAATTATTCTCTGTATAAAAGTTTTCTTGGTATAATAAAGACTTATCTTTTGGGTGGTATTTTTCTCAATACAATTCCAGCTACTTGGTATATTTTTATAATTATGCAGCTATATTTGATTTTTCCATTTCTATTCAATTTGATGAATAGATTGCCACTAAAGAATTTTATTGTGATTACTTTGATGGTAAAAATATCAGCTAGTTTTATAATTATTTTGCTAAGCGAGTTTTGGTTTGGTAAATTGATAGGATTTGGAGATGGAGCTCTGGCTCCAGGAAACATCTGCTTAACAAGATTATTTGAATTTTGCTTTGGGATGATTGTAGCCAAGCTCTACTTTGAAAAAAATCCCTCGTTTGTTTCATTTAAATGGTTCACAAATAAAATAATTTTAGCTTGTGCAGTTATCTCAGAGATATTAGGACTTTGGCTTTCCTCTGATAAGGGCAATCTTGTTATTAATGGAAGAATCCTTCCTTTGGGCTTGACAGTATCTGATATTTTTATTGGTTTTGGTATAGTGACAATAATGATAAATATTATTAGTATTTTTAAA
>CAISPN010000021.1 GCA_903887375.1 uncultured cyanobacterium
CTTTAGTGAGAGAAGATCTGCCTTGGACCAAGATCCATGTTTTCTGGGGAGATGAGCGCTATGTACCCAGCGATGATCCCGATAGTAATCAAGCAATGGCAAGGTCTGCTTGGTTGGATCATGTGCCTATTCCTGCTAGTAATCTACATCCAATGCCCACTGAATCTGGAGATCCCAGTGTTGACGCGCTTAAATACCAAGAGCATTTGAGAGATTTTTTTGCACAGGATTGGCCTAGCTTTGATCTAGTGCTCTTGGGAATGGGAGATGATGGACATACTGCCTCTTTGTTTCCCAATACCGGGGCATTGCAAGTAACTGAACAATTGGTTACAGTAGGCAACAAGGGGCAAGATCCTAGAATCACCCTAACTATACCTTTGCTCAATCTCGCCCAAAACGTGATTTTCTTGGTGGCAGGAGCTAATAAAAAACCAGCTCTAGCCCAGATTTTTGCCAACGAAGCAGATGAGCTAAATTATCCATCTCGCTCAATCCAACCCCGAGGAGATCTTTGGTGGTTACTAGATGAGGCTGCTGGAGAGGACTTGAAGCGAGTGACTTAGCCGTTTTGAACAGCTTTGAGGTAATAATTCACAGTTTCAGATGCACTACCTGCATAGCTTACCTGTCCTTTATTGAGCCAGATAGCTTTTTCACATGATTTTTCAATAAAGGTCAAATCATGGGAAACTAGCAATATAGTTACATCTTCATTCCAAAGTTGTTCCATACGGCCGCGGCATTTGTTTTTAAATCTTTCATCACCTACAGAGAGTACTTCATCTAGGATCAAGATATCTGCTTGAATATCGGTGGCAATAGAAAAACCCAACCTGGCCATCATTCCGGAAGAGAGAGCCTTAACAGGAGATAGTAAACAATCTTCAAGTTCAGCAAACTCTAAAATTTCATTAACCTTGCGGGTCATCTCGGCTCTAGAAAAGCCCAGCATTACTCCATAGAGAATAATATTATCTTTGACTGAAAGATCTGGGTCAAAGCCGGCTCCTAGCTCAATTAGAGGAGCAATTTCGCCGCGTACTCTAACTTGCCCGGAAGTTGGTTCTAGAATTCCACAGATCACTTTTAAAAGAGTCGATTTACCAGAACCATTAGCTCCAATGATGCCAACTCTTTCTCCAGAGTTTACAACAAAGTCAACTTGATCTAGGATAAGCTTTCTAGAAGGTTTGCGGTATTTCCCTTCTAGTATAGAAAAAATAGTTTTCTTGAGGTCATAAGAAAATTCTTCCTGTGTTCTTCGCCACAAGGTAACCTGCTCTAACCTAATTATTTCTCTCATTGACTTTTGACTATGTCCTAAAGAGGATTATTTCCGCCATAGTTTAGTCATTATTCTACCATTATTGATGTCAGGCAATATATAATTTCAAAACGAGATGTAGAACAGATAAATGTGATTAAACACGATATTGTCATAGTTGGCGGTGGACTGGCTGGATGCCGCGCCGCGTTGGAGATTAAGCGCCTCTATCCCAGTTTAGATGTTGCCCTGATTGCCAAAACGCATCCTATAAGATCCCATTCAGTAGCTGCCCAAGGCGGCATAGCTGCCAGCTTAAAAAATGTCGATCCTGAAGATAGCTGGGAGGCTCATGCTTTTGATACGGTTAAAGGCTCAGATTATTTAGCCGATCAAGATGCTGTTGAAATACTTACCAAAGAAGCGCCCGATGTGATCATTGAGCTTGAGCACTTGGGAGTACTTTTTTCGAGATCGAGTGATGGCAGAATTGCTCAAAGACCTTTTGGTGGTCATTCCCATAGTCGCGCTTGTTATGCCGCTGATAAGACTGGCCATGCCATTTTGCACGAATTGGTCAATAATTTACGCCGCTATGGTGTGCATATTTATGATGAATGGTATGTACTAAAATTAATCCTAGAGGATAATCAAGCAAAAGGGGTCATTGCTTTTGAAATCACCACTAGCAAAGTTGAAGCCATAGCTGCCAAAGCTGTTCTTTTTGCTACTGGAGGTTATGGCCGGGTCTATAACACCACCTCTAATGACTACGCTTCAACAGGTGATGGATTGGGAATGGCCGCTGCTGCAGGAATACCTTTAGAAGATATGGAATTTGTCCAATTTCATCCCACTGGTCTATATCCAGTAGGTGTTTTGGTATCAGAGGCTGTTAGAGGAGAAGGGGCCTATCTCCTCAATAGTGAAGGTGAACGCTTTATGACTCACTATGCTCCTTCTAGAATGGAACTAGCACCGCGTGATATCACATCTAGAGCAATTGGTCTGGAAATTAGAGCTGGACGCGGCATTAATCTAGATGGAAGCGCTGGTGGACCTTTTGTATATTTAGATGTACGTCATCTGGGTGAAGTGACAATCAAAAGCCGTATTCCCTTTGCTTGGGAAGAGGCTCATCGGCTTCTTGGGGTAGATGCAGTTTACCAACCAATACCAGTTCGGCCTACTGTGCACTATTGTATGGGCGGTATTCCTGTTAATACCGCTACTCAGGTACGTCGAGATGGTAATTCTCTAGTGGAGAGATTTTTTGCAGCTGGTGAGTGCTCTTGCGTTTCAGTACATGGAGGTAATCGACTCGGGGCTAATTCTCTTCTAGAATGCGTAGTCTATGGTAGAAAAGCAGGAGCATCGATTGCGCAATATGTTCAAGATAAAGATTTTCCTGAATCTGATTACGAATATCATTTAGCCGAGGCTAGATCTGCTATTAACTCCTTGCTCGAGAAAGAAGGTACTATTAGAATTGACGTGCTGCGCCAAGCCATTCAAGACTGTATGAGCGAATATTGTAGTGTCTTTAGAACCCAAGCCACTCTAGAAGAGGGACTAGATAAGCTGCGTAAACTCAAACAAGACTACAACCAGATCTACCTAGATGATAAGGGCGATTGTTGGAATACTGAATTAATTGAAGCTTTAGAGCTGCAAAATATCCTAATTGTTGCCGAGATAATTCTAACTTCAGCTCTAATGAGACAAGAAAGCCGGGGCTCTCATGCAAGAGAGGATTATCCTACTCGTAATGATGGCGATTTTCTCAAACACACTCTAGCTTTTTATAGCCCAGAGAAAGTGAAAATTGACTATATGCCTGTGGTGATCAATCGTTTTACCCCTCAAGAGAGGAAGTATTAACATATTGATAAAAAATAATTCTATTACCCTCTGGATCATAAATATATAATTCTTTCATTGTTCTAGTGGTTTTGGGACTAAGCTCTTCTTTATAGCCTAAATCCACGAGGTGATTGATTATCTGCTGTAGATTTTCTACCAAAAAGCAGATGCTCAATCCCCCTTTGTGTTCCTCATTGAAAAATTCATCATGCTCATTTGGTCTAGGTTTAAATATAGCCAGAACCAAACCACTAAGGTTAAATTCGGCATAGATTGATTCTCGGTATATGCTGGGAGGTTGATTGAGCAGCGCTTGGTAAAACTGGCAAATTTGTTCGACATTCTCAGCGCCTATCGATACCAAGGTTTTCTCGTATTTGAAGGTCATATTGGAGAAGTATTTTTTCTAAGTTGATCTTGATTATGAGTAAATAAAGACAATATTAGGAGCTATATCTGGTTAGAATGATTGCAGCTTGGTAATTATGCCACAAAGAGATAGAAATTATGCCACGCCGCAACGACATACAAAAGATCTTACTGCTAGGTGCAGGTCCAATCGTAATTGGACAGGCTTGTGAATTCGACTATTCAGGTACCCAGGCCTGTAAGGCACTGCGAGAAGAGGGTTATGAGGTGGTTCTAGTCAACTCTAACCCTGCCTCAATCATGACCGATCCTGAGATGGCCAACAGGACATATATAGAACCTCTTACACCAGAGATAGTTGAAAAAATTATTGCCAAAGAGCGTCCCGATGCCATGTTGCCAACTATGGGGGGACAGACTGCCTTGAACTTGGCAGTAACTCTTGCTAAAAACGGCACTCTGGATAAGTACAACGTAGAGTTAATTGGTGCTAAGCTACCGGCAATTGAGATGGCCGAAGATCGCGAGCTTTTTAAAAATGCCATGAACCGTATTGGGGTGCCGGTTTGCCCCTCTGGTATTGCCAATAATATTGATGAAGCCAAGGCCATCGCCATAGAAATCGGTTCTTATCCATTGATCATCAGACCTGCTTTTACCCTTGGTGGTACTGGTGGAGGAATTGCCTATAACCAGGAAGAATACGAAGAAATGGCCGCCTATGGTCTAGATTGTTCACCTACTTCTCAGATTCTGGTCGAAAAATCTCTCATTGGTTGGAAGGAATATGAACTCGAAGTGATGAGAGATATGGCCGATAATGTAGTGATCATCTGTTCAATTGAGAACCTAGATCCTATGGGAGTGCATACCGGCGATTCGATCACTGTGGCTCCTGCTCAGACTCTGACTGATAAAGAATACCAAAGATTAAGAGATTATTCTAAAGCTATTATCAGGGAAATAGGCGTAGAAACTGGCGGATCCAATATTCAATTTTCGGTCAATCCAGCCAATGGCGATGTCATTGTCATCGAAATGAACCCGCGTGTTTCTCGTTCTTCGGCCTTAGCTTCCAAGGCAACAGGTTTTCCTATTGCCAAATTTGCAGCCAAACTTGCTATTGGCTATACCTTGGATGAAATTCCTAACGATATCACAAAAAAAACGCCAGCTTCTTTTGAGCCAACTATAGACTATGTAGTGACTAAAATTCCCCGTTTTGCTTTTGAAAAATTTCCTGGAAGTGAGCCTACATTGACTACACAAATGAAGTCAGTCGGTGAAGCTATGGCTATTGGCCGCACTTTCCAAGAATCTCTGCAAAAGGCTATAAGATCGCTAGAAATTGGTCGCTTTGGCTTTGGCTGCGACCTTCAAGAGATTTTACCTAGCCTTTCGCAAATCAAATCTAGCCTGAGAACTCCAAATCCTGAGCGAATCTTTACCATTTACCAAGCGATCAAACTAGGTATGACCGTAGAGGAAATCCATGAATTAACTGGTATAGATATCTGGTTTCTAGATAAAATGCAAGATCTTTTGGAGCTTGAGCTTTTTCTCAAGCAGACTCCCCTACAATTGATCGACGCTGAAGCTATGCAACAGGTTAAACAAAAAGGTTTTAGTGATCGTCAGATTGCCTTTGCCACTAATACCGATGAAGATCAAGTTCGTAGCTACCGTAAACAACTTGGGGTGATACCAGTTTACAAATTGGTTGACACCTGCGCGGCAGAGTTTGAAGCCTCCACTCCTTATTACTACTCTACCTACGAAGTTGGCGAAACAGAAGTCATTCCCTCTAGCAAACCCAAGGTGATGATCCTTGGCGGTGGACCCAATCGTATTGGTCAGGGAATCGAATTTGACTACTGTTGTTGTCATGCTTCTTTTTCTCTGAGTGCTGCTGGCTATGAAACTATCATGGTCAACTCTAATCCTGAAACCGTATCAACTGATTATGATACTAGTGATAGGCTTTATTTTGAGCCGCTTACCAGAGAAGATGTGCTCAATATCATTGAAGCAGAAAGACCAGAGGGGATCATTGTCCAATTTGGTGGACAGACTCCTCTAAAATTAGCCGTTCCCATTGAGAAATACTTACAATCTCCTAATTGTGATCTGCCTACCAAGATTTGGGGAACTTCGCCTGATTCTATTGATAAAGCAGAAAATCGTGAGCGCTTTGAAGAGATTTTGCGTGAGCTAAATATTGCCCAGCCAGCCAATGGTATTGCCAGAAATTATCCAGATTCGCTCAAGGTTGCTAAGAAGATCGGCTATCCAGTGGTGGTAAGACCCTCTTATGTACTAGGTGGCAGGGCTATGGAGATAGTCTACTCCGATGAAGAGCTCCAGCGGTATATGACCTATGCTGTTCAGGTTGAGCCAGATCACCCCATCTTGATTGATAAGTTTTTAGAAAACGCAATTGAGGTAGATGTCGATTGTATCGCTGATCATACTGGCAAAGTAGTGATTGGAGCAATTATGGAGCATATCGAAGAAGCTGGTATTCACTCGGGTGATTCGGCCTGTTCTATACCATATGTCAGCTTGTCAGAGAAGGTTGTAGCTACTATACGCAGTTGGACAGCGGATCTAGCCAGAGCGCTCAATGTAATTGGTCTGATGAATATTCAATATGCTGTTCAAGGTGATCAAGTTTACATATTAGAAGCAAATCCAAGGGCTTCTCGAACTGTTCCTTTTGTTTCTAAAACTATAGGGATACCTTTGGCCAAAATAGCCTCTCTAGTTATGTCCGGCAAGACGCTAGAATCGCTCAATTTGACGGAGGAACCAGTAGTTAAGCATGTGGCAGTCAAAGAAGCCGTTTTACCTTTTAACAAGTTTCCGGGCGCAGATACACTTCTAGGACCTGAGATGAGATCTACAGGTGAGGTGATGGGTATAGATAGTGACTTTGGTCGGGCTTTTGCCAAAGCTGAAATTGGAGCAAGCGTTAACCTATCTACAACTGGTACGGTTTTTGTTTCCGTTAGTGATCGTCACAAGCAGGCAATCATTCCTGTCGTTTTGGATCTCATTGATCTGGGCTTTAAAATTGTTTCTACCAGTGGAACACGCAAAGTTCTTTTAGATAATGGCATAGAAGTTGAACTGATTCTCAAACTTCATGAGGGACGTCCCCACATTATCGACTGGATCAAAAACCAAAAGATCCAATTCATCATCAATACACCCAGTGGAGAAGATGGTAAAGAGGATGGGCGAACCATTCGTCGTACGGCTCTTGATTACAAATTGCCGATTATTACCACCATTGCTGGAGCTAGAGCTACGGTATCAGCACTGCGCTCTTTGCGCTCTGAGCCATTGGAAGTCAAGGCTATTCAAGATTATATGACCTCAGTCTAAGGCCCTGAGAATATAGCATTTTCAATATCTTCTCTACTGAGAGAGTATTGAAATGACCTTCTAATATCTGAACCATCGGCGGCAGCACCTAGGTAGCATACTGTCACTTCCTTGGTTTCTAGAATAATTCTAGCTTTCCAGCTAGATTGATTATCTGTATAATCTACCGTCCAGTAATGCAGATTTTCTAGATCTTGCTGGCAGCCTAGATCACAGAGCCATTTTTCTATCGAGGGTAGGGAGTGGTTATAAAGAGCTACTTGGGGAGAAGGGAGTGTCATAAGTTATATACTTTTTATAGTGAAACGATGGAGATATAAACCTATAGGAAAGCATGAAGCATATTTTTTTGTCAAATAAATTAGAGCATTTTGCTTTGCTATTGACTATTGTATTCTTATCTCCCACAGTAGCCAAAGCTCAGCAAATTCCTCCAGATGTGGGAATCAACGGTATTGTTCAACTTCCTTTTCCTGCCTTACCACTTAAGCCAACTGCCAGTTGCTCGGCAATTGAGATTAATCTTTGGGGCTATAGAAAAATTGCTAATCCAAACGGTACAACGACTAGAGAATATGGTGTCTTAGCTCAGGCAAGAGCCCAAGGTGATATCCGTCATGGATATTGTACATTCAATATTCCACTGGCTAATCCAACAAACGAAATAGAAGAGCCAGCAATTAGAGCTATAGCCCAATATGGTGAGCTATTTCTTTCGGTTCGTCCTCCCTTGGTTAATGAGTATATAAGCTCAGATAAGATGCCCTATATTTATTCTGTCGAGCCTTACAATTTACAATTAGAACTTCGTGCAAGATCCAAGTATACATTTTGATTGAGAGAAGATGGATTACAAAACTGCTGGAGTGGATGTAGAAGCTGGTAGAGCCTTTGTAAATAAGATTCGCCAATCAGTAGAAAGCACCTATCGCCCGGAGGTTATAGGTGGCTTAGGGGGCTTTGGTGGATATTTTCAATTGCCAACAGGTTATCAAAAACCGGTTCTAGTCTCTGGGACTGATGGTGTTGGCACCAAATTAAAAATTGCTCAGGCTGTCAATTGTCACAATAGTATAGGAATAGATCTTGTGGCTATGTGTGTCAATGATATTTTGACCTGCGGGGCAGAGCCACTTTTTTTTCTAGACTATCTAGCTACGGGAAAATTAGATCCCGGGCAACTAGCTGAAGTTGTTTTAGGTATAGTCGAGGGTTGTAAAGAAAGCGGCTGCGCCCTTTTAGGCGGCGAAACAGCCGAGATGCCCGGCTTTTATCAGCCGCATGAGTATGATGTGGCCGGTTTTGCTGTAGGGATTGTAGAGAGAGATTTGCTTTTAGATGGTTCAGCGGTCAAGCTCGGGGATGTTGCCATAGGACTTGCCAGTAGTGGTTTACACAGTAACGGCTATAGCTTAGTGCGCAAAATTGTCCAGCAGCAACAGCTAGATTGGAATCAGGAAATTTCTCCAGGAAAAAGTTTAGCTCAAGTATGCTTGAGCCCGACAAAAATCTATGTCAAAGCAGTCTTAGGCGCTTTAAGAGCGAAACTTGAGATCCGAGCCATGGCGCATATCACTGGTGGTGGACTTCCGGAAAATCTGCCACGTTGTTTGGGTAAGGGGCAATCAATCATAATAGACACTAAGGCTTGGCAAATCCCACCAGTTTTCGATTTTTTCGCCCAAAAGGGGCAGATTGCCCCATTAGAGATGTTCAACACCTTCAACATGGGTATTGGATATGTTCTTATTGTTTCGCCATCGGCTGTTGATCAGGTGCTGAACTGGTTTAAAAACGAGGAGATATCAGCTTACACAATCGGCGAGGTAATCCAAGGTAATCGAGAGCTGGTTTACTCTCCTTCTACCTGAGCGCGGTATTCTCTGGCACTGAGGGTTTCATCGAGATCTTCTTCCTCGAAACTGTTGACCCTCAGCTTGATTAGCCAACCCTCATGATAGGGATCTTCAGCTATCGTTTCTGGAGATTCCAAGAGTGCTTCATTTCGCTCAATTACCGTACCAGAAACTGGAGGAAAGAGTTCCTCTGATACCTTGACAGATTCAATAGTACCAAAACTCTCTTTTACCTTAATAGCATCGCCGACCTCGGGCAATTCCAGATGAACAATATCACCTAATTGATCCACAGCGTAGGCGCTGATTCCTATGGTGGCTATTTCTCCCTCCATCCTGACGTATTCGTGACTCTCTAGATATTTCAGATCATCGGGATATTCAAGTTCCATCGTTTACCAAAAGCTTTATTTCATTGCTAATTATAAACAAACATATCTCCGCTTTTGCGAAAATATTTTCAATTTTTTATCGACTTAATGACGAGCAAAAAGTGAGTATATATTCTGTTGAAAAATTATTGAATATATGGTAGAAAAATTAGTCCCCCAACTCAGTCGCAATCCTGTATCTTTAATAATAGTCAACTCCTAATTTGGAAAAACTTACTATCTTCGGTTTATGAGATTGCGTTGGGAAAGAATATTTGCTCTTGGTTTTTTTCTGGTCGTTGCTGCGGTAGCACTATTGATGCTCTTTTTGATACCGCAGGCGCTTTTGAGCGCGCCAGCAGATTTTTCTGGCATCTCAGATTGTGATCGCTATAGTAAAACTCCTAGTAATAAATTAGGATTGGGACTAGCCTTGCAACAAGAGTCAACTCAAGATGACTGCTCTGGCACAGAATCAAGCCTAGATCCTCTTAAAGAAGGTGATAATGCCAATGTGGCTAGCTTTCCTCGGTTAAATATTTATGCCCGCCTTGCCAAAGTTCCCGTTGTTGTCTATTACAATATCTCAAAAGACAGTTCGCAGGAGTTGGCTAAACAGTTTGAAGCAATTAAAAACGCTGGGCTGACCCCTATCAGCATGGATATGCTGGTCAAGCATCTAGGTACGGGCACACCATTACCAGAAAAGCCGATCTTGCTCAGTTTTGATGGGGGCTATGCTGGGCACTATCAATATGTCTATCCTTTACTTAAACAATATAGCTATCCGGCAATTTTTTCTGTCTATGTCAATGCCTTAGATGGCAAAAGCAACAGAGCTTCTCTTAACTGGGCTCAACTTAAAGAGATGGCACTTGACCCTCTAGTGACAATTGCTAATAATTCTCTATCTCACCCAGATGATTTAACGGCTTTGAGCGATACTCATCTAGAACAAGAAGTAATAACCTCTAAAAAAATACTAGAACAAAAATTGGGGAAAACTGTACTTTACTTTAGCTATCCTAATAGTAAAATCGATGAGAAAGTCAAAGGTGAAGTAATCAAAGGAGGCTATGAGGCGGCGTTAATCTCCAATGAGATCAAACCAGAATTTGCCGGCCAATCAACTGATATTTTGGAAATAGCACGCTTTGGCCAAGATCATCTCAAAGATGTACTTGCTATAGCCTGGGGGGGAATGTCATTGCCTAAAAAAGTACAGGCTTTCGATTTTACTACCATACCTAGAAAAGAAATTTATCTGATAGACAATAAAAAAATCATCATGGCTATGGGCGGCAAACCCGTTACAATTCATGCGCCAAAACGCACCTCGGTATCTAAGATTATTGAAAATAGTGATGCGATAGCAGCGCTAGATGGGACTTTCTTTTCTATGAAAACCCTAGAAACCAATGAGATGATTGGCCCGGTTCTCAGCCAAAATGAAAAGGTTTTTATTGCTGGAAATAATTGGGATGTCCAGAAAATTGCAGGTAGGCCACTTGTTTTAATTAGTCCCAAATGGGTAAAATTTATTCCCTTTGATCCCAATATTCACAATAGTTTTAGTGGCATTCTCAATGAGTCTACTGATGATGCGACTGTGACTGATGCTTTCGTGGCAGGCGCTTGGCTGGTGAAAAACTCTCAACCCCAACCAGCAGAAACCTTTGAGGCGACTCATCTTTATGCTTTTGATGTACCTAGAAATAGAGCTTTTTGGGGTATCAACCAAGCCGGTCAGCCAGTAATAGGAGTTACAAAAGATAATCTAGATTCTGTGACCCTGGGCAAAATGCTGGTTAAACTTGGTCTTAAAGATGTAGTGATGGTTGATTCTGGAGCTAGCGCAGATTTAGTTTACTATGGCAAGTCTCAGGTACTCTACAAACCCAGACCAGTCCCTCATGTGGTCGCTCTATACCCACCAGATGCCGGTGAACAAACTGTTGGTGGGGTTCTTCAGTTTCCCTGTTTTGATCAAGATGAAGATTGTATTAATCTAACTCAATAGTATATCAAGATGCTTTGGCAGAAAATTATCAAACAAAGAGAACATGCTCTCGCTGTTGGGTCGCTTCATCCGATTCCCACCACCAGTGAGTATCTTGAGCATTCAGGAATTAATTTTATTGTACGTATTTCCAGCAATCTAGAGCGCAAAAAAGTAGCGACTTTAAAACAGGAGCAACAAAATATCAATCCTTTTTTGCCCTACGAAGAAGATCTCTTTGTGGAAAACCTCTCTAATACTCATTTATGTCTGCTCAACAAGTTCAATGTTGTTGATAATCATATTCTCATCATTACCAAGGCTTTTGAGGAGCAGGATTCTCTTTTGAGCTTGGAAGATTTTGCCGCTCTTTGGATATGCCTAGAGCAAGTAGATGGTTTGGCTTTTTACAATGGAGGCAAACTAGCTGGGGCTAGTCAGAGGCACAAACACCTCCAATTGATTCCTCTATCACCCTCTTCTATCCCAGTTGAGCAAGTAATCAAATCGACAGTTACTACAGAAGGATTAGCTAGGAGTGCTATTTTTCCTTTTGTCCATGCCATAGTTCATTATGATTTGGATCAAGTAAGCGATCCTGTCACTACACTTGCTCGTTCCTATCAAACTCTTCTAGATGTTGCACTTTGCAATAGTGCCTATAACCTTCTTGCTACTAAAAGCTGGATGCTCTTAGTGCCCAGACGTAAAGAAAAAAGTCAAAATATTTCCCTAAACTCCCTAGGTTTTGCTGGTTATTTTTTTGTACGCAACAAAGAATACTTTAAAAAGCTGGCAGAGCATGGCCCTCTCAATCTTCTGGCGGACGTAGGCTATACTATTTAAGCTTTGCTAATCGCTGGTTTTATCTTTCACATTGCGAGCAATGCGAGATAGTTCACTTTTCTCATCCACCATAATTTTAGTAGGCGATCCACTGATGATTTTTTCATAGTTGCGGAAAGAGTCTTTGATGTTTGGACCGTCTTCGCTGATGGTGTATTCCCTAATTCCCTTATCGTGCCAAGAGCCTCTCATCTTAAAGACATTGATTGCTCTGGACATCTCTCCACGGATTTCGACATACTGGAGCATCAAAATTGTATCGGTGATGGTGGAGATATGGGATTCAGTGATAGAGTGCGCGCCCATAAATTGATCTGTGGTATTGGTAAAAAATCCAGTTATCTCTTCTTGTTTGGCATAGCCTGTAACACCTATGACAAATTGCCTAAAAGCATTATTGGTCACACCTCTAGCTAAAGCTGAAAGTGAATCAATGGCAATTCTAGATGGCTTAAATTCAGCAATTTCTGATTTAATCATTTGAAGGTGATCCTCAAGTCCTGCAGATTCAGGATAAGAGCAAAGCAGCTTTAGTAATCCTTTGCGCTCCATCTCTTCAAAGTCTATACCCCAAGAAAAGGCATTGCGCGAAAGCTGAGCGCGAGATTCTTCGTAAGCAAACAAGATAGATCTCTCGCCAATTTTGCAGCCTTCTTCTAAAAACTTGCTCACCAAGAGAGTTTTGCCGGTTCCGGTTGCTCCAGTAGCCAAGATAATTGAATCTTTGAAAAAACCTCCTCCACACATCTCATCAAGTGTTTTGACCCCTGATTGAATACGGACATTACTTGAGCGCTGGGTTAAACGCATAGCTCCAAGCGGGAAGATATTGATTCCATCATTGGTAATTGTGAAGGGATATTCACCCTTCATGTGAGTGGTACCTCTTAATTTGAGGATTTCAATAGTTCTTCGTCTTCTTTCGCCTTCAAGAACATTACGCAGAACAATCACATTGTCAGATACAAACTCTTCCACGCCAAAACGAGCAATCTGTCCATATTCATCAACCCTTTCAGTGGTCATGATTGAGGTGACTTTCAAATGTTTGAGCCTGGCTACTAGACGAAAAATTTCTCTTCTAACTACTGAAGCTGCATCATATTGCTGAAATATTGCAGTTACCGAATCAACAGAAACTAGTTGGGCTTTGTATTTACGGATGGCATACTGTATTCTCTCAATCAATGCGCTCAAGTCAAAACTCCCAACTACCTCCTGTCCATCGGGATCTGGAGATGCGTCCAAAATGAAGAGCTTGCCTTCATCAATCAACTTTTGTAAGTTCCAGCCAAAACTACGCGCATTTTGAATAATATCGTAGGGAGACTCTTCAAAAGTTATAAAAAGGCCCGGATAGTCAAAATATTTGATGCCATTGTAGAGAAATTGAATGGCGAAAAGGGTTTTTCCAGTACCAGAAGTACCACTTACCAAGGTAGTGCGGCCAATGGGCATTCCTCCATGGGTAATCTCGTCACAACCTTCGATCATTGTGCGGATTTTTTGTACTCCCTTGGTTTCGCTGTTCTCGTTATCTTGTATCTCTTTATTATTATCTTGGTTCATCGCTGATTGCTCAGAGCGAGTCTATAGGTAAATATATCAATATATAAGGTTAGCATTATTATCCGTGATTACATCTAATTGAATTTAATAATATTTGCTATAGTTCAAGCTCACTAGCGCGAATCTCTTCATAGAGTAGATCCAAGCCAATTAAGACCTTTTCACGATCTGAGAGATCACCTATGATCTTGCGCACTGGTGGGGGTAGGACTTTTGCTAAAGTGGGTGTAGCCAAAATCTTATCTTCCTCAGCTAGTTGTGGATTTTTTAAGACATCTATTACCTTGAGGGCATAAACTCCTTGGAGATCTTCTTCTAGGATGTTTTTTAGAGTTTTTAGCGCTTTGACTGAGTTTGGTGTATTGCCTGCTACATACAGTTTCAGCACGTATGTCTTTTTCAGAGAGCTCATAATCTTATCTATCCTCATATTGTTAGTTGGTTGGTCTACTAAATTTTACTTTGAAAATCATATGAGGCATCCTCTCTAGGAATCGAACGTCTGTACATTTCGCAAAGATGTGCTAACACATCAATGATAACCAATCTATAATCTAGAAGAATTTCCTCACTTCTGCCTTCTAGTTTAAGCTGTTGGGCAAAGTCATCCATCAGTTCCATATGAATTTCTAAAACCTGGGAAACCGAAAAATCATAGAAAAAAAGCTTATTGACATATTGATCGATTTCAGAATTAATATCAATATTTTCAGCGAAATAATCTAGAATAATTTTGCGGTAATTCTCTGATATGTCTTGTAAGAAAAAAGC
Organism: uncultured cyanobacterium; assembly: GCA_903887375.1. GTDB lineage: Bacteria > Cyanobacteriota > Cyanobacteriia > Cyanobacteriales > Microcystaceae > CAISPN01. Next base: position 14,299 of record CAISPN010000021.1, read on the forward strand.
TCTCTCTTCAGGATCTAAATTTCTATAAAAAAGTTTAGAATTTCTTCGATAATATACCCCTAGATACCCAAGACGTTCTTTTAATTTATCGGTTAATCTACGTTGTTGCAAAGTCTTGAACTTCTGTTCCTCCTGTTGCTCTTTAATGACATCTATATTGCTCTGGTTGTCTTCAAGCAGCGAACAACTCTGCCCAAGATGCAAAAACTGATTAATTGCCTCAGGTATTTTGATTGGTAACTCTTCAAGATTGCTTGATAAAATTCTGACTTCAGCACTATGATATACGTAAGTTGGATCTAAATGGGATTTTTCCTGTTCGTCTGAAATGATTAATACAGTCGGTAATAATATACCTTGTTCAAACATTTGATTAAAGATCGGAATCGTACTAGGTTGTCGCAAGATGACTAGACAGTCTATTTCCTCTCCATTTTCAGCTAGATACTCCAAGAACTCTTGGGACGTTATGGTTAGTTTAGCAAGGTAACCACATTGGCTTAGTTGGCTCAAAAGTGAGTGAGCCAGAGATTCTCTCGGAACTAATAGACAGATCGATAATTGAACAGACAAGGAATCAAAAAAGAACAAATGAACTTAGGATTGCATGTTTTTTTATAAAATCAATCAACAAGATTTCATAAAAGTTAACATCAATCGTAACATCATATATATTAATTAAACTATTGTAAATACCTACTCTGGGGATTTATGTCTTGGCAGCACAGAAAACTTTCTTACTTTATCCAGACAGTACCAATTTGTAGGACGCCAATTGAACTAGAAAAAATCAGAGATTTGTTACAAGAGAGCCAAAAGAGCGCTCTGATTTTATTAGGTTCTAAAGATTGCCTTTGTGGAGTAATCGAAGTAACCAGGGTTTTGAAGATTCCCAAAGGATCATATTTACCTCTAGCAGAGATAATAACTCCAGCGCAACTCTGTTATGAATTCAATACAGTAGAACAGTTTTTAGCCAACTTTCAAGAAAATACTCTCTATGTGGTAGGAGATAGGGAAAATAGATGTCTAGGAATGCTAGATCCCTGGCTGCTGCTCAAACATATCCAACAAAAGCAACAGTTTAGTGAAAAAAAACAATTAGAACTCTCTATACCTTTGATGACGATAGGACAAAGCTGTCCTATTGTATACCAATATGGTTTACAAGATGATGGCGAATTAACTATAGCCCCTAGTCAACCTATTCAATATGACAATGATAGCCATTGGCAAAGACTAAATAGAAACAGAGACGAACTTTTGTCCTATATTGGACATGAGCTTAAATCTCCTATCACTACAGTAGTCGGTTTTGCTAATTTGCTTATCCAGCAAAAAATAGGAACTCTTAACCCAAAACAGAAGCAATATGTCCAAGCTCTTTATTCTAATGCGCAGCAGCTGATGAGCCTAGTCAATAATTTTTTAGATCTCACTAACTTAGATAATGGAGAAATCTCTTTGCAACTTTCTCTAGTAAATATCCGCCAAATTTGTGAATCTTCTTATGCTGCAGTTGTAGCTAAAAAACGCAACTTTCTACCTTTTAAATTGGAAATTGAAGCAGCAATAAAAGAGTTTGAAGCCGATTCTCTAAAAGTTCAACAAATTCTTATCTATCTGTTTGATAAAGCTACCAACTTTGGAGAGCAAACTGAGGAATTTGGACTGAATGTCTCTAAAAAGGGAGACTGGTTGGTATTTGATATATGGGATCAACAGGAGCTTTGCCAATCTTCTTGTAATACCTTAAATCTCTATCTAGCTCAACAATTTACGATATTACATGGTGGCGATTTGTCTTTTACTTTTAAGGCAAAAGAGGGAAATCATTCTGTGCTATTATTGCCAATCTCTCAAACCAACAACCTGGAAATATCGCAATCTTTAGCTTTAATAGCCGATTCCACAGATCAAATTACAAGTTTAATTAGTCCATTATTAAAAAAACTAGGTTATTGCGTGACTATAGCAAAAACAGGGACAGAAGCTCTAGATAAAATCCGCTGCCTGCGGCCGGCTATTATTTTTTTGAGTCCATTGTTGTCAGTTCTGTCAATCTGGGATCTATTAAAGCTAATCAAAGCAGATAGTCTGACAAATAAATTAAAGATCGTGGTTGTAGCTGAGGCACTCTACGAAAAACGCGCTTATCAACTTGAGGTAGATGCCTTTGCAGAGCTTCCCCTGCAACCAATGTCTATTGAAAGAATACTCATAAAATTTAACTCCTCTTTCTCAACTACTTCTTCGAAAGAGAAATACTTAACAGTTCTGCATCTTCATAATACAGATTCATTGATTCAATTAAAAAAAATATTTAGAGATATTCCAGTAAGTTTTTCTGTGCTAGAGGCAACTGATTTAGAACAAGCTAATCTGATAATACAGATTTGGCATGTTGATTTGATTATTTTGGATTTAAAAGATAATGTTTATGAATATCTTTATTTACTTAGTATCTCTCCTCTTTGTGATTTTTATATGGTTACATTTGATCAGCATTTATTTGAATTATCAAAAACCTTTCCCAATTTTAAAATTAGTTATGGATTATTAGACTTTCTAGCTACTATACAAAATTAGTAATAAAAAATTTTTATCTTATAAGTCTTTTATTTTTAATCATATTCTTATTATTAACAGGTTTTTTAGCAATTCTGACTATAGGTTTGCGCGCTAAAACCCCTGTGAGTGAACCACAAATCAAGGGAAATATGGCAATCAGCCCAGCATTGTACATAGTATCCCAAATAAAGACCAATAAAACAATTGATAATGCCGCCATTGGCGCTAAATTAGGATTCAACCATTCCCAGGTTCGATAACGCCTGAGAAATAATATTATTGGTATAAAAAATGTTGCATAAAGGCTAATCAACCCCAAAAACCCATTTGTACCAAACTGGATAATCCAAGTACTATCTGTAACGGAATCATCACGTATATCGCCAAAATCATCTTCTTTGAATATACGATTTCTACCGTAACCACCCCAACCAAAAATTGGTTTTTGTAAGGCCTTAGCTGTGAGTTGATCTTCATTAACCAAACGAAAATCAAAAGATTGATCTCGATCACTTGCTACAAAACTACTTACTACAGAATGAACTAAAGGCTCTGGTAAAATTAAAGTAGCTCTACCTGCCAAAAATAAAATCAGGAAACAAACTAGAAACCAGGCTGGAAAATTACTCTTTAGGTAGCGAGCAAAAAGGAAAATAATTATCACATATATTAGATAAAAAATAACACCTGTAGATTTCAAGATTACAAAAGTAAATAGTAATATTCCCACCAAATATTTTATTTCTACATTCCAGATTTTTTTAATTGTTTTCGATTGCCATAACCAGAGAATTAAGATGACAGCTGAGACCATCCAGAGTGCTACTACCAAACCATGTATCATGAACACTTGGGGTCTCCAACCACCCATTCTGTAAGCTTGCATTGTACCTGAGCTATGAGCAAAATATCCATAAATCCTCTGATGTAAAATTGGACTAAATTTTACTTCATATAAACATAATGGAACATATAAAAGTGCACCTCTGATTATATTAATACATAATTCTTTTAATCCAGCTAAATCATTGATATATATTCTTCCTAAAAAGTAAGGAATACCAAAAATAAATGCCTGTATAAAAAATTCTTTGATTGCCATATGCAAACCCAGCCCATTAGCAAAAGATGCAAAAACAGGACTTAAACAGGTCATTATAATTGGTATATCTATGGATTTAAACTTAAATTCCTTGAGCTCTTTAGAATCGATAGTTTTGGTGAGGCTTAAAATAATAATTCCTATTAACAACGCATAACTAGTAGTATTGTCATCTCCATAATATGCAAGAAGTGGTATCTTCAAACCTATAGATTTGGGAAGAAATAATACTCCATAGATATAACTGGTGATTATAGCCGTTCTAACTGGAAAAGACAGTAGAAAAAATATAACTAAAGGAAACCACAAATATATTGCCAGTAGTGCTAAGGGGCTATTATGCATGTTTCAAAAAAAGTTAATGACTGGTAAATAGTGAATCAAGTGGATAGCCGAAACCTAAAGAATTTCTGATTGTTAATACAATAAAAATTAACACTACTAATATTAACGTACAGGAAAAATCTTGCTTTAAGAAGTTTAATTTTTCTTTCAACAATCCATATACTACAGTAGAGTAAAGACCAAAGTCATTAATCGCCACTGCGACAATAAAACCTACCAAACCAAACCAATGAAAGGCTAATGCAGGAACGATAAACATATAGATACTTTTGGCAGTTTGACTCATAGCCAAATATTGAGGTTTTCCTACCGCTAGAAGTGACTCAACTCCTGTTTGGTAAAGCAAATTTGGCCATACCCCTAGTGCCAATATCGGCAATATCCAGCTTGCTTGATGATATCTTTTATCATAAAGCTTTGAAATCAACATATCGCCAAAACAAACTAGTACTATGACGATTAAACCGACTGCAAGTAAAACCATCCAACGCTTGGAGAGAATTTTTCTTCTTAGATTCTCTCTGGGCAATTCAGAAAATTTGGTGATAATCGGAAAAATTATTTTGCCTGAGATCACCCCCACAATCTCTTGAGGAATCATAGCAAAGGTCAAAGCTATTATATAGACACCTAATATTTTTAAACCTTCACCTGAATCTTGATATAGTTTGGGCAAGATGAGTTTATCTGCCTGCACTGAGACAAAAGTCGCTGCGGTAGATAAAAAGATCCAACTGCCAAAATTCAAGATTTCTTTAGCCATTTGTTTGTTCCAAGTAAACTTATTGGTATAGTTCTTGATAAGAAAGTGGCTAGCAATCATTTTGAAAAAAGAACTAATAAACCAGCCGCCTACCAAAGACCAGATACTGTGATCAAACCATGCCCAAATGAGCATAATGACTATTTGGAGAATTTGAAAAAATAGATCAAAGAGAATATTCTTTTTGACATTCACTTGTCGGGTCAAAGTAAAAGTGGAAGTTGAAGCTAATCCATCAAAAATAAATGTTAGACCGACTATAGGCAGTATCTTGACAATTTCCCAATTGTGATAAATATGAGCTAATGGAAAGGAAATAATCACAGCAAAAATCCAAAGAATTACCCCCCTGATTGCCTTGATTGTCCAAGCTGTATTTAAAAAATCCGGATCATCTCCTTTTGAGCTATAAACCACACTAGGAGTAAGCCCAATATCGGAAAAAAGAGCAATCCCGATTATAAATGTGCTTATTAAGGACATTAATCCGAATACTTCAGGAAAAAGCAGACGAGTTAGAAAAAGGTTAGAGATTAATCTCATCCCCTGACCAAATCCATAGCCAAAAAAGGACCAAATTGCCCCGCTAAATGCTAATTTCTTAAGAGATGATGTCATGAGTATATAAATTGGAGTATGTCTAGAACTTTTTTTTGCTTAATTCTCAGTACTGCTTTAATGTTGATAAAAATATCAGGCTCTATTGCACAAACACCATATTCCTGGAAATTAAGTTCCGGTGATTTAGACTTTAAAGATCAACCGGAAGCTACAGCTACAGCAAGACAAGAGCAAAAGAAAGAAACCTATTCTTGGCTTCGTCCTGAACGATATAATTTGCAAGTTAATCCCCTCAATCAATCCACAGAAAGGATTTGGCGTGAGATCCTTTGGGCTATTGCCTTAGAAGAGGTAAAGTATCCTGAAATTGAAGAAACTTTGAATAAGATATTAGCATTTACCGAGTCCCATTCTCAAGAGACAATCTTAAAAAGAGCCTTCCAAAGCGCTACTGAAATTTATTTAGCGGATGGAAATTCTTCTCCAATTCTTAAAGATCGTTTCATTGAGATCATCAACAATAGCAATAATCCCAAATGGGTAGCTATTGCCTTAGAAGCATTGGTCAGCAAAGAACCTAATTCACCAGATATTCCTAATTGGATTGATATAATCAGGCGTCGTTTTCCTCATACAGACAGCATACTTCTTCAAACTACCATAGAAGATGTTTTGTTTCGACTAAGGCCGCAATCTTTGCCTCCACTTAAAGATCTTTTGACCTGGCAACTGGTTCCCAATCAGTCCCAACTATATGTATTATGCAGAACAGATCGTTCTATTCTCTGTCTGGCTATATTGAAAGATCGAAAAGGAAACTTTCTATATGACCAAGGCAAACTTTGGTCAGTTCCCCTTCTGACAAGATCTTTACATGGCCTACGTTCACAATTTGAGCATGGCCAAACTCCTGCAGGAATTTTTCGAATAGAAGGGAAAATGCCGCGCGCTGAAGCTCGTTATTTCCGAGCTTATGGACAGTTTCCTTTAATCAAGCTATATCTGCCCTTTGAAGATGGGGTATCTAGCAGTGGCGCGCTACCTAACAACTTATCTTCTTATAAGAGCTTGTTGCCACCTTCTTGGCGTGGTTACTTTCCAATAGAAGAGTCATTTTGGGCTGGCAAGATAGGTCGTGGTTTGATTCGTATTCACGGTAGCGGGGAAGGGCAGGATTTTTTTGCATCTTCAGCTCGCTTTCCGGCTAGTTATGGTTGGAATCCAGCGATTGGCTGTCTTTCTGCTTTAGAGCTCTATGATCAATTCGGCAGAATGCAAAAAGCTGATATGCCTAAAATATTAAGAGCTATTTCTCAAGCATCTCAAGGTATTATTGAGGGCTATATGATTCTTGTTGAAATTCCTAGTGAGAATAAACAAGCATTAACGGTAGAAGAGATTCAATCAATACTACGAGAATCAGCAGTTGAGGATAATAGCCAAACAATAAAAGTAGAGCCGCCGGCACTTTCTCCTTGATTGTCAGCCAAAACGTAAGAAGGACTAAGTAGCTCAATCTTTCCTTGCATTTGTTCTACTAATTCCTTGGCTATGGCTAAACCCAGTCCGCTGCCGGGGATTTCTTGTTGGGTTTTTTCTCCGCGAAAATGACGCTCAAAAATGTAGGGTTGATCTACTAGAGAGACTCCGCAGCCATTGTCAGTTACCAAAATCCTAACCCAGTTTTCTTGAGTTTCGGTGGTGATAAAGATTTTACCAGGCGCGCTAGTATACTTAATGGCATTGTCAATCAAGTTACTCATTACTTCAGTTAAAGCTCTGCTATCAGCTTTGACTTGAATTAAATTTTCAGTACTTGCATAGCTTAAATCTAATCCTTTTTCCTGGGCAACTAAACTGAAAGAATCAATTAATGGGACTAATATTGATTCGAGAGAGAGATTTTTCAGTTTTAGTTGTGAGGCTTGAGGTAAAAGGTTAACCTCACGATTATTAAGAGAATTTGCGCTTGAACCTTGCAGAAGTTCCACTATTCTTTCACTTTCTCTGACAACTCCTTTGAGGGCCTGCTCATGATCTCCCTGGAAAGTTATTTTTTTGATCAAAAGCTTGGTAAAAGTTCTAAGCGCCGTTACTGGATTTTTCAGTTGATGCAACAAATCAGCAATATACTTCTCCTGATTTGCTTTTTCAATTTCCAAATAGAGAGCCTCGGCTTTTGATCTAGTGTAGTTAAGGTCAAGTTTTCTGGCTAATGACAATACCTCGGCAGTGGAGCTGATTTGTTGAAGTTCTCTCTCTGTCCAATTTTTTTGATCTCGAACTACCAGTAAAACGCCCAGTATTTCTCCTTGATTTACTAAGGGTAAGGCTATTTGATTAGCTCTTCTTGTCAGATAGTTCTCTTGAAAGTGTATTATGTATTGTCCTTGATCAATTGAGCTAGGGGGTAAACTTGCACCTCTTCCTCTTTCTGGGTAAATAATTGCAGGAAACAATTGAGGTTTACCCACTATATCTTGCTTGGCTAAGTAAACCCCTGCCCAATCCATATTTATACTGCAATCTAGGCTATGTAGTTGGGCATGACAGAGGGCAAGAAAATCTTCACTACCTGAACTTATTTTTTCTTGACTTGACATCCTTTGACCTTCCTGAAATTCTATTTATCCTTGAGGGCATGTAAAGTTTTATTGCTGAGAATTAATTTTTTTATATTGTCCAAACCCTGTTCTTTCTCAATTTTATTTATTCTGCAAGGATTTTTTCAATTTTGTCAATTATGAGAAATGCTTGATTTCCTATGAGCAAACTGATATAATCACTACAAAATTTTGTAACCATAATTACAGCGATAAGCTAATAAGGGAGGTAATTGAGTTGGCCAGGAAACGGAAACGCAAGAGTCGTCGTCGTAATGAAGGGCGCAAGATTCTTGAGCTAGTACCTCAGTACAGCATAGAAAGTGGCGAAGACAAGCCTGTGACAGCTGCACGCAAGTACATTAGCTCGGTGGGTATCGAGCCTCCAGCACTATTAATTGTAAAACGAAATGAGCACACAACTGATCGTTATTTTTGGGCAGAGAAGGGATTGTTCGGTGCTCAGTATGTAGAAGAGAACCACTTTCTATTTCCCAGTCTGCGTTCATTGCAGGTAGTTCCTAAAGCACCTGCCATAGCGGCCAAGTAAATAATAATACAACTAAAAGCCCATTTAAAATCTAAATGGGCTTTTAGTTGTCATTTCTTTTATATGCTTTTACTCTTTTTTGCGTGAGTAGTAGTTGTAGTAGTTGTAGTTGTAATTATAATTGTACTCATATTCACCGTACATATTAGTACCATTGATAACCAACCCTAAAACGTTCTGATTGGCATTTTCTAGAACACCAGCAGCAATTCTGATAGCATTAGAGCGCGATACTCCAGGCCGAACCACAAAGACGATTCCATCAACTAATTTGCCGAGAATAGATACGTCAGCAGCTACTGTAATTGGCGCAGTATCGACTATCACAAAATCATAATCTTCTTTGACCTGCTCTAGAAAATTGGACATATCTAAGGAGTTGAATATATTAGCTGGGTTAGTATCTTTATCGCCACTGGTTAGAACTTGCAGATTGGGCGCCACTTGGTGAACTATATTTTCAATACTTAACTTATCCTCAATAACATTACTAAGGCCAATATCATTGGGTAACTGCCATATCTTGTGTTGAGCAGGCTTACGCAAGTCAGCATCTATCAACAACACTTTGCCACCAAGGTTAGAAATAGTCAAAGCCAGGTTGGCAGCTATTGTAGTTTTACCTTCTTTGGGTGAAGAACTAGATATCACTATCGAATCTATCTTTTGATCTGAGTTAAAAACTCTTAAGTTGGTTGATACAATCCCAAAAGCCTCACTAATGAGTGAGTTGGGACGACTTCTAACAACGACCTCATCCAAACTACGCTTAGCTCTGCTTCCTTTAGCAGCCCTTTTCTTATTTTTATCCATAGGAAAAGGCGGGATGCAGCCTAGCAAATTGTAATTGAGTATTTCTTGAACTGCCTGCCTGGATTTGACTGTCTTGTCTAGGTTCTCTACGATGAAAGCTGCTGCTGCTCCCATAAGGATTCCACCGAGTAATCCTTGGACTAAGTTTAGCTGTTGGCGATTTTGCAGAGGAGCTTCTGGAATCAAAGCTGGAGCAATGATCCTAGCATTACTAATCTGCATATTTTCCAACAGTTCCAATTCCTGGTATTTGCCAACAAGAGCTTCATAGGCTGAAGTATTAACAGCGATTTCTCGGTTAATATGTCCCTCCTGCAGGGCTAAACGAGGGAGTGTCTTAGCCTTTTTCTTATAAACATCTATATTCTGATATAAGTATTGTAATTTCTTTTCTAAACCCTGCCTTTCGGTTTTATATTCAGCATAATTGGTTAGAAGCTTTTGTTGGGTAGGACTTATAAGTATTGAATCTTCAGGTCGTACCTTCTGATGCAATTGCTTAGCTTTGCCTACAAAACTTTCTTTTATAGTATCTTCTAAATGCTGCTTGAGTACAGCTTCTTCATCCTTAAGTTCAATCATTTTGGGATTGCTGGGAGTCACAAGGACGCTTTGAAGCTTAATATTCTCTTGCAACGTTTTCAGTTTAGTAATTGCAGCGCGAACAGCTGGCATATCTTGGACTAGTCCAGTAACTTTTGCATCTATTGAGGATACACCAAACATGTTTTGAATCGATTTACTCTGCTGATCCAATGATTTTATTTGCGCCTTGGTTTTTTGAACTTCTTGCTCTAATGCGCGCAAACCCATCACATTGCTCTTTTCTTCAGCAGAGAGGCTTAAAGTTGCATTCTTTTCTTTGAAATTGACCAGCTTGCCTTCAACTTTGAGCATATCTCTTTGAGTCTGTGGTAACTGATGAGAAATGAATTCCTTGGCTGATTTTATCTGGGCCCGGTTTACATCGATATCGTTTTGTACATATACATCCATCAGTCCGTTGACATAGGAAGCTGCTGTTTTAGGATCGCTGCTCGTATAGGCAACTTCAAGTACATTAGTACTCTCAATGTTTCTAACTACCAGATTACTTAAAAAGGCTTGAGGACTTATATCTTGCTTGAGCTTGTTAAGGGTTCTTTGAGCCAAGGGAGTAGAGCGAAGAACCAGCACCTCTGTTGGTATATCTACACTACCACCAATCATCCCAGAATTAGAATTATTATTGGCTGTGAGGAGCCCAGCTAGTGGAGAAGGGACATTAGTTTTTAAATAAAGCTGCCCGACAGATTGATAGATAGGTTTTTCTGACAAGTTTTTAACTATAGACAAGGCCACAACAGAGAGGGTGACTACTGTAAAGGGCAACCAACGAGCTCTGATTAGGGATATAAACTTTAAATACTCTTCCATTTCTACACTTTAAGTAAGGCTATTCCACAAAAAAATACTTGGTAAAGAATCTGCAGTAAGTTTAGGACATCAAGTATTACCTAGTTAGTCAATATCATATCAAATTCTTTTACAAACTTGTAAGTTTTTTTAAGCTCCGAGCTATACTTTTTTTAATATCGTTATGGACAAGTAACTAGCGGCAGTGGCTCAAATTAAGCTTTCTATAGTTTGTGATTATCTAGAAGAGAAGTGGTACAGTATGGATCTCTGCGCAGAAATGCTCATTGAGAACCTGCATAAGGCTGATGACAAAGAAGTCGCGCTCGAGCGGATATGTCCAAAGTTCAAACCTCGCTTGCAAAACATTCCCCTGTTGGGAAAAAAAAATTCTTTTTACAATGCTGATCGACTTCTCAATAGATTTTGGGACTATCCCAATTATCTCAAGGATAACTTGAGAATAGATAACTTTAACTTTTATCATGTTGTAGATCACAGTTATGCCCAGCTTGTCCATGTTTTACCAAAGCAAAGAGTAGGGGTTTATTGTCATGATATTGATGCTTTTCGCTCTATCTTAAAACCTGCGCAAGAAATCAGACCAGCTTGGTATAGAGCTATCTCTGGCAGAATCTTAAGCGGACTGCAAAAGTCCGCTATTGTCTTTTATTCCACCGAGGCAGTTGCCAGTGAAATTAAACAACACCAGTTAATAGATCCAGCTTGTTTAATCCAGGCTCCTTTGGGAATTTCCCCAGAATTTAATTTACTTAACTATTTAGATCCCGGCGCTGAGAAGATATTTAGGCAAATTGTTAATACTCCCTATATTTTACATATTGGTAGTTGTATCCCTCGCAAGAGAATTGATGTGCTGCTAGAGGTATTTAGTAGATTGCGCAAGATCTATCCCGAGTTGCTACTGGTAAAAATAGGCGGACAATGGACTCAAGAACAATTCCAACAAATAGAGCAAAATAACCTTCAACAAGCAATTATCCATTTACACAATTTGAACCGTACAACTATTGCTCAACTTTATCGAAGATCAGTAGCAGTTTTATTAACCAGCGAGGCAGAGGGTTTTGGTTTACCTGTGATTGAAGCTTTAGCCTGTGGCACAGTAGTAGTAGCTAGTGATATTCCTGTTTTAAAAGAAGTTGGAGGCAATGCTATACTATATTGTCCCCTAGAACAGGTGGAAACTTGGACTGATTTAGTATCGCAATTACTCGTTAATCCAGAGCTAGCTCCTCCTTTAGCTTTAAGATTAGCTCAAGCAGATAAATATTCCTGGTCAAGGCATGCTGCCATAATCCAACAATCCTATTTAAACTTGGCAGACAAAGCGCAATGAAACAAATAAAAAACTATGGAAGTTGGCAATCTCCTATCACTGCAGAGTCAATCTTGGCTGATGCTGTATCTTTAGGGGATATATATATAGATAGAGAGGATCTTTATTGGCTAGAGGCAAGGCCACAAGAAAAAGGCCGTAATGTTTTAGTCAGAAAAGATGTCAATGGCAAGATTGAAGATATCACCCCAACTGGCTTCAATGTGCGCACTCGGGTACATGAATATGGTGGAGGGGCAGTTTTAATCCAAGATGGAGTCATATATTTTTCCAATGATAGTGATCAATGTATCTATAGACAACTTCTAGGTGAGGCGCCTCAACTTTTAACTCCATATTCTTCTAGACGCTACGCTGATTTTGTATTAGATAAATATAATAATCGTCTTTTATCAGTAGTTGAAGAACACATTGGGCAGAAGGTAAATAACTATATAGCTTCTATAGATATCTATAGTGGAGAGGTAATTCCTTTACTTGAGGGTTATGATTTTTACTACAGTCCAAGACTTAGTCCTGATGGTAAGTTTCTAGCCTGGTTATCCTGGAACCATCCCTTTATGCCTTGGGATGCAGCAGCTCTTTTTTTAGCACCTCTAGATGATCTAAATAATTTTATTTGCCTTGCTGGAGGAGAGAATGAATCTATCTGTGAACCACGCTGGTTTAGCGATGGGGAACTTTATTTTGTCAGTGATCGCCATAATTGGTGGAATCTCTACAGTTATAGTTTCTCTACTGGTATCAAATCTCTTTATCCAATGGAGGCAGAGTTTGGCTATCCTCATTGGGTATTTGGCCTTTCTAATTATGGTTTTACCAACGATAATCAGATAGTCTGCTCTTATAGCCAAAACGGCAGTTGGCATCTGGCTACCATTGATCCAAAAACAGGATATTTTTCTCCTGTTGATAGCCCCTATACCAATATCAGCTCTCTTCAAGTTCATTTAGATCAAGTTTTTTTCCTAGGAGGATCTCCAAATCAACCCACAGGAATAATCAAACTAGATTTGTCTACAAAAAAAATTGAAACTATCAAGCTTTCTAGTTCACTCAAGATAGATGAAGAATATCTCTCTGAGCCAGAAGCTATCTCTTTTGCTACCAGCAATGGAGAAACAGCTCATGCTTGGCTATATTTACCAAAAAATAAAGACTACCAAGCCCCTGATGGAACATTACCACCTCTTTTGGTTAAAAGCCATGGCGGGCCAACTGCTGCTGCTTCTGTCAATTTAAATCTACGTTTACAATATTGGACTAGCAGAGGTTTTGCCTATCTGGATGTCAATTATGGTGGTAGCACTGGCTATGGTCGTGCCTATCGACAGAGATTGGATGGACAATGGGGTATAGTCGATGTGGAAGATTGTCTCAATGGGGCACTGCATCTGGTCAAACAGGGCATAGTAGATCCAGAAAAATTGGCTATTTCTGGTGGCAGTGCTGGTGGATATACTACCTTGGCGGCTTTAACTTTTCATGATCTATTCAAAGCTGGTGCTAGTTACTATGGTGTCAGCGATCTTGAAGCTTTAGCCAAGGATACTCACAAATTTGAGGCGTACTACTTAGATAGCCTCATTGGCAAATATCCCCAAGAGCAAGAGAAATATCAGCAAAGATCACCAATTAACTTTACTGAAAGATTGAACTGTCCGGTGATCTTTTTACAGGGACTAGAAGATAAAATTGTTCCTGCTAACCAGGCCCAAATGATGGTCAATGCTCTTAAAAGTAAAGGTGTTGCAGTAGCTTACCTAGCTTTTGAAAATGAACAACATGGTTTTAGAATTGCAGAAAATATCAAACTAGCTCTAGATGGCGAGTTTTATTTCTATGCCAAGATCTTCAAATTTAGCGAACTTGCCAATAGACAAGATATCAAGATCTATAATTTGGCAGATTGAGAGCTTAATTGTTTAATTGGTCCCCAGTTACAAACTTGTTCTAAAATTTTTATGTGTCCTGCTGGATTTGGGTGCAGACCATCATTTGAAAGCTCGATTGTAGGGCTATTTCTAAATAGATCTAAATAGGGTATATCTCTTTCTCGGCAGGCTTGTTTGGTAATCTCACTATATATACTTTGATCTAAATGATTGTAGTATAGACAACCAGCAAAAGGCATTTTAGATTCATCTACAGGTACCATACCAACAAATACGACTTGGCAAAGTCTGCTGGCTACTTCTAAGAGAGTTTGGATATGTTTTTGAAAATCTTCTTGGTTGGTATAGGGTTTTCCATTGGGTTTACCTAGACGGGGAGTATCGTTTAAACCAACAGATAGAATTATTAATTCGGGAAATTGATTGCGTAGCTCACCCCTAACTGAGTATTCCTGCTCTAGTCTGAGCAAGGCATCTTTGGTGCGATCTCCTCTAACTCCCAAGTTATAAAGAACAGGACCATCGTTCATCCACTGACGCTTGAGCCTTTCTACCCAACCGCCACCTAAATTATCTCCATAGCCGTAGATAAAACTATCACCTAAAGCAATCACCTTAGCTGGTACAGTCACCTTGAATTTAGTTTCTCTAGAGCGATGTAAATTAGTGGCGATTGTCATTTGCTTAATTTTTAGAAATACTTCTTTAAAATATTTAACATTTTAATAAGTATAAAGACTTATTTGCTCTAAAGCAAGTCACCATTCCCAGTAATCTGAAGAAGGGGGCTGTTGTGATGGGAGCAATTCATCATCATCATCTGGTTCTTCTTGGTTTTCTAGTGATAGTTTTAAAGGACTTACGACTTTGTTTAAGGCATCGCTGATGAAGCCTTTGATAAATTCATCCTTACGACTGAGCTGAAATTGCCGCTGTACAACTTCACTCATACCTCCATCGCCCCAATCTTGATCAGATCGGAAATATTCAATAAAACTCTTTCCAGCAATGCGAGTCAAATAAGCAGCGCTCACCCCTTGGATAGCCTTGCCGACTATATAGGTAGCTAAATTCAATTGTAATGCTGTGCTTACTATTTCAATAGTGCCTTTAACTACGCCCAAGCTGACCAGTGTTTTGCCCAAAGAGATAGCCAATTCTTTGCCTCGTTCGCTATTTAACTGGCAGCCATAAACCTGGCCAATTTCGACTACCATCTGGGTATTGACTGCAGCTGCTGCCAACATATCAACTACAGGTAAAGGAGTCATAGCAACCACCCCGGCGCTGATCCATTGATAGCGCTCAATAATGCGATCTGATTGGCGTCTTCTTTGTTGATCGATTATTGCTCTTGCTTGCTCGCCTAGTCGCTGTGACTGTAGCAAAATATTATCGGCAATGAGATCTTCTCCTTCTGCTCTAAGAACTGCAATGATCCTCTTAACCAGAGGGATAATTTCTGGCTCACTTTGGATAATTTCTCCACTAGGTAATTGGTAGGGCTGAGGATTAGCCGCAATCGCAATCACATCATTTGGGGACATGAATTGGCTAATTCTATCTTGTAGTTTTTGTAGAATATCCTGTTGGTCTGCTTGGGTATAAAGATCAATTTTATTGAAAACCAGCAGAGATCTTTTGCCAATTTCCACCAACATTTGTAGCGGTTCATATTCAGATTGACGAAGATCGTTGTCTACCACAAACAAAAGCAGATCTGCTCCAGTAGCTAGCTCTCTAGCTAATTGTTCTCTTTCAGTCCCTGCTATACCGGCTTCAAGAATCCCAGGAGTATCAGTAACTAAGATATCCCTGCTGATTCCTTTAAATTTGAGACGATATGATTGACCTATTTTAGTAGTACCCATGGTGGGTTCAACCTGGCCAACGATTTCCCCTGCTAAAGCATTAACTAAGGAAGTCTTGCCAGCTGAACCTGTTCCAAAAACAACTAATCGATATTCTCCTTTAGCTAGAGAAGCTTCGATTTCCTGTGAACGACGTAGCAAAACCTTTTGGGAGACTTCATCTTGGATCTGTTGAACTTGCTGCCGTACTGCCTTGAGAGTTGCCCCAGCAGCTTCAGTTTTCTGTTGAGGCAATTGGAGCCGATTGTAACGAGCTGGTTTCCCCTTTTTTTTACTAGTAGTTAGGTTAAAGTAATAGATGAAGTAGCCAATCAATAAACCGAGTAGGCCTATAATCAAAAGCAGCAGAAGATTGGCCAAAATTGGCGCAGTGAAGGATATCTGAAAATAAAGATTATAGATTGACTGGACTAACCAAATCACCAGAGCGAGAATTAAGGTGATCCCAATTACAAGCACTAGTAAACGGGGAAGGGACATCGAGTTACCGGTTAAACTAAATATTTATCATCATAGGCGATTGGCCATCACCACATAAAAAGGATCTCCTCCTAATATAAAAGTTTTAGCAATAATTTCCGGTTCACCAAAGCCTTCAATAGCTTTGAAATAGCTCCTTACTATCTCTAGGCGAGCTTTTTCGCTGCTATCTCTCCAAACACTGATAGCCTTTTGATAGAACATTCTATTAGAAAAACTAATAATAGCAATGCCATTGGGCTTGAGTACTCGGGCAATTTCCCTAAAAACGGTTTCTGGATATTGGATATACTGAATAGATGCAGTTATTAATACTGCATCAAAACTTTGATCTTCTAAGGGTAAGCTTGTCTGTTGGTTTAGATTCTGGATGAAATAGTGATCCAATCTTGGGTTTTTAGCTAGTTCCTCCTGGTTCATACCATGTCCCTCAACATGGCTAAATTGAATAGTTTCAGGTAGATGAGATACCCAACTGCTCATTAGATCCAAAATTCGGCTGTCGCTTTGAAGTTTTTGACTATAAAGTTGCTTGAGCTTTCTAATAAACCCGTTATCTACATGGTAGACAAAGCGCGGATAACAATAAAAAGCAGCATCGTCACTCTCATCTAATTTGCTCCGCTGCTCTGTTTTGAGAAGAAACATTTAGCTTATCTTTTGAGAATTGTTTTAATAAAGGCAGGACGAGCTGATAATCTACTCAAGTAATCATTGACCGCGGGATAATCAGTAAGCTCAATTTTTAACATAGCAGGAATATAAAAAACTATAGAGCCTAAAGCTACATCTACCACAGTGAATTCATTCCCTAGGATGTATGGCTGTTTACTTAGTAGTTCATTAAGAGGAGTCATCAATTTGGGTAATTCTTTGGCTCGGGTAGCCTCACTAAAAATGCCAGGACCCAAAGTAGCATTGGCAAAGAGAACCCATTGCTCGGCAATTGCTCTAGTTTCTGGCAAATTTCCCAAGTTTCCGTACTTTTGGGCAATATAGAGCAAAATAGCGCCAGATTCCCAAATCTTAAAATCCCCATCTACTAAAACTGGTACCTTACCAAAAGGATTTAGAGAAAGAAAAGTATCTTGGCGATGTTCGCCATTAGCCATATCTAACAGAACAAATTCATAGGGAAGATTTAACTCCTCTATGTACCATTGAACCAACGAAGCGCGGCTTCTAGCGCCACCATAAAGTTTTAACATGAGATTTTTATGATTGGATTAAAAGTGTATTTTAGCAGATAGAAAATAGAAGAATTCATAATAAGAGGCTTTTCAAGTATTTTCCAGT
Source organism: uncultured cyanobacterium (assembly GCA_903887375.1). Classification (GTDB taxonomy): domain Bacteria; phylum Cyanobacteriota; class Cyanobacteriia; order Cyanobacteriales; family Microcystaceae; genus CAISPN01. The sequence continues at coordinate 31,904 of CAISPN010000021.1, forward strand.
ATGGGATTTAATATTTTTAGCTACCTCTTCTGGCGTACCGGTTGCTACAATTTGACCTCCCCTATCACCACCTTCGGGGCCCAGATCTATAATCCAATCACTACAGCGGATTACATCTAGATTATGCTCAATCACTATTATAGAATTGCCCTTATCCACCAAGCGTTGCAAGACGTTTAACAACTGATGGACATCATAAAAAGACAATCCAGTAGTTGGCTCATCGATTAGATATAGCGTTTTACCAGTTGCCCTTTTAGAAAGTTCACTAGCTAATTTAAGTCTTTGCGCTTCACCTCCAGAAAGAGTTGTAGCTGATTGTCCTAGCTTGACATAGCCCAAACCAACATCTACTAAAGTCTGCAGCCGTATTGAGGCTTTAGAGATATTGTTAAAAACCTCCAAAGCTTCATCTACAGTCATATTGAGCACATCAGCTATGTTATATCCCTTAAACTTAACCCCAAGGGTATCGCGATTGTAACGACTACCTTTGCAAACATCACATTGCACATAGACATCTGGCAGAAAATTCATTTCAATCACATTTACCCCTTGACCTGAGCAAGCCTCGCAGCGGCCACCCTTGACATTGAAAGAAAACTGACCTGGTTTATAACCACGGGTTTTAGCTTCAATAGTTTCGCAAAATACCTCTCGAATCGTATCGAGTACGCCAGTATAGGTAGCAGGATTAGAACGTGGAGTACGACCAATGGGAGATTGATCGATTACGATCACTTTGTCGAGGCAGTTTAATCCATCGATTGAACCTAAACCGGAAGGAAAAGGAACAGTTCTGCTCAAATGATGGTGAAGAGATCGATAGAGTAGCTCATTGATTAAGGTAGATTTGCCAGAACCTGAGACACCTGTAATACTCACTAGTTTACCTAAAGGAATCTCTACATCAATATTTTTAAGGTTATTGGCATGACAATTTTTTAGAGTGAGATATTTACCATTTCCCTCTCTTCTAGTAGTAGGAGTAGCAATAGAAGATCTGCCAGAAAGATAAGCCCCAGTTAGAGAGTCTGGGCAATTTAAGAGAGTTTGAATATCTCCCTGGCAGACAATGTGTCCACCATGTACCCCAGCTTTTGGTCCAATATCTACCAAATGATCAGCGCTTAAAATGGTATCTTGGTCATGCTCAACTACGATCAAGGTATTGCCAAGATCTCTGAGTTTTTTGAGGGTTTCTAATAGTCTTTGATTATCTCTTTGGTGCAGTCCTATGCTGGGCTCATCTAGAACATAGAGCACTCCTGTGAGACCTGAACCTATTTGGGTAGCTAGTCGTATTCTTTGGGCTTCTCCACCAGAAAGGGTCATAGCAGAGCGATCCAGACTTAAATAATCCAGCCCAACATCTAGTAAAAACTCTAGCCTAGCTTGTATTTCTCGTAGAGCCAGCTCACCAATTTGCTCTTGGCGGGGAGTCAGTTGCAGTTGCTTGATTCTCTTTAAACTCTCCCCAATCGAGACAGAGACCAAATCTAGTATATTGTACTGACCAAGTTTGACAGCTAGAGCTTCCGGCTTGAGCTTTTTCCCATGACAGACCTTACAGGGACTATCTACAATATACTTTTCTAGTTTTTGTTTGTATAGCTCAGAGGTGCTTTCTTGGTAAGAGCGATCTAACATAGCTAGCAGTCCTGGATATTTGCGATGATAGCCTTCGGATTTACCATAGCGAGAATCACCTTGCAAGAAGATCGGCTCATCTAAACCGTAAAGTATCCCCTCTTTTTGCTGAGCGCTCAAATCAGACCAGCTAGTTTTAAGGTCAAATTCAAGAGCTTGTGAGAGGCTATAGAGTAAAGAGAGATAATAACTGCTATTGTCTTTATCTGACCAAGGAGCAATGGCATTATAAAGTGGCGCATTAGGATCAGGAATCACCAAATCCGCCGAAAAACTACGCAAAGTACCTATGCCATGACAATCAGAGCAAGCTCCATGTGGCGAATTAAAAGAAAACAAACGCGGTGAAAGTTCATCCATTACTGCCCCATGTTCAGGGCAGGCAAAATTTTCACTCAAAAGGATCTCTTTAATATCATCAATAAGCTCGATGATGGCTAGTCCTTCAGACTGCTTTAAACAAGTGCGCAGCGAATCGGCAATGCGTCCTTCTAAGCCGGGTTTTTGCACTAGACGGTCTATTACTACTTCAATATGATGACTCTGGTTTTTATCGAGTTCTATATTATCTGAAAGCTCACTGACTATTCCATCGATCCGGACTCTCACAAAGCCAGAGAGTGCTAGATTTGAGAGAAGATTTTTGTGAGTACCTTTTTTACCACGCACTACTGGGGAGAGAATTTGAAAACGGGTTTTTTCAGGTAATTGAGCGATGCGATCACACATTTGATCAATTGTTTGCGGTGCTATTGAGCGCTGACATTGCGGACAATGTGGCTCCCCGGCTCTGCCAAATAACAAACGCAAATAATCGTAAATTTCGGTGACAGTACCTACACTAGAGCGTGGATTGTGACTAGTAGATTTTTGATCAATTGAAATAGCAGGGCTCAAACCCTCAATTGCATCGACATCGGGTTTATCAAGTTGGCCTAAAAATTGTCGAGCATAGGCGCTGAGAGATTCGACATAGCGCCTTTGTCCTTCGGCAAAAATTGTATCAAAAGCTAGCGATGATTTCCCTGAGCCGGATACTCCAGTAAAGACAATGAGTTGATTACGAGGCAGATCGAGATTGATATTTTTTAAATTATGCTGCCTAGCCCCTTTGATCCGGATCTGCTCTTTCATCTTTTATATTTAAGTTAGGACTGATCGTAGACAAACTGAATCCATATTTTATCAATTTCAGTTAACAAAAGTTAAAAAACCCCCAAAGATCTACCAAAAAATATAAATGAACCAAGCTTCTCAGATAATCGAATTACCTCACCAAGAAGGAGCAATTGCTCTAGCTGGCATAGCAGAAGAAAACCTCAAGTTCATTGCCCGTCAGACAGGAGCCCGGGTCATTCTGCGGGGTCAACAAGTAAGTATATTTGGTCAGCCTAATGCTGTAGAGCAAGCCTATCTTATAATTCAGTCCTTAGAAACTCATTGGAGGGAAGGTAGAGCGATCTCATCGCCCGATATTCTCGCAGCCATTGATGCTCTAGATACTGGCAAGGTTGAAGAATACCGTGAAATGCAGAGTACAACTCTAGCTCGGACTAGGCGTGGAGAATTAATCAAAGCCAAAACTTTTCACCAAAGGCGCTATGTTCAATGTATTGAAAAGCATGATATTACCTTTTGTATTGGACCTGCGGGAACCGGTAAAACCTTTCTAGCAGCGGTATTAGCTGTGCAGTATCTTTTGAGTAATCAAGTAGAAAAGATTATCTTAACTCGGCCCGCAGTAGAGGCTGGTGAAAAACTTGGTTTTCTCCCAGGTGATCTCCAACAAAAGGTAGATCCCTTTCTAAGACCGCTTTATGACGCACTTTATGAGTTTATTGAAGCTGAAAAAATTCCCGATTTAATGGAGCGTGGCAAGATTGAAGTTGCTCCTTTGGCTTATATGCGCGGCCGCACCCTCAACAATGCTTTTGTTATAGTCGATGAAGCCCAGAACACCACTCCAGCTCAATTAAAAATGGTACTAACCAGATTGGGGCGCGGTTCTAAAATGGTTGTCACAGGAGATATAACTCAAACTGACTTGCCTACTCACCAAGAATCCGGACTTCTGGTAGCCAGTAAAATACTAAGCTCAGTAAATGAAATTGCCTTTTGTCATTTTTCTAAAGCCGATGTAATTCGCCATTCTTTAGTACAAAAAATAGTTGAGGCGTATGAAAGAGCTGATCTAGCTAATTAAATGATTTATTAGAATAGGATTTTTTTTAACTATAAAAAAAGTTAGAATTGCCCTAATTTATCTGGAAAGACAACACATCTTCATATAGTGCTGAAATAGGTCAACGCAGGTCAACAGAGCTAAAGTTGACCTCTATATTCTCTTGACCTTCTTCAAGTGAATAGACATTCAGTTCCCATTTTTTCTTTTCATTGAGCCGGTAGCATTCTACATTCATCGTTTCTGTTTCAATCAAGACATATTCGCTTAAGGTATCAATCTGACGATAATTCTTAAATTTTCTACGTTCATCAGTTGGGAATTGGACTGAAAAAAATTGTCGCAAAAAAATAGTGGTGCTTTTTACCAGCTTCGCTATCTTTAAGTACATATTTCTTTTTAGAAAGTATAAAACTATAATTTAGTGCCGCAATCCCCACAAAAGTTGGATTTTTGTAGATTGTGGTGACCACATTCAGGACATATTCCTGAATCGGGAAAAACCTCACTAGGCGGCCGCTTCGATAGACCAGCCATCTGCGCGTTGTTTTTGCCAGGAGGAACCATAGGGTAGCAGTTCTCATCCCTTTTAACCATCACATTGAGCAAGACAGGCCCATTATGAGCAAGCATTTGCTCAATAGCTGAGGACAATTGACTAGGATCATTTACTACAATTCCCTTGACACCAAAAGCTTTGGCTAATAGTTCAAAATCTGGCATTCCAGGAATCATATCAGATGAGGAATAGCGCTCTTGATAAAAACTCTCTTGCCATTGGCGAACCATTCCTTGCCAGCCGTTGTTGATGATGACTGTCTTAACAGCAATACCATATTGAGCAAGGGTCGCCAATTCTTGCAAGTTCATCTGGAAACTGGCATCACCGCTAATACATATTACCTGAGCATCACCTACCCCGAGTTTGGCGCCTAAAGCAGCCGGCATTCCGTAGCCCATTGTTCCCAAACCGGCACTAGAGAGCCAACGACGTGGTCCAACTTTGAGAAATTGAGCAGCCCACATCTGGTGTTGTCCTACATCGGTCGTATAGTAAGCATCAGGAGCCTGGCGAGAAACTTCAACAATTACTTGCTGGGGTGAAATAATATCTGGGTAATTAGGTACTTCTAGAGGATATTCTTTTTGCCAACGTTTAACTCGAGCTAGCCATTCGTTGGTTCTTTGGGGATCAAAAGGGAGATCTAGATGGTTTGCTCTTTGGAGTAATTGCTCAAGTACTTGCTGCACATCGCCTACTATAGGTACTTCTGGCAGTCTATTTTTGCCTACTTCGGCCGGGTCAATGTCAATATGAATCACCTTAGCGCGAGAGGCAAACTCATCTAATTTTCCAGTAACCCTATCATCGAACCTGGCTCCAACTGCGATTAAAAGATCACAATTCATAACCGCAAAATTGGCATATGCAGTACCATGCATTCCCAACATACCCAACGATAGCTCATGATGCTGGTCAAAAGATCCCAGTCCCATCAAGGTAGTGGTAACGGGAATATTAAATCTTTCGGCTAACTCTTTAATCTGTTGGTGAGCATTAGAAGTGATCGCTCCGCCGCCAACATAGAGAAGGGGTCGTTTAGCTTGTTCAATTAACTCTAATGCTGGGGCTATTTGGCGGATATTGCCTTTAGATTTGGGTTTGTAGCCATTGAGCTTGACAGAACCTGGTTCAATTGGAACATATTCACATTCTTCCAGCCCAACATCTTTGGGTATATCTATCAAAACAGGTCCAGGTCTTCCGCTGCTGGCTATATGAAAAGCTTCAGCAACTATCCTAGACATATCTTCGGCTCTTCTGACCACATAGGAATGCTTGACAATTGGCAAAGTAATTCCATAAATATCTGTTTCTTGAAAAGCATCACTACCGATAGCAGATCTGGGAACTTGTCCTGTGATTACGACCATAGGAATAGAATCCATTTGGGCTGTAGCGATTCCAGTAACCAGGTTAGTAGCTCCAGGTCCTGAAGTAGCCATACAGATCCCCACCTTGCCAGTCGAGCGAGCATAGCCATCAGCAGCGTGCACAGCACCTTGTTCGTGGCGCACCAAAATGTGGGTCAGATCCCCTCTAGATTGAAATCGGTACAATTCGTCATAGATAGGCAATATAGCTCCACCTGGGTAGCCAAAAATATGTTTAACTCCATGACGCTTTAAACTATCTAGTAGGATATAAGCTCCACTTTGGCGATCTGGTGTGCTGTCGGAAACGTTTTGGGAAGTCGCTTTAGCAATTGATGAAACCACTGCTTCTCAACCTGGTTTGATGTTTAGTTTATTAATATTCTATTAACTGATCTTTTAAAGATCAGGAATTGCTTAATTAATGTTAACTTTAGCACAATTTTCAGAAACTATTTACCCTTTGATACCTGAGCTGAGATTACTAGGCACCAGGTACTTTTGCAAAACCAGGAAGATTAAAAGTACTGGCAACAAAGAGATCACTGAGCCAGCCGCAACTAGTCTCCAGTCAAGATCCAGTGAGCTACTCAGTTTAGCTACACCCAGAGGAACAGTATAGACACTTTCATCTTCTAAAACAATTAAAGGCCAGAGAAAATCTCCCCAAGAACCTATAAATACAAATAATGCCAAGGTAGTTAAAGATGGTCTAATAGCCGGTAACATTACTGACCACCAGAGATCTAATTCCGAACAGCCATCGATCCTAGCTGCTTCTTCCAATTCCTTAGGAACCCCAGCAAAAGACTGCCGCAACAGAAAAATACCAAAAGCTGAAGCTAGTGAAGGAAAAATCACCCCGGCTATAGTATTTTTTAGACCTAGCTCAATAGTTAGTATATACAGAGGAATCATAATAATCTGAAAAGGGATCATCAAAGTAGCGATGATCAGCGCAAAAATTATCTCCTTGCCCCAGAAATTTAATCTTGCCAGTGGATAGGCAGCTAAAGAACAAAATAGCAGATTTAGTACTACAGTTAGGACGGAAATTATACTACTGTTCAAGAGATATTTATCAAAAGGGTAAGAAGTCCATACCTTAAAGAAATTTTTAAATGTCGGAGAATTTGGCCAGATTGAAGAAGCAAAGACATCCTCACTAGCTGGTTTTAAGGAAGTGCTTAGCAGCCAAACTAAAGGAAAAAGCATCACTAAGGCCAATAGCAAAAGCAGCAGATAGAGAAAAATAGTTTTGTATTGTTTCATAATCAAAATTCAATTCCCGGCTGGGCTTTGATACCTTGCTCACGAAAAGGGTGCTTAATTAGGCTCATTTCAGTTACTAGATCTGCTTTTTCAATCAATTGGGCAGGAGCGCCTCGGCCCGTCAAAATAACATGGGTCATTTCTGGCTTTTGCTCAAGAGCTTTGAGCACCTGCTCGACATTTAGATAGCCCAATTTTATAGCTACATTGATTTCATCGAGTAAAATCAAACGAAATTGAGGATCTAGAATATACTCTATGCCTTGATTCAAAGCTTTTTGGGCAAGATCGGCATCTCTTTGACGATCTTGAGTGTCCCAGGTAAAACCTTCACCCATTGCCTGAAATACCAACTGATCTGACCAATGGGAAAATGCCATTTTTTCTGCAGGTTCCCAAGCTCCTTTGATAAACTGAACTATAGCCACTCGATAGCCATGTCCAAGTGATCTTAAGACCATGCCCAGAGCTGCTGTAGTTTTTCCCTTGCCATTGCCAGTATTGACAATGATCAAGCCTTTTTCTTTAGAGGATTGGGAAATACGCTGCGCCTGTACTTCCTTACGTCGTTGCATTTTTTCTTTGTATTGTTGATCAGCTAAAGAGTCCATAAAAAAACCTCGCAAAATGCTAGATAATAAGCTTTGCAGCAAAAAAGCTCATACAGTAAATATTAGTCATTAACCTAACAATTTATGAGAACCTGTTATTGTGGAGAACCAAATACAACTCATTGCAACACAACTGTTACTCTCTACGGCTGGGTAGATCGCCGCAGGGATCATGGTGGTGTGATCTTCATTGACCTACGCGATCGCAGTGGTGTTGTGCAAATTGTCAGTGATCCAGAGCGCACACCAGAATCTTATCCGATCGCTGAATCCTTACGCAACGAGTATGTAGTAAAAATTATCGGCAGAGTCTCTGCTCGTCCAGCTGAATCGCTTAATCCTAGATTATCTACTGGCGAAATTGAGATCTATGCTGACCAAATAGAAATTCTCAATATCGTCCATAAACAATTGCCTTTTGTTATTTCCTCTACTGAAACTGAGAACGTCAAAGAAGAAGTGCGCCTGCAATACCGCTATCTGGATCTTAGAAGGGAGAAAATGAGCCAGAATCTGCAGTTGCGCCATCAAGTCGTCAAGGCTATGCGACGTTATCTAGAAGATCAAGAAAACTTCATTGAAGTTGAAACTCCCATTTTGACTAGGTCCACTCCAGAAGGAGCCAGAGATTATCTAGTTCCCTCTCGGGTCAATGAAGGAAAATGGTATGCCTTGCCTCAATCTCCTCAATTATTTAAACAATTGTTGATGGTATCTGGCTTTGATCGCTATTATCAGATTGCTCGTTGTTTTCGAGATGAAGATCTAAGAGCAGACCGTCAACCTGAGTTTACTCAGTTAGATATGGAAATGAGTTTTATGGATCAAGAGGAAATCTTGGCTCTCAATGAGGGACTAGTTTGCCATATCTTCCGAGATGTTAAAAATATAGAACTTCAAAAGCCTTTTGCCCGTCTGACCTATGCCGAAGCGATGGATCGCTATGGTTGTGATAGACCTGATACCAGATTTGATCTAGAGCTGGTTGATGTTTCAGATATATTTCAATCTTCTGGCTTTAAGGTATTTTCTGATGCTGTCACTAAAGGTGGCAAAGTGAAAGTCTTGCCGATTCCCCTGGGCAATGATGCCATTTCCAATGTCAGGATCAAGCCAGGCGGGGATCTTTTTAACGAAGTAGTTGAAGCTGGCTCAAAGGGTTTAGCCTATATCAGAGTCAGAGAAAATCTGGAAATAGATACTATCGGCGCAATTAAAGATAATTTAACCCCAGAGCAAAAAACAATCCTCATGGAGAGAACTGGCGCGCAGCCTGGCCATCTTTTGTTGTTTGGAGCTGGTGATACTGAGACTGTCAATAAATCTCTTTCCCGGCTGCGTCTGGTCTTAGGTGAGGAATTGGGCTTAATCGATCACAATAAATACAATTTGCTCTGGGTGACTGATTTTCCTATGTTTGAATGGAATGCTGATGAAAAAAGACTAGAAGCTCTTCACCACCCTTTTACTGCACCTAAACTTGAAGATATCCATGATCTCAAAACTGCCCGTGCACAGGCTTACGATCTGATTTTTAATGGTGTAGAAGTTGGCGGTGGCAGTTTGCGGATCTATAAAAGGGAAGTTCAAGAAGAGGTCTTTGCCACTATTGGGCTAACAGATGAGCAAGCCAATGCCAAATTTGGATTCCTCTTAGAAGCTTTTGAATATGGCACGCCACCTCATGGTGGAATCGCTTACGGACTAGATCGCTTAGTGATGTTGCTAGCTGGCGAGGATTCTATCCGCGATGTCATAGCTTTTCCCAAAACCCAACAGGCAGCTTGCATCCTCACTCAAGCTCCAAGTGAAGTTGAACCCAAGCAGCTCAAAGAGCTCAATGTTGCCTCAACTTACCGTCCGAAGACGCAGAAGGCTCAATAACTTATTAAAGCTCTCAGGTGGAGGAGCTGTGACTGTGAGCTCTTGGGCTGTGCGAGGATGTATGAGGCTTAATTGCCAAGCATGGAGGACTTGTCCTTCTAGTTTGACTCCAGGTGATTTACCTGAGCCATAGAGGCTATCACCAACGATGGGATGACCCATAAAACTCGAATGCACCCTGATTTGGTGAGTTCGGCCAGTTTCTAGTCTATAGTTGAGCAAGCTATAGGAACCTAGTCTTTCCTTGAGTTGCCAGTGAGTGATCGCCTCTTTTCCACCTTGGGCTACTATGGCCATTTTCTTTCTTTCAATGCGATGGCGGCCAATAGGCTGATCAATAGTACCACTTGTAATGCGCGGTGAACCATGCACAATTCCCCAATACTCTCTACGGGCTGTTTTTTCTTTGAGTTGTTGTTGTAAGTGTTGGTGAGTATAGTCATTCTTGGCCACGACCATCGCTCCAGTAGTATCTCTATCCAATCTATGTACTATGCCAGGCCTTTCTACCCCACCAATACCTCTTAAATCTTGACAATGAGCTAATAGGGCATTAACTAGAGTTCCATCAGGATGTCCTGGTGCTGGATGGACTACTAAACCAGATGGTTTATTAATAATAATCAAATCTTTATCTTCATAGAGAATTGTCAGCGGGATATCTTGAGCCTCAACCTCACTCAGTTCTCTGCTAGCTGGAACATTGACCTGGACAAGATCCCCAATTTCTAGAAGGCTGTTTTTTTTGCTAGCGATCTGCCCATTGACCAAAACATTCCCTTGAGTTATCAAGTTTTGTAACCTAGAGCGGGAGAAATCCTCTAAATGTCTAGTCAATACCAAATCTAGTCTTTCTTTTTGCTCAACTTCAAAGTTGAAATATTGCTCACTCATCTTAAGGTTTGAAAAATCTCCCAGATACCTACTACTAGGATACTAGACCCTTTTGGGTTATCTTGAAAATTGATCAAGTTTAAGGAGAGAGCAAGTATGCAGAGTTTGTGGGATGAGCAAGAAGCAGCAGCATACCAAAGTGATTTGGCTCTGAGGGTCTATACTTCTCGTTTACTAGGACGTGATAGTTCTTTGGTTCTTCATGGTGGTGGCAATACTTCTGTAAAATTGCAGCGCAAAAATATCCTAGGTCAGAGTGAAGATATTCTCTATATCAAAGGCAGTGGCTGGGATCTAGTGAGCATAGAAGAAACCGGCTTTGCCCCAGTACGCATGCCCCATTTGCTCGAATTGGTCAAATTGGATCATCTCAGCGATCCTCAGATGGTCAATGAGCTCAAAACCCAGATGATTCTCTCTAGCGCTCCTTCTCCTTCAGTGGAAACCTTGCTTCATGCGGCTTTACCCTACAAATATGTAGATCATACCCATGCTGATGCTGTAGTTACTATCACTAATACCAGTAATGGATTAGAGAGAATACAGCAGATTTATGGCGATCAGGTGGTGATCATTCCCTATGTGATGCCAGGCTTTGATTTAGCTAGATTATGTGCCAAACAATTCGCCCTTGAAGCTAACGAAAAGACCATTGGGATGATCTTGATGAACCATGGTATTTTCTCTTTTGGCGATACAGCTAAGCAGTCTTACCAAAGGATGATTGAGCTAGTCACCTTGGCTGAAAACTACCTCCAGCACCAACAAGCCTGGACAATAGAGCGCAAAACAATCAGCGATCAAGGTACCAGCTTATCTCTAGATTTAGCTAAGCTGCGCAAGGAAATCTCAAAAGCTGCCGGTAGGCCTGTCATTATCACTAGAAATGGTGATTCCAAAAGTTTAGCCTTTGCCCAAAGAGAGGATATAGCGCAAATTTCCCAACAAGGGCCAGCAACTCCAGATCATGTAATCAGAACTAAAAGATTACCAATGCTAGGCCAAGATGTAGACTCCTATGTCAAAAATTATCAAGCCTATTTTGCAAAATATTCTCCTAGTGCCAGAGAGCCTAAGACTATGCTCGATCCAGCCCCAAGGATTATCATCGATCCACAGTTGGGAGTCTGCGCGGTGGGATTAGGCTCTAATGATGCTGCTATTGCCGCTGATATCTATGATCACACGATAGATATTATTGAAAGAAGTACTTCTCTTGGCGGCTATCAAGCTCTGCCAGTTAAAGATCTTTTTGATATGGAATATTGGGAATTAGAACAAGCCAAATTAAAAAGTAACTCTCAAGTTCCTCCTCTAAAAGGAGAAATAGCCATAGTTACAGGAGCTGCCTCTGGGATTGGTAAAGCGTGCGTCCAATCCCTACTCAAAAGAGGGGCGGCAGTTGTCGGTTTGGATATTCAACCAAGCATCACCCATCTTCATAAGAATAAAAATTTTCTAGGACTAGTTTGCGATGTTACCGAGGAGATGGAAATTAAGATCGCCATAGAAAAAGCAGTCCAAAGCTTTGGCGGGCTAGATATGTTGATTCTAAATGCGGGAATATTTCCCCCTAGTGCTAAGATTTCCCAAATTACTATTGAGCAATGGCACAAGGTGATGTCTCTCAATCTAGATGCCAATTTGAATCTCTTAAGGGAAGCTCATCCTCTGCTCAAATTAGCACCGCGCTTTGGCCGAGTGGTGGTAATTGGCTCTAAAAATGTACCGGCTCCTGGCTATGGCGCTGCTGCCTATTCTGCATCTAAAGCCGCGCTCAATCAATTGGCAAGGGTTGCAGCTCTAGAATGGGGACAGGATAATATCCGGATCAATAGTCTACACCCTAATGCGGTATTTGATACTGGAATCTGGAGCGAAGAAATTCTTCAATCAAGAGCCCAACATTATGGCATGAGCGTAGAGGCCTATAAAACCAATAACCTTTTAAAGGTGGAAATCACTAGTAAAGATGTGGCAGAATTGGCAGCCGAGATGTGCGGAACTCTCTTTGCCAAAACTACCGGAGCTCAATTGCCCATTGATGGTGGCAATGAGAGAGTGATTTAGCTATCAGTACTAGAAGAGGATGCTAGTTGTTCTTTTTTTTCTCGCTTCTTGCGTTCGGCTTCGGCTGCATCTTCTAGTACTAGCAAGATCTGCTCCATCTTTTCTAGGTTAGAACGATAACTATCAACATCTTTGACTAGCTTGTCTTGGGGTAATTTGAGCTCTTGGGCAAATTTCTTGAGGTATTCCTCCCTGCGTTCTGTATTTTTGGACAAATCAGGTTCAATCTGGCTCAAGATAGTATAAAGCCCAACTGCAAATAGACGAGAGTACTTAAATCTATCCTGTCTGGCAATATCTCTTAGGCTCTGGCAGATGATGTCACTATTATCGCTATTGAGACAGTTGAACAGATCCTCAAGGGATTTACCCTCAATTGACTCTAAGATATCTTTGCTATCTTGCTGGTAGCGATTATAGTCAATCTTGAGAGCCTTGCCTAGAGCTTCAAAGATAGCTAACCTCTGTTGTTCAGGCTGATAACCCTGCATGAACCTTTGGTAGGAGGTGGCCAAACCAATAGCAAAGATGGGACTATAGCGAAATTCAACATTGACTGATAACAGGTGCATTTCCACCATTAGCTCTTCTACGGCCCGGCGGTAGACTGAGTTGATGGGACGGGTGTAGTAAGTATAGAACTCACGTTTGGTTTCTGAAACTGTGCGAAGTTGATCCACGCTGCTAAGTTTTAACTCACTAGGATTTTACATTTACTTAATTATTTTCACTCTTGATGAGTCTCTTTGCCAAGGGCTTGCAAGGTAATTTCATTTTTGTTAAAGGGTAAGTCCTGGTTGATAGCTTCTATTTCGGCTCTTTCGCCTTGATTGATTTGATCTATATAGTTGTGGAGAATTTTGTTCATCTTTGGCTCATAATAGCGATGAAGACTATAGTTTTCTGTTGCAGGAAACCCTCTTCTTTTTTTATGTGAGCCGCCAGCTCCAGGATCAAAAATTGTGATCCCTTCTTGAAGAGCCCATTCTAATGGTTTATAGTAACAAGCCTCAAAATGCAGAGCATCGAATTCTTCTAAAGCTCCCCAGTAGCGTCCATAGAGTTGGTTGTTCTTGCGAATACAAAAAGATAGAGCTACTGGCTCATTACTATCCTCTTGATAAGCCACCACCAGAACAACTCTATGACCAAAACCTCTATTGAGTTGCTCAAAAAATTGTCTGCTCAAATATTTGCTGCCCCATAAAAACTTGTCGCAAGTATTACTATAAAATTCATAGATTTTAGCAAAATAACTCTCTGGAATATCATCTCCCTCTAGTACCTTGAGCCTCAAAGCTGCTTGCTCGACTGACTTTCTTTCTCTTTTGATGTTGCGCCTTTGATTGGCATTAAATTGAGCTAGATAATCATCAAAATTCTGACAGTTGCGACTTTGCCAAATATAACTATGATGAACCCAACTTCTATAGCCATATTGTTCCATTTGCTCGCGCCATTGGGGATCTACAAAGAGAAAATGGCAGCCTGAGAGCCGATTTTTCTTACAAAAGCGGTCAATTTCCTCTACCATCAATTGGGTCAATGTAGCTTCATCTTCAGTAGAGGCAATTAAAAAACGGTAGCCGGAAACTGGAGTAAACGGAGTCATTCCAATTAGCTTGGGATAATAGCGCAGCCCCATTCTATAGGCTAGATCTGCCCATTGATGATCAAAGACAAATTCGCCATAACTGTGCGACTTGATGTACATTGGAGCTGCCCCTACCAATGTTTTTTGATCCCATAAGGTCAAATGTGCGCCTTGCCAGCCAGTTTGGGCCGTTGCACTTTCGGAGCTTTCTAAGTTTTCTAGCCAATCCCATTCCAAAAAAGGAGTAGCCAGAGGTAATGCTAAGTTATTCCAAGTTAATTTGGGGATTTCGGAGATTTTATTTATCCAGCGCAGGGTATATTGAGATCGCATAGGCACAGTAAAGGGTAGTAAGAACCTCGTTAACAATATGTAACTTAACATAAATATTCAATGTGAGATCTTTGGTTTTTTATGATAGATATTAAAAACTTTGTTAAATTATCACTGTATTTGCCAATCAGTTTTGTACTTAATCTTCTCATTGTTCTGGTATTTATAGAAAGAAGAAATAATTCTGCTTTTGATAGTTTTTTCTTCTACTATTGCCTTATTACAACCTGTTACTTTATTGCAAGAGCCTTTATTTTTGTATCATTATATTTAATACAAAGAAAAGAGAATCATCTTGCCAAAATTGAAGATGGCGAATGGCCAGGATTGACAGTAATTGTCCCTGCCTATAATGAAGAAGATGTAATTCAATTGACGCTAAAATCTCTTTTAGAGGTAGACTATCCAGGGATGAAAATTATAGTCGTAGATGATGGTTCTACTGATAAAACTGGGGAATTAGTCAAAGAGATTGCCAACAATAATATTCTTTACTTGCGACAAGAAAATCAAGGAAAAGCCAAGGCGCTGACCAATGGAATCGATCATGTCGATACAGAGTACACAATGATGGTAGATGCTGATTGTATATTTCCTTCTGATTCCTTTAAAAAAGCAATGCAGTATATTACTTATTATGGAGATGATGCTATTGGGGGAGTTTTATCAGTTGCAAATCCACAATTAACAATTGCCAAAATGCAAGTTATGGAATATGGCGAAGATTTGTGGCTGTTCAAGATTTTTCAAAATCATTTCCAATGTATTAAATCTGATAGGACGCAAGATATAATACCTGGAGCTCTAGGTCTGTTTTTAACAAAATCTCTAAAATCTGTAGGACCATTATCTAACCATTTTCTAGCAGAAGATATTGATTTAACAGCTCGACTAGTTGAGCGCTATTATCGTCTGAGTTTTTGTCCATATCTGGTTAGCTACACTGTACTGAATTGAACACGAGATCTCGATATCATGTACTTTTTATGCTCTTTAGGACATTGTATTGGCCCATGACCTTTACCCTCTCTTGGTGCTATGTAATAAGAGCAATCTTCCTCCATGATTGGTACTTTGTTGGACTGGTATTTTTAGCGCAGTTCTTTCCATTTACCCTTTCGGGGCTTATACAATTTTGCAACTATGACCTAAAATCAAATTTTCTTTATAATTTTGCCTATAGTTACTTTCTTTTATTCAACAGAACTTATTATCAAATCCAATTGCTTTTTAATCCCCAACAGAAGTGGGAAAAGTATAGTCGATTTGCTCAGTTGCCCAAAAAACTGTAATAGTCATGGAAAGATTAATAGAAATAATGAACTTGATGGAGCGAACGGAAATGGCAATCGATATTAAGGTTGCAACATGGCTATATAAGTTTATTAAGAGCCATCCTTCTATCCAAAGAACCCTTGATGTTGGTCTTGGTGAGGGCGCTTCAGCTATGACCATCATGCTGGCTACAGGATTAAAGCATACAGCAATTGACAGCTTACAGTTCACCAAAGCAGGGCTAACAAACATAGCTCGTTTTGGATTTGCTGAGCAACTAGAGATTTTGGCTGGATTATCCTCTCTGGTCTTGGCTGAGCTAAGACAAAGCTCAAGAGTATTCGATTTGAGCTTTCTTGATGCAGGTGGTAGGATAGATGATCTTTTTGTAGATTTTCATTTTGTCAGTGCCATGACAACAATTGGAGGTTTCATTCTGATTCCAGATAATGATCGTCCAACAGTATTAAAGTTTATTAATTATTTGCAGACAAATCGTCCGGATTTTCAAGTACTTCAGGATCACAAAATATCGCGAATCACGGTAGTGCAAAAATTATCACAAGAAGATCTACGTCACTGGGGAGATTTTCATGACTTTTAATCAAGATGCTCAAAAGATAACAAATAATTGGAAATTACTCTCTTTAGAAGGTGAGTTAGAGGTTTTCCAAGATCAAGTGACTATCAGAACCAACGGTAAAGAACAGTTTTTCTTGGCAGAGGTGGAATTAAGTGAAGGGATCAATATTAGCCAAGAAAATTTAGTTCTAGATTTGAAGATTAATCACTTGCAAGGATTAAAGTATATACATTTTAAACTCCAACCTAATCAGATAGACGAGAATAAATATATATTATTAGATGTTCCATTGTTGGGAGATACTGAAGCAAACTTTCTGGCAGAAGGTGAGTGGACAACCTTGCATATCTCAATGTCTAATGGAACCCTCTTTGGAATGACTCGTGAGGATTCTCAAGAAAGAATAAGATATTTGCGGATCATGATGGAAGATAGCCTTCTAGCTCCAGTAGAAATTTATCTTAGAAATATTACAAAATCTCCTCGAGCTCAAGTTGGATGCATTTCTTTACACTTTGATGATGGATATCGGCATCATTTTGAGATAGTAGCTCACTTACTAAAAAAATATTCAAAGCCTCAATATGATATTTTTTTAAAGGCAACAGCCTTTGTAATGCCAAGGCAGTTAGATCAGCCAGGTTATCTAACAATTCAAGATTTACAAACATTAGTAAATGAATATGGTTGGGAAGTTGGGGCGCATCATAGCAATCCCTTAACGCAAATGTCCTCTGACCAATTCATTGAAGAAATGGATTATGTGATGTCTTTTTTTAAGCAGCAGGAATGGGCAATCTTCCCTGTTCACTTTGCCTATCCGCTTGGAAAAATGAACCGGCTCTCTAGAGAAGGAGTTGGGCAATATTTTGCTAGTGCCCGTTTGATTTCAGGTGGACCAGAGACACTTCCTCCTGCAGACTGGTATCGTTTGCGAGCAATCAATGTAACGCCGTTTACCCCAGCTAATAAATTGGCTCAAATAGCTCAACATACAGTTGAAAATGGGGGTTGGGCTATTTTTATGTTTCATCATATTGTGGAAAACCCAAAAGCTTTAACAGAGTTTGCCAGATCTGAATTTGAGATCTTTTTGAAGTTTCTACAGGAGAAAAAATACAAGACAACTAGTATAAAGGAGTTGTATGAGCGATATAGTATGTCTAAGAGCCAGCAGCAGTAATTTTGATGATATATGCCATTTGACTGAAGTTAGCTTCCACTATGATCTAGCCAATACTAAGTACAATTTGGATTTCAAATACGATAACTTCTTTGTTCTTTACAATGAGCAATCTGCCATCTCCAGTGGATGTATTACTAATACGATATGCCAAATAGATGGAGTAGATTTGGAGACTGCCGCTGTAGGGATCATCACAACCCATCCAGCAGAGCGCGGCAAGGGTTATGGACTAGAGTTGATGAAAAAACTAATTAAATCAGCACAAGAAGATGGCTATGATCTCTCTCTGGTCTTTCCATGGCTTGAGAGATGGTATGCAAAGGTTGGCTGCTCTAGCATACATTCTTCATATCGCAAGATTAAGTTAGAGAACTTACGCTTTAATTGCTGTGTATTAAACTATCAGCTGAGAGCTTTCAATGCATATAGCGATGCTGAGGCTTTATTGACCATTCACCAGCAGTTCAACAAAAACATTAATGGTACACTAAAAAGAGAGTCAACACATTGGGCTTATAGGATAGAAGATAAGGGCGTAGTGATGGTAGCCCAAAAAGATGATATGGTTGTTGCCTACATGGTTTGTAAAGCACTAGATGCAAACAATACAACAGGAATCTATGGCTTGAAAGCGCGTGAGTTTGGTTGTCTTGATGGCCATCAACAAGCAATAGATGCTCTATTTTGCGCACAGGTTCATTGGTTAGAATCAGCAGGATTTTCAGAGATTTATTATGAGGATGTCTATGATTCGAGCTTAGTTTCCCAGTTGTGCCCTCCTCCCTATCAAAGGCTCACTAATGATACAGATATAGTGAATTTTGCACCGGATCAATACATGGTGCAAATGTATAAAATACTTAACATCAAATCGATACTAAGAAAACTAACCAATGGTTGGAATTACAGACTAGCTTTAAAGGGAAGTTGCTGGCAAGATATTTTTCAGATAGACTCACAAGATGATTTTTATGTAGTGCGTTTTATTGAATCAGGTAGCTCTCTCAAATTAGAGCAAAGCCAGTTTATTTCTCTTTTTCTTTTTGGAGTAACTGACTGGGCAGGACTCAACTGGAACAATACTTGTACCTCTAGGGAAAATGAAGCAATGCATCGGCTTTTTCCCAAACGAAAGTTCGTTTATTGGGATACTGATTCATTCTGATCCCAAGTAAATGCGACAATTGAGATGCAATGTTAATAATTAAGGATATTTCATGGTTTCGGTTTCTCAACGTTTGGCAGATCTAAGAGCCCAGAAAAAATGTGCGCTCATTCCCTTTATTACAGCGGGCGATCCTGATCTACATACTACTGCCGAAGCCTTGCGATTGCTAGATAAATCGGGAGCTGACATCATTGAATTAGGCGTGCCCTATTCAGATCCCCTAGCTGATGGCCCGGTGATCCAAGCTGCTGCAACTAGAGCTTTACAAAAGGGCACTACTTTAGATAATGTGCTCGATTTGGTCAGGGAAGTTTCTCCTCAATTGAGCGCGCCAATAGTTCTTTTTACCTATTACAATCCCATATTTTCCCGCGGTATAGAAACCTTTTTAAGTGAAATTGCCAGCTCTGGTGTTAAAGGTTTAGTGGTTCCTGATTTACCACTAGAAGAGGCAGATAATTTAATACAAAAAGCCGCTCTAGAATCTATAGAAGTTATTTTGCTGGTAGCTCCTACTAGTCCAGCTGAACGAATTGAACAGATTGCTCAAAAATCTCAAGGTTTTATCTATTTGGTAAGTGTCACTGGAGTAACTGGCATCAGAAGTCAAGTTGCCAGTGGTGTGCAGGATATTCTCGAAAATATTCGCCGATTTAGCGATAAATCTATTGGGGTTGGTTTTGGTATTTCCACACCAGAGCAAGCCAAAGTGATTAAGAACTGGGGCTCTGATGCAATCATTGTAGGTAGCGCTTTTGTCAGGTCCCTTTCAGAAGGTGGTCTGCCAGCTTTAGAAAGTCTCTGTTTGAGTTTAAAACAGGCAATAATTGTAGACTAATCTGATTTTTCTTTGGCATAGGAAAAACAAAAAGAAGACAATAGTAAAAAAGGAGTACCTGGAACAAGAGGTAAAAACAGTCCTATTGTTCCTATAAATAGGCTTGCTGTTCCTATACTTGGAAGTAACCCTTTGAGAAATATGACCAATATTTCTACTTGCTGAGAATCTATTGCTTCTAATGGCAAAATGGGCAAATCAACTTTATCGGCATTTCCCATAGCTTTTTCTAGAGTATAGTCCCATTGTTGATGGTCAACGTAATTGATAATGATTGATTTGGCCGGTGGGTTGAGCCTCACCTGCTCGACAAACTCAAGCGATTTTAATTCTCTATATAATCTTTGGGCAAAGATTTCA
This sequence comes from uncultured cyanobacterium, assembly GCA_903887375.1. Classification (GTDB taxonomy): domain Bacteria; phylum Cyanobacteriota; class Cyanobacteriia; order Cyanobacteriales; family Microcystaceae; genus CAISPN01. The sequence goes on from CAISPN010000021.1 coordinate 51,739, forward strand.
TCCTCAGCTATTTTCGGTACAAGAATACGAATGCGACCTTGAACATGGTGCAAAACCTTAAATTCTTTTGCTGTTGAAGGTGAATAAAAATCCATAAATATTAATAAAACTTAACTGTTTTGCTTGCGCTCTATCTGTTAACTAGAAGTGAATTTGGCAAATACGCCAATTCTTTATAATTAATTTATATTTTAGCTTCTGGTGAAATTATTAAAAAAATATAAAGAATACGGGGATCAGCAAAAACATCTGAGATATTTAGTAGATATACAAATGGAGTCAGCCTATATAAAGACTCTAACCATAACAAATATATAGTAGCTCGGCAAAATTCAATTAGCCGAGCTATTTTTGTGACTTCAACTATCTAGTTAAATTTTAATAAATCTTAATACTGATTTCTAGCTGATTTTAATATCCCCTATGATTGATCACCTTAGCCCATTCCAACCAAATAAAAGCAACTATCCCTACCAACAAAGATACTAATAAATCACTAGGATGAAGGTAAGAAAAACTAAACAAATTGCGCAAAAAAGGAATATAGAGAACTAAGGCAAGAAAGAAAAACGTACTACCAAAAACCCACCAAAAAGCAGGATTAGAGCTGCGTAGGGTTTTTAAATCTATCCTAGAGCTAGAGCGACCACTGACTATCAAGCTCAAATTAGCCAGAATCAAACTGGTAAAAGCAAGCGCTCTGGCATTGGTTTCACTCTGCTCTTGCTGGAGTGAGAATAGATAAACCAAGACTAACAAAACTAATATACCCATACCTTGTAATATCGCCAATCTCAATGTCTTCCCTGCAAAAAGAGGCTCTCCAACCCTGCGGGGTGGTCGTTTCATCAAATTAGCCTCAGCAGGTTCAGCCTCTAAAACCACTGAACAGACTGGATCGATAATCAGATGGAGAAAAGCTACATGAATTGGCAATAAAACTAGGGGCAATTTGAACAATACCGGAATCAAAGAGAGCCCGGCAATCGGGATATGGATAGCCAAAAGATAGATCATCGCCTTGCGCAGATTATCAAAAATCCTACGCCCTAGCTTAATCGCCTCAACTATAGAAGAAAAATCATCATCCAACAAAACTAAAGCTGCCGATTCACGGGCTACATCTGTTCCTCTTTGTCCCATGGCAATTCCTATTTGAGCTGCCTTGAGAGCAGGAGCATCATTGACCCCATCGCCCGTCATGGCAACCACTTCCCCTCTAGCTTTGAGAGCATTGATAATCCTTAGTTTTTGCTCTGGTACTGTTCTGGCGTAGATATTGATACTATCGATGCAGCTTTCTAGTTCCCTATCATCCATTGCCTCTAGCTCTGCCCCGGTGAGGATTTGTCCCATTTGCAGCAAACCAATTTCTCTAGCAATTGTCCTGGCGGTGATAGGAGAATCTCCAGTAATCATCACAACCCTAATTCCAGCACTATAACATTGAGCAATTGCCGAAGCTACTGTAGGTCGGACAGGATCTGCTAGTCCAATCAAGCCAAGAAACAAAAAAGGAAAATCATGTTGATGCTCTGGTAAATGATTAGGATCTGGTTTGGGATGTGGAGGAATCAAAGTTTCAAAAGATGCCTTAGCAACTGCCAAAACCCTCAATCCAGCTTCAGCCATTGTGGCTACTTGGGCAAAAAGAAGTTGCTTTTGTTTTGGCTCAAGATGGCAAAGATCGGCAATAGATTCAGCCGAGCCTTTAGCTGCAATATCATGGCGATGCCCATCAGCCGAGCGCCACACTCGAGTCATGGCCATCAGCTCACTAGAGAGTGGATATTCTCGCAGCAGTTGCCAATCTCCATGTAAATGTTCAGTATCTTGCAAAAAACGATCCCCAAGTTGTTTAAAAGCCTTTTCCATAGGATCAAAGGGATCGCTTTGGCTTGCTAATATACTAAATTCAACCAATTCATGCATTGATTCTGGTAAAACCTTGGGAAGAGCTTGCGAGATCTGACAAGAGCTAAATTGGTCAATTGTGCTATTAGGTACTATTAACTGCTGAGCGCTCATACGATTGAGAGTGAGAGTACCGGTCTTATCGCTACAAAGCACAGTAGCTGAACCAAGGGTTTCTACAGCAGAAGTGCGCCTAGCTAGTACTTGCTTTTTGGAAATGCGCCATGCTCCTAGGGCTAAAAAGATAGTCACAACCACTGGAAACTCATTAGGCAAAATTGCCATAGCTAAAGTTATCCCGGCTAAAGTTGCTTTGAGCCAATCGCCTCTAGTTATTCCATAGATAATGACAATCGTCAGACAAAAGGCAACTGCAATGCCAAATAATCGATTGACTATGCGCACCATTTCTTTTTCCAGGGCAGTACTTTGGGTTTTAACCTTTTCGAGAGCCTGCCCAATCTTGCCCATCTCGGTATGTATTCCAGTTTCTTGAACTTGAGCAATAGCTCTTCCTTGGACTACCAAAGTACCGGCATAAACCTGAGAGAGATTATCTGTTTTGCGCACAGGTACAGATTCACCAGTCAATAGTGATTCGTCGACTGACAAATTGAGATTAGAGATAATTAAAGCATCAGCCGGTACGCGATCCCCTTCTACTAGAACTAATGAATCACCACGGACAACTTCTCTACCGGCAATTCTTCTTTGTTTACCATCGCGAATCACCAAAGCTCGCGGACTACTGAGATCTTTTAGGGCTTTGAGAGCATGTTCAGTTTTACCCTCTTGATAGAAACTGATCCCAACAATAAATAAAACAAAGCCTATCAAGATCAAAGCTTCATGGAGATCGCCTAAGAAAAAGTAGACAATGCCTCCACCTAAAAGTAGAAGAAAAATAGGATCTTGAATTGTCTCCCACAAAAGAGACCACAAAGCTGAATTATTATCTGAAGGAAGTTCATTGTATCCTTCTGTTTTCAAGATTAAAGAGGCCTGATCTTCGCTCAATCCTTGAGTATCTGAGAGATCTTGTATCATAGAAGATAACTTTAAATTATCATTCTAACCTAAAAAAATCAGGACAAAAAATGCCCTGATTTAGACTATTTATTATTTATCAATGCTTAGGAAGCTAGAGCAACTTCTACTATTTGTTGAAGCTCACCACTTTGATATAGCTCGATCATAATATCTGAACCGCCTACAAATTCTCCGTTGATGTACACTTGGGGAATAGTTGGCCAGTTGGAATATTCTTTGATAGATTGACGAATCTCAGGATCGCTCAAGATATCGCAGGTTTCAAAAGGTACTCCCAAGGAATTCAAGATCTGGACAACATTGTTAGAAAATCCACATTGTGGCATCAACTTGTTTCCTTTCATAAAGACAAATATTTTATTGTCTTTGAGCATTTGGTCAATTTGTTTTTTGCTTTCTGGTGTCATATATCCTCCTAAATACTATTAGTTTGATTTGCTTTTTTCCAAGCTTCTTGAGTGTAAGTTTTGAGCGCTAAAGCATGGATGGCTTCTGTGGATAGATGCTCATTGAGAGCGCTATAGACAAGCTGATGTTGCTTGACTTTGGTCTGTCCAGTGAATTGATCAGAGATTACAACCGCCTCAAGATGATCCCCGCCTCCAGTCAAATCTTTAACAAAGACAAGGGCATCTGGAATCTTCATCTGAATCATTTCTTCTACCTGTTTGAGGGCAACCACGACAAGAGACTCCCTTATGAATTGATGATGTGTTAATAATTTCTTCTAACATTCTCGCATTTCCAGACTATTTTGGAGCAGGAGCAGGAGCCGGAGCCGCTCCAGTTTTAGGAGTATAGGGTACATCCACAAACCCTAGCTCATAAAGCTGCTGGTAAGATTTTTTACCCAATTCACTGCTAGGATTTTGTGAGAGTATCACTTGAATTAAAAGAGGTACCGATAGCTCAGGTTTATTTTGCGCTCTATGTACTAAAGCCAATTGATAGGTAGTTTCATCTCTAAGCTGTCCAGTTTTCAGAGCCTGAGAACGTTGTGATTCAGTAACCTTAGGGTCAATTCCCGAGAAGCTATTGGCTAATTGCAAGTGAAAGCTTGAAAGTTGATTATATGTCTTGCGGGCCTGCTGTAGTTTGGCGACCGCTAAATCATAGTTATTTTTATTGATAGCATCTTGAGCTTCGCTAACTAATTTTTGAGCCCCTTCAAGAGAAAGTAAACTATCAGCTTGGTTAAGAGGGCGGGTCGTCTCATTGGGATCTTCTTGAGTAGCGTTGTCTACCTTAGCTGGAACTGTTTTGGTTTGAGCTAGAACAGGAGATACTAAACCAATTGTTAGACACGTTAATACTAAAAGATGACGGAAATTGGAACTTACCATATAAAAAGATAACTTTGCCATAATTGCTTACAATATCATAGCAGTGAGGTAGATTTTGCTATCTGCTCTCTAACGAGCTCAGATATCTTGCAGGCTGCGCCTGAATCTCCCCGAACCTTTTCTAACTTCGCTCTGATTTTTTCTAATTTTGTGGGATCTTGCAAATAGAGAGAGATTTCTCTGGCTATATTAGTTGGTTCAACTATACCTATTTTCTCTGGTACCACCTCTTCGTTTGCCCAGATGTTAGGCCAGGCATAGAGTTTGTTTTGTTTGAGAAACCAAGAGTTAATGGCTTTGGCAAAAGTTGTACCCAATACTGGCAATCTACTTAAAATGCCTGGTAAACCCTCCCATGTGCGCATGATATCGATCTGCTGGGTGGGCAGAATCACCCACATAGGTATACCTAAAGCTGCCAGCTCAGCAGTATTAGCCCCAACAGTGGTGATTACTAAACTACATTGCAATAGTTTACTATGGGCAGGAAATTCACTATATAGTTTGATCTTCAGCCCCTGTTTTGTCTGCAAATAAGGAATTTCCTCTGATATTAAACTTGCTCCAGTTAAACCAATTTTTTCAATCAAGGGATTGGTCAAAGGATTGGCGTAATAGGCAAGCATATCAAGATCTACTGTAGGAGCCAGGGGAATCATAAATTCATACTCTGGCTCTAGCTCATTGAGCGCTTGGGCAATTGCTAAACAAAAGGGGACACCGATAGCCAATTTATGTCCCTTTGAGCCAACCATAAGTCCAATCTGATGAGAGTTTGCTTGGTAAAGAGTATCTTTAGTTTCCACCTCTAACATCAGATCGCCTACTATATTGACTTTGTTTTGATATTTAGAGGAAACTTTATCTTTGACCAGCTTATTTCTAGCAGCAAAACTATCTAGAAAACCTGGCCATCTTGCTTCCCATTCGGCATAGGTGAGATTGCGATAACCTAAACGCTTACTGATAAGCAAAGTATAAAATTGATCTCCTCCTAAAAAGATGACTACCCCGTTTTTATACCAATCCCAATTTTCATAAGTTTTTCCCCAGAGCAAGAAATCAAAAAAATGCTCACTAGTTTGTATCCGATCAACCTCTCTGTAACCTTTGAGCACTTTTTGCTCTAGTCCACTGGCATGAGGACAAGGTGAGAGGATCACCGAAATTCTGGCCATTTCTCCAAATAGTACTTTGAGTTGTTTGACTACAGGACGAACCCAGGTTGCTACTTCACCTGGACCATTGGTGAGGATCAATAGATCAACTTTTTGGCGCGTTTCGATGGAATTGGCTGGGTTGATGCTCATAGTCTATATCTACAACAAGGTTACAATCTTTGATTAGTTGAGGCAGAAAAAGTTCAGGATGCAGAGCTTTCCAAAAATATCTAACCATATTTTCAATTTCTGCTGGAGCCATACCTACTTTTTGTTTTTTTTCAGCATCTTGACGCCATTGTAAACTGTAGTGATAATCTTCGCTATTGAGCACAATTAAGCTATCTAGTTTTTCCCAAAGGGGTAAATATTCTTGCAGGCGATTATTGCAATCTTGCGCAAATTTGTAGTCTTGCTCGTTAGAAAAAATATCAGGTAGGTTATTGATTGTACTAAAATCTATTGGACGGTAGCCTACAAACCAACCTTCAAATAAGAGAATATCAATATTGCTGACTATCTCCGGTTTGCTTTGGCGATCTCCTCTTCCTTGCTGGAGTGATTTGTCAAAACGCCATATAGCAATGTTACTTTCACCTGAGAGAACTTGCTCAAATATATCCAAAGCTAGAAATATATCATGGGTTCCAGGTGGGCCGCGCCAGATTAAACGAGGATCTTGTTGCTGGAGTAGGAGTCTTTGCTGGTAAGTTTTATAGATATCATCTAGAGAGAAGGTAACTGCTTTAACTCCTAAATCTGCCAAGATATCTACAAACAAGCCAGTTAAGGTTGTCTTGCCTATGCCAACTGGACCAACTATTCCCTGAATAACAGGCCTTTGTAGTTCTCTTTTTTTTTGAAATGTTTCTAAAAGCAAAGGCTGCCAAAATTCTACTTGCTTGGACATTATTCAAAGGGATATTAATCAGTCTCGTTCTGTGGGACTACTTCATTATTTACATTATTATTTTTCTTAGAAAAGCCCCAAGTGAAAATGACTACAATGGCACTCACCATCAACCATTCGGGGGGAACTAGAGGAGAATCAAAAACTTTCAACAATAATCTCACACCAACTAAAGCAACTGTGACAAATCCTGCATCTTCTAAGTATGTATATTCTTGCAGCCATTTAATGAATAATTCGGCAAGAAAGCGTAAGGTAATTACACCAACAGTACCTCCAACTAGAATTAGCCAAGTTTCATCAGCTACAGCAATCGAGGTGGTTACACTATCTAAGGAAAAGGCAAGATCTGTCAAGGCAATCAGTGGTATGGTCTGCCAGAAAGATTTATTGCCAAGAGTGTGATGGTGCGTTTTTTCATCTTCCTTGGAAGTGAAATAATTAAAAACTAACCAGAGAAGATAGGCCGCGCCCAAGAGCTCAAATTGCCAAAACCGAACAACCCAAGTAGCAGTAAGGATCAAGACAATCCGTAGTACATAGGCTAGGATCAGACCAACATTGAGTGCTCGGCGCTGCTCTTTGAGCGAGGGAATACCCTGGGCTATAGCGGCTAGAGCGACAGCATTATCAGCCGAGAGAACTGCCTCCAAAGCCACTAAAACCAACAAAACTAGAAAAGTCTGGGGATTAAGGTCGATAGAAGTACTGGCAAGTTGGTCGAGCATTAAATTATAAAATTGTTCTGATAAGTAGGGATATACATTTTTATTCTGACATTTTTGCTACTAATTGGTTTTTTTCTTTGAATTTTTTTAGTATTTTAAACGCGCTTTAAGAGCTTTGGCTGCTTCTAGGCGATCATCAAAATGGATTTTTTCAGTTCCCAAGATCTGGTAATCCTCATGTCCCTTGCCTGCTATTAAAATACCATCGCCGCTTTGGGCTTTGCCTATGGCTTGGGCAATGGCTTGGGCTCTATCTGCTATTACTTCAAAGTTAGCTCCATCAGCCAATCCTTGTACTATATCATCTAGGATTCTTTGGGGATCTTCAGTGCGAGGATTATCCGAAGTCACAATGCTATAGTCTGCTAGAGTAGTTGCAATCTTCCCCATGAGGGGCCGCTTGGTGCGGTCGCGATCCCCTCCACAGCCAAATACGCAGATCATCTTGCCTGCAATAAAGGGTCTGGCAGCTTTGAGCAGATTTTCTAGACTATCGGGGGTATGGGCATAGTCTACTATGACGCTGATATCTTGTTTTGGATCTATATTGACTCTTTCCATTCGGCCTGGAACACCGGCAAAATTGGGTAAATGATCCAATATTTGACTTGATATATTCAGGTAACTCAGCGCGGCAACGGCACTGAGCAAATTGGCTAGGTTAAATTGACCGACTAAGGGTGAATCAAAAGCAAAACTACCTCTAGGTGTTACCAAGGTGCCAGATACTCCATTGGACTTGTAGTTGAGATCTTTGCTATAAAAATCAGCCTGCTGGTTGCTCAGACTATAGGTCCAGACTTTATCAGCCGGTAAACTATCTACCAAACGCTGACCATAACTATCATCAATATTGACTATTGCCTTACCTTTGAGAAATTCTGGCGTGAAAAGAAGAGCTTTGGCTTGGAAATAATCTTCCATATTTTGATGATAGTCTAAATGATCTTGAGTGAGGTTGCTGAAGATCGCTACATCAAAGGCACATTGTTTGATTCTTCCTTGAGCTAGAGCGTGTGAGCTAGCCTCCATCACAGCATATTGACAGCCAGCTTGTTGAGCTTGGAATAGTTGCTCTTGCAGCTCGACAGCAAAAGGAGTAGTGTGTAGGGCTGTTTTTTGATAACCTGGCCAACGTGTATAAAGAGTGCCTAACAGCGCGGTGCTTTTGTGGGCTTGTTCTAGGAAATATTCAATTAAATGGGTAGTGGTGGTCTTGCCATTGGTTCCTGTTACGGCAATCATTTTTAATTTTTTAGCGGGAAAGCCATAAAAGGCAGCGGCTATTTCGGCGCAGGCATTTTCAATAGAGCCAGATTGAATTAAACATTCTCCTGCTTGAGCTGGAAAGTTGCTAGCCGAGCTTGGAGTTACAATAGCAGCAACGGCCCCTGCTTTGATACTATCTGCCCAAAACTGCCCACCATCAACTTTAGAGCCCGGCAGTCCCAGAAATAAATAACCTTTTTCTATTTTCTGGGAATTGGTGGAAACTCCAGTGACCTCTTGCTCTAGATTGGCAGAATCTGGAATAGTAAGCTCTGTTTGGATTTTACCTAGCAATTCTTTCAACTTCATATTGGCTTTCCCCCAAGTTCTCAAAAATTTTTCTAATTGTAACTGCAAATGTTACAAAATACTAAGCCAAGTCTTTTTGCCTATAGATCTACTTTATGGATATCTGGAATAAAAAATATTTGGTATATACTATTAATACTATAATTCGGCTCATATTAGTATGAAATATCAAATAAGAATGTATGTAGGTGGAACTGTATTTTATGAAGAAGTAATAGCCACAAATCCAGAGGATGCTAAACGAGTTGCTCGTAATCCAAATGCAAAAATACTAGGATTTACCGTCTTACTTTAAGCAATGCTCCATGGAATTTGTCGTTATTGATATTGAGGGGCAACCAGAACTAAGCGAAATAGCTATTATAGATTGCCAAGGAAGGCTTATTTATGAGGCTTTATCTAGTGATAATTCTAATAATTCTGTAAATTTACCAAATCGCAAAAGTCTTAAAACTATTTTGATCGAATTTAAGGAGATTGTTAAAAGAAAAACAATAATATCTCATAATGTCAATCATGATATAGAAATACTTAAATGCAGTTTTCATAAAGTTGGATTAAACTTCCCAACTATTGATACTTTTTGTACATTGCTAGAAGCAAAAAAAAATTGGCCAAACTTAGAAAGCCATTCACTGGAATATCTAAGCAAACATTTGAATTTACGTGTCAATGAAAGTTATTTTGTACGTGATTTAGCGCACTCTGCTAGATATGATGCCAAATTTACCTATAATCTATATTGCAAATTGATGATAGAACAGTTAAAAGGAAAACCCAATCCATTTGAAAGTAGCAGGGTTGATACACCATTTCAGAAACATCCAGATTATGCCCATATTCATCATCAAGAATTTCTTATTCTAGAATCTATTCTAAAAGACATTAAGCAAAATATAAACCGTCAAAGTCAAGGCGCAGTTGTTATTGGGGAGCCAGGCTCTGGGAAAACTCACTTGATGATGAGATTAGCCAATGTCAGACTATCTAGCAATAGATTACTATTTATTCGTCAGCCCAACAACCAACAATCTGTTCTTAATCATATATATAGTAGGATTTTAGAATCATTAGTTCAAAATGTTGGCTCATCAACACAATTAGATTATTTATTTATTAATAGCTATTGAAAAATTCTGGCTGAAAATAAAATAAATCAAAAAGATCAAGAAATTCTTCATGCATTTGAAAACAACAATTTAGATGCTCTTGGTTCTGAAGGTACTGACCGTAAACGTAGTTATTGGCAACGTATAGAAAATACTATTAGTTCCTGGTGGATCAAATATTATTCGCTTGCTGGATTCGATTTATCTATATTAAAAGGAATTATAAAATATTGTAGCTATACTGAGTTTAATAGAAAGAATATTGCTACTCGTTGGCTTGCTGGACAGAATTTATCAGAAGATGAAGCGGAGACTATTGGATTACCAAATTGGGCAGAACAACTGAGTCTAGAAACTTTTTCATTAGAAGCTATATCAGTTTTAGCAAAATTATCAATTTTAGACGAGCCATTAATTATCGTATTTGATCAACTCGAAGCTCTAGGATTACCTGCTAATTATGAATTATTAATGAGCTTTGGTGATGCTATAAAAGAAATTTTTACCCATGTTCCCAATAGTTTAATTATTTTCAATATGTTTCCAGATCGATGGGAACAATTTAAATCCAGTTTTGATATTTCTTTGATTGGCCGAGTTTCTCAATATCAAATTCGGCTTAGCCAACCTACAGGAAAAGATCTCAACGAAATTCTAAAGATTAAGCTTAAATCAATTGATATTCCAATAGAACAAATTTTTTCAAAAGAGGATCTAGCAGATATTTTAGATCAAACCTCTATCAGAGCAATGATTAACAGAGCTGCTGATTATTACAATTATAAAGTTCGACAATTTCCTGTATCGGTAATCAAAGACAAAGTTTATAAATTCAACGATGATGACAAATTAGAAGACCAGTTTCGTGAATTGAAACAACAACAGAGTAAATTACTGGAAGGATTCAAAGAGCTTTTACAAATAATTCAAGATTCAAATTTAGTAAATTTGAGTGAGATTACACAAAAGTTTGAATCTACTACAATAACTACTAAAAAAACAGACGATAAGTATGTTATTGAATATTTGAAACAAAAAAAAGCTTATCTTGAAGATCAATATAATAATTTTTCTATTGTTTCTGATGCTGATGATATAGGTAAATTAAAAACTATAGCTGAAGCACTCAATCGTATTCAACCAATTAAGTTAACCCATTATCGACTAGGTAAACGAGTACTACCAGAGCACATTGTAGTTGAAACATATAAAAAAAATCATGTTTTAGCATTTCTTCAAATGCCTCCCAGTACTTCATCTTTTGCCAGTCGGTTGAATAATTTTAGTGAGATTATTAGCCTACATCCTAAAGATAGCTTTAGTTTGTTTAGAGATCAACGTTTACCTGAAATTAAAGGTAAAATTGCAAAAGAAAATATACAAAGGTTACAGAATACCGCTAATGCAAAATATGTCTTGTTTAAAACAAGACAGAATATTTCTAGAGCTTATATATCAATTAGTTCTTGATATCTTGAATAAAGACATAGATGTTGATTTAGAGACAGCTTTAAAAGTGTTGACCACTTACAAGGAATGGTACCATTGGCTACTTGATATGTTTGGCTTGACTAGTCCTCAATAACACGCGCATTGGCTTTTTGGACAAGGTGTAATTAAGCCTTAGAATTAGCCAATCAGTGCTAGCAATAGATATCTATAAAATATCTAAATCTTCTTCATACTGCTCTACAAGTGTTCCCAAGACATCCAAGTAATCTTGTTCATAGTTAGGTGGAGGAAATTGGTCTCATAGCTTCAAGATCAAGAATACTTAAAAACTTCTTAATAACTAGCTCAAGTTTTGACTTAAAATGGAGGTAAAATAAATTCAGACAATGACCAAAGCCAGAATTCTCTCCGGCGTCCAACCTACAGGCAATTTACATTTAGGAAATTATTTAGGCGCAATCAAAAACTGGGTTGATTTCCAGCGAGATTTTGAGAATTTTTTCTGTGTTGTAGATCTTCATGCCATCACAGTTCCTCATGATCCTCAAGTCCTTGCTCATGATACCAGGACTATTGCTGCTCTCTACCTAGCCTGTGGTATAGATTTGCAATATTCTACTATTTTTGTGCAGTCTCACATTTGCGCTCATAGTGAACTGGCTTGGCTCTTAAATTGTATTACTCCTCTCAATTGGCTCGAGCGTATGATCCAATATAAAGAAAAAGCCATCAAACAGGGGGATAATGTCAGTGTTGGGTTACTGGATTATCCGGTATTAATGGCCGCTGATATCTTGCTCTATGATGCTGATAAAGTTCCAGTAGGAGAAGATCAAAAACAACATCTTGAACTGACTCGAGATCTTGTAATTAGAACCAATGATCGCTTTGGATCCCCTGAAAAACCTATCTTCAAAATGCCAGAGCCCCTAATTTTAAAAGAAGGAGCAAGGGTGATGAGCTTGAGCGATGGAACCGCCAAAATGTCCAAATCAGACCCTTCTGAAATGAGTAGAATCAACCTGCTAGACCCACCGGATGTAATTGCTAAAAAGATTAAAAAAACCAAAACAGATCCTATTAAAGGACTAACATTTGACGATCCCACTAGACCAGAATGTCACAATTTACTTACTCTCTATCGTTTGCTATCCAAACAGAGTAAAGAAAGCGTCGCTAGAGAATGTGAGAATATGGGTTGGGGGCAGTTTAAGCCACTTTTGAGTGAGACAGTTGTCAGCTCGTTAGCTCCCATTCAACAGCGCTACCAAGAACTTATGAGTGAACCTACCTACCTTCAAGATGTTCTATCTCAAGGTAAAGATAAAGCAACAGCAGTAGCTGATCGTACCTTGGCTCGTGTCCAAGATGCTCTTGGTTTTTTGAGACCATGAACAGTAGATTTAAAAAAGCGATAGAAGATGGCGAATTTTTAATAACCGCTGAAGTGACCCCGCCTAAAGGAGGGGATCCCCATCGCATGCTCTCTGTCTCCTCGCTCTTATCAAAGAGAGTCCATGCAGTCAATATCACCGATGGTAGTCGAGCAGTACTGAGAATGTCCTCGCTAGCAGCAGCAGTATTACTCGAAAGACAAGGTATAGAGCCAATTTGTCAACTCACAGGACGTGATCGTAACATCATAGCCTTACAAGCTGACCTGATGGGAGCCCATGCTTTGGGTATACGCAATATACTCGCTTTAACAGGAGATCCTCTCAAAGCAGGCGATCATCCCCAAGCCCGCGCTGTTTTTGAGCTAGAATCAGTCAGAATACTTAAGTTGATTGAGTTGCTCAATCAAGGTCTTGACTCTCAAGGAAGTGTGTTACCCGATGGACCGCTAGATCTTTTAAAAGGAGCTGCTGTTGATCCTCAATCTAAGAGCTGGTCAGGACTTGAAAGTCGATTTAATCGCAAAGTTGAAGCAGGTGCCCAATTTTTTCAAAGTCAGCTAATTACCGATTTTGATTTACTAGAGAAGTTTATGAGCAAGATTGCTTATGGCAGTGGGCGACCAATCCTAGCAGGTATCTTTCTTTTAAAATCTGCAAAGAATGCTCATTTTATCAACCGTAATGTTCCGGGGGTCGAAATTCCCCAAGAAATTATCCATAGGCTAGAGAGCGCAAAAGATCCTTTAGAAGAAGGTATTAATATTGCTGCAGAGCAAGTAATTCTGGCCAAACAAATCTGTCAGGGGGTACATATGATGGCAGTCAAGAAGGAAGAGTTAATCCCAGAGATTTTAACTCGCGCGCAAATTAAATCTTTACAGTGAGAATAAAATTATGAAACTTTTGGCTATTGCCTTTGTTTTTTTAATCAATCTTGGATCTTTTTTTTTCAGCTCTGCGGCTATAGCTACTACTTCTATAGAGCTTAAAGATATATCTTACAAAGACTGTCAAGGCGAACTAGCATTAGGTAATGTAACTAGTGGCAGCTCAGAAACTGCTAATTGTTTTTTAGTTACTGGTAAGGCTGTAAATAATTCGGGTAAAACGGTCTATGACGCGGATGTTTTTGGCAGAGTATATGATGCCAATAATGAGCCAGCAATGCAGAATAGGACGCGCCTGGGTACTCTAGAAGAAATACCGCCAGGCACTAGTGATTTTGAAGTTAGAATATCAGTAAGCGCTAACCAGCCAACTCCCTTGAAGCTGAAACAATTTAAAGCTTCTGGCTTTGCTGGCAAGGTACGTCCCTATTATTATGACTAGAAGGTGATGGGAATTTGTACTAAAACATTCTGGAGAATTTGAAGTACAAAAATCGCCAAAATCGAAGATATATCTATCATTCCAATTGGTGGAATGAATGAACGAAAAACATTTAAATAGGGATCAGTGATTGGACTTAAATAGGAATTTGCAGTTTCAGCCCAGCTTGCGCCCTGGAACCAAGTCAACAAGATTCTAATTAAGATAGCAACCAGATAGATGTTGATGAAATTGACCAAGGTGCTGATTATAAGACTTGAGACCATAGAGAGAGTACCTACCTCTACAAAGTAAAAATTTAATAGAATATACATTTAACTAACATAGTAACAAGACTAGGCGAAAATTCACTAATCCAATTCCATGAAAAATACCTTTCTCGAATATCTCAATGGTCCCAAACGCCCAGTTCTGGTCTTCGATGGAGCTATGGGCACATCTCTGCAAACCCAAAATTTAACAGCAGATGACTTTGGCGGAGCAGAATATGAAGGCTGCAATGAATATTTAGTGCATACTAAACCTGAAGCGGTCGAGAAGGTACATAGAGGATTTTTAGAAGTCGGAGCCGATGTTATTGAAACCGACACTTTTGGCGCTAGCGCGCTTACTTTGGTCGAATATGGCTTACAAGATCAAGCTTATTATCTTAATAAAACTGCAGCCTCTCTTGCCAAAACAATAGCGCAGGAATATTCAACTCCAGAAAAACCACGTTTTGTTGCCGGTTCCATAGGTCCTGGTACAAAATTGCCAACACTTGGACATGTTGATTTTGACAACTTAAAAAATGCCTATATTGAGCAAGTAGAAGGTCTCTATGATGGAGGCGTGGATTTATTTTTGGTAGAGACCTGCCAGGATGTTCTGCAGATTAAAGCAGCTCTCAATGCCATTTATGAAGTGCAAAATCTTAAACAAGAGCGCAAAGCAGTCATGGTTTCCCTGACTATGGAAGATTTTGGCACGATGTTGGTAGGGACAGAAATTTCAGCAGCTCTAGCAATTTTAGAGCCCTATTCGATAGATATTCTAGGGCTTAATTGTGCAACTGGCCCTGACTTGATGAAGCCACATATCAAATATCTTGCAGAACATTCACCTTTTGTTATCTCTTGTATTCCCAATGCCGGACTGCCGGAGAATATAGGCGGTCAGGCTCACTATCGGCTCAGCCCAGTTGAACTGCAAATGTCACTGATGCATTTTATCGAAGATTTAGGAGTACAGGTTATTGGTGGGTGTTGTGGTACTCGCCCTGATCACATCAAGTCCTTGGTTGAGATGAGCAAAGATCTCCATCCTAAGCAACGTGAGATAAATTATGAGCCTTCTGCCGCCTCTATTTATAGCGCTCAGCCTTATTTGCAGGATAATTCTTTCTTGATAATAGGTGAGCGTCTAAATGCCAGTGGTTCTAAAAAGTGTCGAGATCTGCTCAATGCCGAAGACTGGGATAGTTTGACTTCGCTGGCAAGATCCCAAGAAAAAGAAGGTGCTCATGTCTTAGATGTCAATGTCGACTATGTCGGCCGCGATGGGGTGCTAGATATGAAAGAATTGGTCTCTCGCTTGGTTAATAATGTTAAATTGCCCTTGATGCTCGATTCTACAGAATGGCAAAAAATGGAAGCAGGGCTCAAGGTTGCTGGCGGCAAATCTATTCTCAACTCTACTAACTATGAAGATGGGGAAGAGCGCTTTTTCAAGGTATTGGAATTAGCCAAAAATTATGGCGCTGGGATAGTAGTTGGCACTATTGACGAAGAAGGAATGGCCCGCAGCGCCGAAAAAAAATTCACCATAGCCGAGCGCGCCTACCATGCGGCTATTGAATATGGTATTGCTCCTAGTGAGATATTTTTTGATCCTCTAGCTCTGCCTATTTCTACCGGGATAGAAGAAGATAGAGCCAATGGTAAAGCTACAGTTGAGGCTATTCAACAAATCAGGGAGAATTTGCCACAATGTCATATTCTTTTGGGAATTTCTAATATTTCCTTTGGACTTAAGGCCTCTGCTCGTCAAGTGCTCAATTCAATCTTTCTGCATGAATGTATGCGCTTTGGTCTAGATTCAGCTATTGTTAGCCCGAATAAAATTCTGCCACTGAGTAAAATACCCGCTAAACAACTAGAAGTGTGCCTAGATTTGATCTATGATCGTCGCGGCTTTGAAGGGCAAGTCTGTGTATATGATCCTCTGACTGAATTAACTACTTTGTTTGAGGAGCAATCTGGTGAAGTTAAATCAATAGCCCAGCAAGAAAATCTACCCATTGAGGAGAAACTAAAGCGTCATATCATCGATGGAGAAAGGCTTGGCTTGGAGCAAAGCCTACATGAGGCTTTAGAAAAATATCCAGCTCTAGATGTTATTAATATTTATTTACTAGATGGGATGAAGACTGTTGGAGAGTTGTTTGGTTCAGGGCAGATGCAACTACCTTTTGTCTTACAATCAGCCCAAACAATGAAAACTGCTGTTGCCTTTTTAGAGCCTTTTATGGAAAAAAATCAAGATAGTAGCTCTGGCAAAGGGACTTTTATTATTGCTACTGTCAAAGGGGATGTGCATGACATTGGTAAAAATTTAGTAGATATAATTCTTTCCAATAATGGCTATCGAGTAATTAATCTGGGAATCAAGCAACCTGTTGAGAATATCATCAAAGCCCATGAGCAATACAATGCCGACTGCATCGCCATGAGTGGACTACTGGTCAAATCGACAGCCTTTATGAAAGAAAACCTCGAAGTTTTCAATGAAAAAGGAATCACAGTACCTGTAATCTTAGGTGGCGCGGCCCTAAACCGTAAATTTGTCGATCAAGATTGTCAAAACACCTATAAAGGTAGGGTAATTTACGGAAAAGATGCCTTTGCAGATCTAAGATTTATGGATCGTCTGATGCCCTCTAAGCAGAATAATCTTTGGGATGATCACAAGGGGTTTCTAGATGAGCAAAATGAGGCTTCTGAAATAGTTTTTGCTCAAACAACTCCAGAACTAAATCAGCAAATTCAGGATATCTCTGAAAAAGAATATCAACCAGTTGCCAAAAATATAGATAGGCCCCAACCTCCATTTTGGGGAACTCGTATCTTGAAAGATATCGATTTAGATGAATTATTCCCTCTGCTTGATCTCCAGGCGCTCTTTGTTGGGCAGTGGCAATTGCGTAAGCCTAGAGAGCAAAGTGATGCCGACTATAAAATTTTTCTAGAAAAAACTGCCAGGCCTATCCTGGAAAAATGGAAGCAAAAGATCAAAGATGAAAAAATACTAGACCCAACAGTTGTCTATGGTTATTTTCCCTGTAATGCATCAGGTAATACACTTTATCTCTATGATCCCGACAATATCAATTTAGATGAGCCAATTGCCTCTTTTAGCTTCCCCAGACAAAAAACTGGTAGACATCTATGTATAGCTGACTTTTTTGCCCAGCGTGAAACTGGAATTATTGATGTTTTTCCTATGCAAGCTGTAACTGTCGGTGAGGTGGCTACTGAATATGCTCAAAAGCTCTTTGAGTCCAATGAATATTCTGACTATCTCTACTATCACGGTATGGCCGTCCAAACGGCAGAAGCTCTGGCTGAATGGACACATAGATTGATTCGCCAGCAATTAGGTATTGAATCAGATTTAGATCTTTCTATCAAAGATCTCCTAAGACAGCGCTATAGAGGTTCTCGCTATAGTTTTGGTTATCCAGCTTGTCCCAATATCCAAGATCAATATCGTCAAATAGAATTGCTCGGCTGCGAGAGGATTGGACTTTATATGGATGAGAGTGAGCAGATCTATCCCGAACAATCGACTACAGCGATAATTGTTCATCATCCGGAGGCAAAATACTTTAATACCTAAGGTGTTTTGATGTACATTAGCAAAAGCAAACCTTTGCCCAATTTATTTCAATGAATATCAACGATAAAGCAATAGTAAAAGAATACTTTAATAGCACTGGTTTTGAGCGCTGGCGTAAGATCTATGGTCAAGATGAAGTTAACAAGGTTCAAAAAGATATCAGAATTGGGCACCAGCAAACTATCGATACTGTCTTAGATTGGCTCACAAGTGACGGCAATCTAGCCAACATAACTATCTGTGATGCTGGCTGTGGGGTTGGCAGCCTTGCGCTTCCTCTAGCCCAATCTGGAGCTAAGGTCTATGCCAGTGATATCTCTAGCAAAATGGTAGAAGAAGCCAAAGCCAGAAGTTCAACTCTAACTCAATCCCAAAGAGACAAGCTCAACTTGAGCATGCAAGATCTAGAGCAACTTTCCGGTCAATATCATACTGTAATTTGTCTAGATGTCTTGATCCACTACAGTGACAAAGATATAGCCAAAATGATTTCTCATCTAGCAGGGCTTGCTCAATCGCGATTGATTATTAGTTTTGCTCCTAAAACTTTTTATCTGACTATGTTAAAAAAAGTTGGAGAGCTTTTTCCTGGACCTAGCAAAACTACCAGAGCTTATCAACATCCCGAGCAAACTATCAGGGAAATTTTGATAGATAATGGTTTTGCCATTAACAGAACTGGGATGACCAGTACCAATTTCTACTATTCTCGTATTCTTGAGGCTGTACGCCACAGTTAGTTAACTATGTCTGTCAGTCTGAGCTCTCTTCAAAGTGCTAAGCAACAAAAGCGGCCATTAGTAGTTCTAACGGCCTGGGACTATACCTTAGCTGGCATATTGGATGAAATAGTAGATATTGTTATGGTGGGAGATTCGCTAGCTATGGTCGCGCTGGGACATTCTAGTACGTTGCCCGTTACTTTAGATCAGATGATTCATCATGCTAGTGCTGTCTCTCGAGGAGTTAAAAAAGCCTTTCTAGTCTGTGATTTGCCTTTTTTGAGCTATCAAGAGAGTATTGCTGTGGCTATTCACTCGGCTGGCAGAATCCTCAAAGAAACTGGTGTTAATGCTGTCAAACTTGAAGGGGGTTATCCTTTAATGGCCGAAACAGTAGCTAGCCTGACAAGTATAGGTATACCAGTAATGGGACATGTAGGGCTCACTCCCCAATCTGTCAATCGTCTTGGCTATAGGCAGCAAGGAAAAACCCAAGTTGAAGCCCAACGTATTCTATCTGAAGCGGTTTCCCTAGAAGCAGCCGGCGCTTTTGCCGTTGTTTTAGAGCATATTCCTGCTGATTTGGCTGCTACTATTACCAGTCAACTGAATATTCCAACTATTGGTATTGGAGCTGGAAAACACTGTGATGGTCAAGTCTTGGTTACAGCAGATCTTCTAGGTCTTTCAGAAAAAATTCCTCCATTTGCTAAACCCTATCTCAATTTACGAGAGCTCATTACTCAAGCCATTGGACAATACGCTAGCCAGGTAAGGGAGGGAAAATACGACATTTAAATTTTTCTTCAATAGCTAGAATTAAAGAACTAAAAATCAAAAAATATAGAAAAAATATGTCAGTCAAAAAAAACTTTTCTAGCTTTAGCGAACTTCTAAACTCTTCAAATCTACCAGTGTTGGTTGATTTTTATGCCACCTGGTGTGGCCCTTGCCAAATGATGGCACCAATTCTAGAGCAAGTTGGAGCTCAATTAAAAAATAAAGTAAAAGTAGTCAAGATTGACACTGATAAATATCCTAATCTAGGCTCACAGTATGAGATTCAGGCTTTACCGACTCTTGTTCTTTTTGTTGGCGGTATGCCAGTAGAGAAAATCGAGGGAGTACGCTCAGCCCCTGAGATAATCTCCATACTCAAAAGGAGAATTTGATGGAAATTGCTCTGATTCCTGCCCTTGCCGATAATTATATATTTTTACTTTATGAGCCTGAGCAAAAAATAGCGGCCGTGGTTGATCCAGCCCAAGCTGAGCCGGTTTTAGAAAAATTGCATGAATTAGGACTCAATCTAGTTGCTATTTTTAATACCCATCATCACGGGGATCATATTGGCGGTAACACTAAGCTCAAGAAGCTTTTTCCCAATTTGGTTGTCTATGCCGGGGCCAAAGAAGAAGGTAGAATCCCCAATCAGTCAGTTTATCTTGAAGATGGGGATCTAATACGTTTTTGTGATGTAGTAGCTCAGGTTATGTTTTTACCTGGACATACTAGATCGCATATAGCCTATTATTTCCCTCCAGAAAAGCCTCAGCAGCCAGGTAATTTATTTTGTGGAGATGTTCTATTTGCAGGAGGTTGTGGTCGGATTTTTGAAGGCACAGCTGCCCAAATGTTCGAATCACTAGATCGACTCCGTCATCTTCCAGGCGATACCAAAATATGGTGCGCTCATGAATATACTCTTAAGAATCTGCATTTTGCCCTGACTATAGAACCGGGAAATTTGCATTTGCAAAATCGCTTGAAACTGGAAGAAATAAAACGCATGCAAGACCAACCTACTATTCCATCTGTTCTGGAATTAGAATTACAAACCAATCCTTTTTTGCGCTGGGATCAACCTACTGTTCAGCATGTTGCAGGAAGTGATGTACCAGTAAAAGTCCTAGCCAAAATCAGGGCTATGAAGGACTCTTTTTGAGGATTGCATCCCTACTTTAAATATTGTCTAATTTTAGCTTGAAGACGTCTTTAACCTATTTATGGTAGAATTTTGATAGATTTTGTTATGTGCGGGCTCAAATATCCGTTATAGGTAAAAAAATATGACCAGTAATTATGGTGCTGATCAAATACAGGTTCTCGAAGGTTTAGAAGCGGTCAGAAAAAGACCGGGTATGTACATTGGTACAACTGGACCTAGAGGACTTCATCATCTCGTCTATGAGGTGGTGGATAACTCAATTGACGAAGCATTGGCTGGACATTGTACCCACATAGAAATAGATATCAATGCAGATGGCTCTGTCTCAGTGCTAGATAATGGTAGAGGTATCCCGACAGATAAGCATCCCAAAACGGGCAAATCAGCATTAGAAACAGTAATGACTATTCTTCATGCTGGTGGTAAGTTCGGAGGTGGTGGCTATAAGGTATCTGGAGGTCTCCATGGAGTGGGGATATCTGTAGTCAATGCGCTCTCTCAGTGGGTAGAAGTGAAGGTGTGGAGAGAAGGCAAATTACATACCCAACGCTACGAACGTGGTTTTGCCCAAGGCGAGCTGATTGCCTCACCAGAGCTTGAACATCCTACAGGCACTTCTGTTACATTTTTACCGGATACACAGATTTTTACCGGTGGTATTGAGTTTGAATATTCTCTTTTAGCTGGTAGGCTGCGTGAATTAGCCTATCTCAATGCTGGAGTGGCGATTACCTTTAGCGATTACAGACAAGAAGAACTACATCGCGAAATCTATTGCTATGAAGGAGGCATCAAAGAATATGTCTCCTATATGTGTAGAGAAAAAGAACTCTTGCATCCAGAGATTATTTATGTCTCCGGTGAGCGCAATGGTACCTATGTTGAAGTAGCGCTGCAATGGTGTATAGATGCCTATAACGACAATATTTTGGGCTTTGCCAATAATATCCGCACAATTGATGGTGGTACTCATCTTGAGGGGCTCAAGGCAGTTTTAACTCGTACTATTAATGCTGTAGCCCGCAAACGAAATAAAATCAAAGAAAGTGAATCTAATTTAGCCGGAGAAAATGTCCGTGAAGGTCTTACTGCTGTAATTTCAGTTAAAGTTCCTGATCCTGAATTTGAAGGGCAGACTAAAACCAAGCTAGGCAATACTGAAGTCAGGGGAATTGTCGATTCGCTGGTTGGAGAAGCGCTCAATGAGTATCTGGAATTTCGCCCTCAAGTAGCAGATAGCATCATTGAAAAAGCTCTTCAAGCTTTTAGAGCAGCTGAAGCTGCTAGAAGAGCTAGAGAATTGGTTAGGCGCAAATCGGTTCTAGAGTCTTCCCCTTTACCAGGTAAATTAGCTGATTGTAGCTCTAGAGATCCTAGTGAATCAGAAATTTACATAGTAGAGGGAGATAGTGCTGGTGGCAGCGCTAAGCAGGGAAGAGATCGGCGCTTTCAGGCGATTTTGCCACTTAGAGGTAAAATTCTCAATATTGAGAAAACCGATGATTCCAAAATCTATAAAAATACCGAAATACAGGCTTTAATTACTGCCTTAGGGCTAGGTATTAGAGGTGAAGAGTTCGATGTTTCAGCTTTGCGTTATCACCGAGTGATAATCATGACTGATGCTGATGTAGATGGAGCGCATATTAGAACTCTTCTGCTTACTTTTTTCTATCGTTATCAAAGAGAACTTGCAGATCAAGGTTATATCTATATCGCCTGTCCTCCTCTTTATAAAGTTGAGCGCGGGCGCAACTACTATTACTGCTACAGTGATAGGGAGTTAAGGGAAAAGCTGAGTGAGTTTCCGGCTAATGCTAACTATACAATTCAGCTAATCAAAGGATTGGGTGAGATGATGCCCGAGCAGCTCTGGCAAACTACCATGAATCCTGAAACCAGGACACTCAAAAGAGTTGAGATAGAAGATGCAGCAGAGGCTGATAGGGTTTTTACCGTCCTCATGGGTGATCGCGTCGCTCCTAGGAGGGAATTTATTGAGACTCACGGAACTAAGGTAAACTTAACTGATCTGGATATCTAAAGATACTTTAAAAAAGAGAGAAGATCGGCCATTTCCTGAGGACTTGCTTGAAATTTGGGCATCGGTGGAGTTTTGCCACTGGTCACCTGCTCAATCAGTCCTCTTTTAGACATGCGCTTGGTTACATCAAGAAGACTTGGACCAACCATGCCTCCAGCTTGCAAACCATGGCAAGCCGAACAGTTAATCTTAAAGATCATCTCTCCTTTGTTGCGATCTCCTGGTAAAGAAAGCACTTGTTTGGTGTAGGGATCAGCTTGGTTGAGAAAAAAATAACCAGCTGCCAAAAAAGTCCCCAAAGTTAAGAGAACTAGTAGTATTTTTAATGATTTTTGTATATTATTACTCGATTCTGAAACAGCTTGATTCACAATTTTATTTTTTGAGAAATTACGATAGCTAACATTTACATTTTGCAATATTTTCTCAGAAAAAACCACTACCAGATTTAGCCGATGCTAGCTTGACCTGTACCTCGAAAAAGAATTAGATCTAAAAAGAAATTAGCTGCAAAAATAGCTAGAGTAGAAATTACCACAGCTGTAGTAGTAGATTGTCCGACTCCTTTGGCGCCGCCAGTAGTCGTCAGTCCCCAACTACAACCAATAACAGCCAACAGAGCGCCGAAGGTTGCCGATTTGATGATTGCGCTGATGATATCCCAAACTTGTAAGAAATTACGGCTAGATTTAATAAACATAGTAGGGGATATATTGTAGAGACTATCGGCAATTAAAATCCCACCAGCTAAGCCAGTTATTAAAGAAAAAAGCGTCAAAACTGGAAGCATTGTCATACAAGCTAGAACCCTAGGCGTTACTAAATAGTCAACAGGATCGCTTCTTAGGATATAAAGGGCATCTATCTGCTCTGTCACTCGCATGGTTCCTATTTCTGCCGCAAAGGCTGAACCGACTCTACCAGCTATCACCAAAGCAGTCAGAACAGGAGCAAGCTCTCTAGTTAAAGATATTGATAATACTCCACCTACAGCGCTACTAGCTCCAAAATAAATAAACTCTCTAGCTACTTGAATAGTGAAGACCATACCGACAAAAACCGCCGTCACTAGAGAAAGACTGAGTGAGCCCGGGCCTACCATCAACATTTGGTCTATAGTATTGCGTTTATGAATACGACCTTGTAAGAGATGCCAAATAACTTGCCCTGCTAGTAATAAAGTTGCATTTATCCGTCTAATCCAGCCTTCTAATCCTTCGTTTGTTAATTTTTTTTGGCGCTTCATAAAATATTTTTTTAAACTCACTCTTGATCTTTATCAGTGCGAAATCTCTCTACAGAAATCAATAGATCTTTGGAGATACTTACCAAATCAGACAAGGCTAAGGCAACTTGTTGTGATTCTTTAGCGCTTTGCTGGGCAGTTGATTCTACTTTTTTAACTACATTGGCCACAGCGCGGGAACTCTCTATCTGTTTTACTGTATCAGCTGTGATAGAGCTAACTAGAGAATTAATCTGATTGGAAACCTTGATAATATCATCTAGCGCTTTTTTAGCTAATTCTGATTTTTCAGTAACATCTAGTACTTCTTGGATTCCCTCTTCCATTGCAGTCATAACCAAACCAGTTTCACTTTGAATTTGTAGGACTATTTGTTGAATTTCTTTGAGTGATTTTGCCGAGCGATCAGCTAGTTGACGAACTTCATCGGCCACTATAGCAAAACCGCGCCCAGATTCTCCTGCTTTAGCGGCTTGAACCGAAGCATTCAGAGCCAGTAAATTTGTGCGCGAAGCAATTTGGGAAATCACAATCACAATTTTAGAAATTTCTTGCGAAGCCTCTGCTAAATGTTTCACTTTTCTGGCAGTTTCTGATACTGTTTCTCGAATTTGCTCAATTGCAATCACGGTACGTTCAACTGCCTCAGCCCCGTTTAGGGCGGTAATTGAGGAGATTTTGGCCACCTGTTGAGCTTCTTTTGAGCTCTGGGCGACTCTTTGAATAGATTCAGTCATTAATTGAACCGAGTTAAACGTGATAGACAATTCTTTAGCAATACGACTGGCATCGCTAGCTTGATTTCTGGCATAGACTTCACTGGCGCTTGAAGCTTTACTAACTTGTTTCGCGGCTAATTTAACTTGTTTGACAATTTCTTTGAGATTTTGAATGGTAAAGTTGAAAGCATCAGCTATCGCGCCTAAAGTATTATCTGTTACTTCAGTTTCTACTGTTAAATCACCTCTGGCAGCTTCTTCTACTGCCTCGAGTAATTTAATCAGTTGATCTCGTCGTTTTTTTGTATTTAATTCATTGAATTGATTTGTGTTAATTTGACTCATCAGCAAAGAACCACTAAAACTTGCCACAGCAGAAGTGAAAATTAGCCAAGAAGAAGTTTTAAATTGTTTAGGAGCTAAATTAACAAACAAAAAGCCACTCAAAAAAGTCACTAATCCAGCGCCAATAGCTGCAAAAATCTGCTTGTTAACAAAAGAAGTATTGTTAAACCAAGTGAAAATTCTTGGTTTAACTTCAATTAGATCTTTTAGATCTTTATCTTTTTGATCGTCAATAGTAGTAGTATCGAGAATATCTGGTGGTGTATTTGAGGTTTCTAAATAGTCTGATTCTGGCTTTTTAGGCAAATCATAAGTCGCTGATTTAAAGCCAAATGCCGAACCCAAGGTTGGTTCGCCTGTATCTTGTTCCTCAAAGATTTCACTATTCCAATCTATTTCGTTAGAGCTTGAAAAGTTATCTAGATTTGCTAATGATTGGAGGGCTTGTTGTTTTTGTTGGGTATTGTTGCTCAATCTCAACACTGCTTGATAACATTGCTGGGCAAGTTTACTATCACCTAAACCTAAGTTGATATGTCCTTGCAATAGGGTAACTCTAAGTTCATCTGGATATTTTTCTATTATCTCTTTGACAATCTGGGCAGCTTTTAATAGTTCACCTTGCTCATAGAATTTATTAGCTTGATTATAAAGAAATTCTTGATCTTTTGTACTCACTTATTTGCCTTAGACTAAATTAACATCCATTTTTTCGAATGTAAAATTTTTTTGTAATCCAGTAATCTGACTATTTGTTTAGATTGATCTTGGATTAGCCAATCACCCAATATATATGGGTTCAATAGACTTGAACTTTTCATTTTTTCAGGATCTAACCATTGAATTTCAATTAAACTATCTATTGCCAAGCCTAAAATAAATCCTTGATCTTCAATTGCAATAATTGAAATCTCAGATTTATTGTAAATCTCATTCAAAGAAGCTCTTAAGCCCAAAAACCTTGCTAGATAACCTACCCAAATAATCTGTCCTCTGAGATTAGTTGCCCCTAGCAACATAGAAGATGAATTGGGAATAGGTGTGATTTCTCGGATCTGTTTCTGAATGACTTCATGCACTCCTAAAGCTGGCAATACAAATCCACCATGATCTGGTAGGTCAAAACATAGATAAAGTTCACCCTGTTTGATATTTATAGCAAGATCTTGGGTCAGATTGTCAAAATCTTCTGTCATTTTTTACTCATTTTCAGCTTAAGATACAATCAGACCAGCAGGGTAAAGCTAGTAGGATTAAATATCTTGAATCCAACTTCTCTATATATTTTAGTAAACCACGGCAGCAGTCAAGCAAATGCTCTTAGAGGATTTGATAAGCTGATTGAACAGGTCAAAGAACAGCTCGATACTCATGAGCTTTTCCTAGAGAGTGCAACTCTGGAATTTTCTGAGTTTCCTCTGTCTCAACAGATAGAACAAATAGTTCAAAGAAGATCACAATATTTACTCAACAGGGTCAATATCTTACCACTATTTTTAAGCTCAGGTGTACATATAAGCCATGATATTCCCAGTGAAATATCTAAAGCAGGGATTAAATTAGGCAAACACATCGCTTTAGAGCTTTTACCACATCTTGGAAGTTTTCCTGGTATCTCTAGTTTGCTTGGCCACATCTTTTGTGAAAATTCAGCAAATGACTCTAGGAGAATCTTAATGGTTCATGGCAGTAGGCTTGAATCAGCCAATAATGATTCTGTAGCTTTGGCAGGGCAATTGCAATCTAGTTTAGCTTTTTGGTCAATTGAGCCAAGTCTGGAAAATATTGTCCATCAGTTGGTGGCAAATAGGGCAACCTCGATTTCAATACTTCCCTATTTTCTCTTTGATGGTGAGATAACTATTGCTGTGCAACAAAAAGTAGAAAAATTGGCACTTTACTATCAAAATGTACAATTTAAATTAACTCCAACCCTAGGCAAAGCAAGAGAATTATCTTCACTCATAGCTCAGGCAATCAAAACCAATGAACAAAATCTCCCAAAATAGCTCTAAGGTCTATCTAGTAGGAGCAGGACCAGGAGACCCAGGCTTGATGACCATCAAGGGCAAGATGATCTTGGAGATGGCTGATGTGGTTATCTATGATGCGCTGATTAGCCCAGATATACTAGCTATGATCAATTCTCAAGCAGAGCGAATCTGTGTTGGCAAAAGGAGAGGATCTCATTCTCACTCCCAAGAAGAAATTACAGCCTTACTCATCCAAAAAGCTCAAGAAAAAAAAGTGATAGTTCGTCTCAAAGGTGGAGACCCCTTTATCTTTGGTCGTGGTGGAGAGGAAATGGTTGATTTAATTCAATCTGGAATTGCTACAGAAGTTGTCCCGGGAGTGACTTCTGGTATTGCTGCTCCAGCTTATAGTGGTATTCCCCTGACTCATAGAGACTATTCTTCTAGTGTGACTTTTGTCACTGGACACCAATCAGCAGGGCGCTACCGCTGCCATGTTAATTGGAGGGCAATTGCGCAAGGAAGCGAAACAATTGTCATTTATATGGGGATTCATAATTTGGCTAGCATTATAGAAGAGTTAAAAAATGCAGATCTTCCTCTAGATACTCCTATTGCCTTAATTCGCTGGGCTACTTTACCTCAACAGCAAGAGTTAATAGGCACTTTATCTAGTATATTAGAACAAATGCAGGAAAAAAAATTTACAGCTCCGGCAATTGTTGTGATTGGCCGCACAATAAATCTACACTCTATCTTGGCAAGTCACAAGGACTGATAACATTAAATTAGCAAGAAAATTGAAAACAACTTGATGTTTGAATCGATTCAAAAAATTTGGCGCTCTCTAAAACGCTTTTTTCGTCGTCTATTCTCTCTTGCCCCTGAGGCAAAGCCCACAAGAAATAGAACCAATCCAGCTTATCCCTTAAATGATTTAGAGTATGAATTTCTTTTTAATCAGTTGCTTGAAGGAGTATCAAGAGGTTGGCACCAAGGTAGAGTTCTCAAGTTCTTTGATCAATTAGAAGGTAGAAGTAAACAGAGAGATTGGATTTCTTGGCTTAACCGTTTTGGGCAAAGAGTTCTAGAGTCAAGTGCTCCTAATCATCAATTAGCTTCAAGAATGATGAGACTAGGTGAGATTGCCCAATCGGTTCCATCTATCAGCAGAATAGGTGATCTTTGCAGTGAGATTGGCAGAGATATTTTTACTCGAGATTCACAAGGAGAGATTTGGGAATATCAAGGAGATGATATCGAATCACTTTTACCTGGTTCAGCTGAAGAAGAAAACATATCTGCAGATGAGCTTGAGCCTATTTCCATAGCTCAGTTATATGAGATTTTGCAACAAAATCCAGAACTTGTTGAGCAGATGTCTGAACAATTTGGGGTAGATTTTGAAGATTCTGACCACGTAATCGATCTCCTTTTGGAGCAGGAGCAACAACAAGCTAACGCCGCAGCTGGTATAAGCTCTCATCAGCTAGAGAGAGAACAGTTAGAACAGGCTATAGCTCGTTGGGATCAAGAACTATCTGAAAATCCTCAAATACCCGAACTTTGGTACAATCGTGGTACCGCACTATCTAATCTCTACCGTTGGGATGAGGCATTGGCAAGTTTTGACCGCGCGGTTAACTTAGATCCCACAAATTATTTAATCTGGAATGGACTAGCCAATGTCTATTACAGTACTAATAGAATCCAAGAATCCTTTGACTGTTGGGATAAGGTCGTTCAGATTAAGCCTGATGAATATCAAACTTGGTGTGATCGTGGACATGCTTTAGAATTGCTTTCTCGCCGAGGTGAAGCTATCACTAGTTATCAAAAAGCTCTTGAGCTCAAGCCCAATTTACCCTATGCCCTATCTCGGCTTGATATTCTGCAAGCTAAACCAGATAACTTAAATTAACTTAAAGAACATATTAAAACCTATGAAAAAACTAATCGAAGGATTACGCAAATTTCAAACTGGTTATTTTGAAAGCCATAGAGAACTTTTTGAAGAGCTGAGCCATGGACAGCACCCACGTATTCTTTTTATCACCTGTTCTGATTCACGGATTGATCCTAATTTGATTACCCAAGTTGAAGTGGGACAACTTTTTGTTATTCGCAATGCTGGCAATATTGTGCCTCCTTATGGTGCTGCAAATGGAGGAGAAGGAGCTGCCCTTGAATATGCCATAGAGGGATTGAATATTCAAGAAATAATCGTTTGTGGGCATTCACATTGTGGAGCTATGAAAGGTTTACTAAAAGTTAGTGAACTAGAAGAGAAAATGCCCTTGGTCCATCAATGGCTCAAGCATGCTGAACCTACTCGTCGATTGGTCAAGGAAAATTATAAAGATATAGAAGGTGAAGAATTACTTGATATCACTAGCGCGGAAAATGTTCTAGCCCAGCTGAGCAATTTACAAACTTATCCTTCAGTTCGTTCTCGTTTGCATCAGGGACGTCTTGCTATCCATGGCTGGCTATATGAAATTGAAACAGGAACTGTTGTTGCCTATGATCCACTTACTCACCAGTTTACTGCGCCTCAAAGCACATTAAATCAAGTTGAGCATGAATACAATCTTCATCCTGGTTGTCCTTTAAAGCATCAGTACAATTTCATGGCATACAAAAATGAAGAAAATCCTCAACTCAAGGGTGAGGATAGCTATGCTCATTTAACAGCCGAACAGACAGACAGGATCTATAGGGGAAGCTATTAAATTTAAGACATGAGCTTATATTTATCAAAGGCCAGCTTATAAAGCGGCCTCCATATTGTTCGATTAGTCAAAACTACAAGGGCTGACATTACCAAGGTTGCTGCCAAAAGCATGGGATAATCACCACTGCTGGTAGCAGATGAAATAGTTTCGCCAAGTCCACTGGTTTTTAAGGTCTTGCCCTGAAATTGAACATACTCACTGACAATGCTGGCGTTCCAAGCCCCACCAACTGCTGTAATGATGCCAGTCATTAAATAGGGAAAAATGCCAGGTAGGATCAAGGTTTTCCAACGATCTACCAAAGATAGCTTATAGACAGTAGCTGCCTCTAATAGTTCTGAAGGTATGGCTTGAGCTCCGGCAATCACATTGAAAAGAAGATACCACATTGTACCTAGCATCATCAGGGCAACTGCTCCAATTTTTAGCCCTCCACCTACTTGAATCAAACCTAATAAAAGAATAGGAAATAGTGCTGTAGCTGGAACTGAAGCTACTATCTGAACAATGGGCTGGAGGAATTTAGCTAACTTTTGATTGCGGCCTATCGCTACCCCTACTGGAACTGTCCAAAGTAGAGATAAAAATAGAGCGACAAATACCCGCAAGGCAGTCAGTATAGCGCCCCAAAAGATCTGTTTCCAATGGGCAGGATCTACTTTAGAAAGCATGATGAACCCTTCCCAGATGCCCCAAATGACTATGGCATAGACACCGGAAAAAAATAGCCAATTGATAAATCTGCTCAAACTATTGCTAGAGCCATACTTTTTAGGTGAAGTTGGTACTGGTTGAAATTTGCGGGCAATTGCTTGATCGAAAGTATCAGTAAGCCTATGAATTTGTAAGCTTAGCGCTCTTACAGTAGGAGATTTTTGTAAGAAATCTAAGATCGCAGATTCTGGTACTTGCTCAGCCTCTACTGTCTGGAATTTAAACTTTTCAGCCCAGGCAATCAGTGGCCTCCAAACAAAAATATCTGTCAAAATAATTACTAAAATCAAATCAATTACACCAAAAGTGATTGCCTGATAATCTCCATTTTGGGCAGCGACTGAAAGATAAGAGCCAAGCCCTGGCAGATGATAGTTTCTATTGCCCAAGCTAAATGATTCAATTGCCATTAAGAAAAACCAACCACCAGCCCAGGACATCACACTATTCCAAACCAAACCAATTACTCCAGCGGGTAATTCCAGGGAAAAAAACCTTTGCCAGGCATTGAGACGATATACTTCAGAGGCTTCGATTAATTCGCTGGGAATACCATTGAGAGATTGATAAAAACTAAAGACCATATTCCAGGCCATACCAGTGAAAATTAAAATAATCGAAGCAATCTCGACTCCTATTCTCTGATTAGGAAATGTGGCAATTAATGCCAAAACAACTCCAGGTAAAAAAGAGAGAACTGGAATAGATTGCAAGATATCTAAAATCGGGATCAAAATAGAAGCGGCTGCTTTAGAACGATAAGCAGTATAGGAGTAGACTAAGCTGAAGATCAAAGATAAGAAATAAGCCAAGGTCATTCTCACTAAAGTCTGTAAGGTATAGCTAGGGAGTACTTTTACTTCAGTTGAAATGATTAGCTTGGGATCATAGGCAGTATTGAACTTGGCGGCAGTTTGAACAACCAAAATAGCTAAAGCAAAGATGACCAAGATCATTAGGGCATCTTGCCAATGCCATCCTCTTGAAGTTTTTAGTTCGTTATCTGGAATGAGAGAACGGATCATATGGTTATCTTTAATTTATAGGGTATTTAGACTAATAGGCTCTCTTGTTCTATTGGTTCAATATAAATTTCCCCAGAAGGCTCATCATAGACAAACAATTCAGCGTAACGACCCCAAGCAATAGCAGTATCTAACTGCCTTTGGGCTTCATTTTGAGTAAAGTAAGGCTGTAGTAATTCCAGGAAAAATTCCTCAGAAATCCTCTTTCTGGGATTAGCTACCAACGAAGCATAGATCTGTTTAACTAATCTGATATTCTCTAGAACCTGTTGGCGAATTATTTCTTTGCGTTGATCGATGCTACCGTCAATAAATTTTTTGCCAATTTGAGTCAGATGGATGTCGCCTTCATTTAGAGATACCAGTTCCATCATTTTAGATGCTTCAACAATTGGATAGAGATCATCTAGCTCTAGGAGCATTTCTTGGGCTAGGCGATAAAGATCTCCCTGGCGATTTTCTAGTATTTCTACAAAACCGGCAATTGCCCCAATTCTCACTGAAGGCAAGGATTGGTATTTGGCTGGCTCTGGGGCTGCCTGCTTCTGATGAACATCTAGATTAATCTCTGGGAGATCATCTTGATCCGGGTGAGTGATGATTCGGTAAATTCTATCAACATAGGCTTCAAATTGCGGTGATTTGCGATCTCTGTAATGGGGTAAATCAACTCTAAAATCTGCTCTTATCCTACCTGGATTGCGCCCTAGTACTATAATTCGATCAGCTAAAGTGACAGCTTCTTCAATAGAATGAGTGACAATCAAGATTGATTTGGTAGGTATGCGTTTTTCTAGCCAAAGATCGAGTAGTTCAG
Organism: uncultured cyanobacterium; assembly: GCA_903887375.1. Taxonomy (GTDB): domain Bacteria; phylum Cyanobacteriota; class Cyanobacteriia; order Cyanobacteriales; family Microcystaceae; genus CAISPN01. Next base: position 83,873 of record CAISPN010000021.1, read on the forward strand.
TTCTAAGGTTCTCAGCCGTTAGTACATCTAAAGCAGAAAATGGTTCATCCATACATAGTAGCTCAGGCTCAACTGCCAAAGCCCTTGCAAAGCCAACCCTCTGGCGCATTCCACCGGATAGTTCTTTGGGATAGGCCCCTTCAAAGCCATCTAGACCTATCACATCGATCATCTTTAGGGCTTTATTTTTTCTCTCTTCTAAGGGGATTCCCTTGGCTTTTAGTCCCAGCTCTACATTTTCTTGTACTGTGAGCCAGGGATAAAGAGCAAAAGTTTGAAAGATAATGGCTACGCCAGGGTTGAGTCCCCTTAAATGGGAACTTTTATAATATATTTCGCCAGAACTAGGAGAAATCAGCCCAGCAATCATTCTCATAAGAGTTGATTTGCCGGAGCCAGAAGGACCTAAAAGGGCGACTATTTCACCTTCGGCAAGTTCAAAATTTATACTAGAGAGGATAGTAATACTTTGTCCATTTGGTTGCAGGTAGGACTTACTGACACCTTGCAATCTCATTAGGGACGTTGTAGCTGTATTGCTAACCAAATGCCCTCCTCAATTAATCATTATTAATGATGGTGTAAGAATTCTAACAGACCCGCTTTAAGTCTACAACCTCTGGTAAAGAATCGATTATTTTTTTAGCTCTAGAGTTCATTGAGTCATCTAGAAGAAAAATTGGCTAGAATTCTATTTAGAATCATTAAATTAATACCTAATCAAGGATATCAGTAGTTTATGTCACTTTTTGATCGCGTCAGTCGAGTTCTACGTGCCAACATTAATGATCTAGTTAGTAAGGCTGAGGATCCCGAAAAAATTCTCGAACAAGCTGTAACTGATATGCAGGAAGATTTGGTGCAATTGCGCCAAGCAGTTGCCAGAGTCATTGCCGAGCAAAAAAGATCCCAGTTGCAATATGACCAAAACCAAGAAGAAGCCCAAAAGTGGCAAGAAAGAGCCCAACTAGCTATCACTAAAGGAGATGAGTCTCTAGCTAGAGAAGCTCTAGTTCGTAAGAAAACTCACAGTGATACTGCGGCAGTTTTGAAATCTCAACTAGATCAGCAAACTGGTCAAGTTGATACCCTTAAGCGTAACTTGGTTGCTCTAGAGGGTAAAATTCAAGAGGCTAAGACTAAAAAAAGTATGCTTCAAGCTCGCTCTCAAGCGGCCAAAGCTTCTGAAGCGCTACAAAATACTCTTGGCAATATCGGAACCAGTAGCGCAACTGCAGCTTTTGAAAGGATGGAAAACAAGGTCATCGAAGCAGAAGCTCGTTCTCAGGCTGCTGCCGAATTGGGCGGTGTGGGGATAGAACGTCAGTTTGCAGAATTAGAAGGCTCTGATGATGTTGAAAAAGAACTCGCACAGCTTAAGGCTGCTTTAGTTCAACCAAGTTTACCAGCATCAGAAACCAAGGCTCCAGAAGTATCTAATACTGAAATTGACCATGAGCTAGAGCAATTGAAGAAAGAAATTAAAGACTCTTAAGGCTCTAGATATTATCTAAAACAGAAAACAGTAAGAATATGGCATTATTCGATCGCATTGGGAGACTTTTCCGTGCCAATCTCAATGATCTAGTTAGCAAGGCTGAAGATCCCGAAAAAATTCTAGAGCAAGCTGTGATCGATATGCAAGAAGACCTGGTTAAACTGCGGCAAGCAGTTGCCAGGGTTATTGCTGAGCAGAAGAGATCAGAGCTGCAATACAATAAAAATACAGAAGAAGCCCAAAAATGGCAACAAAGGGCCCAGTTGGCTCTAAATAAAGGCGATGAAACCCTAGCTAGAGAAGCTCTGATTCGCAAAAAAACTCACTCAGATACTGCTGCAGTTTTAAAATCCCAATTAGAACAACAAGGGGCGCAAGTCGATAGCCTCAAGCGCAGTTTGATCTCCCTAGAGAGCAAAATTCAAGAGGCTAAGACTAAAAAAAATCTGCTCCAGGCTCGCTCGCAAGCTGCCAAAGCTTCCGAAGCGCTGCAAAATACTCTGGGAAATATTGGAACTAGCAGTGCTACAGCGGCCTTTGAAAGAATGGAGAATAAGGTCATTGAGGCTGAAGCCCGTTCTCAAGCTGCTGCCGAGTTGGGTGGCTTTTCTATAGACCAGCAATTTGCTTCTCTTGAGAGCTCTAGCGATGTTGAGGATGAATTGGCCAGGATGAAAGCGGCTTTATCGGGCAGCTCACCTAATCAGCCAGCTTTACCAGAGCAAAACAAAGATAAACTTCAAGATCTCTAAGGTTTGGAAAAGATTATCCTGCAATAGTAGATACTATTTCGGGATAATCTAGTTAATACTAGGTTTAAAGAAGAAAATTATGAGTTCAGTTTTAGAAATTACCGATAAAGAGTTTAATAAAGAAGTTTTAGAAGCTTCTGGCAATGTTTTGGTGTACTTTTGGGCTAGTTGGTGTGGCCCTTGTCGTTTGGTTTCACCCTCAATTCAATGGGCGGCTGATACCTATAGAGAGAGTCTTAAGGTGGTCAAGCTGGAAGTAGATCCTAATCCTGATACGGTTAAGCAATGTCAGGTTGAGGGTGTTCCAGCTCTGCGCTTATTCAAGGATCATAAACTTTCAAGTTCTTTTGAAGGTGCTTTGAGTAAAAAACAACTCGAAGATTTTCTCAATACTAATCTTGCTTAATCTTCATGCAATTTGCTCAGCGTTTGGCTAATTTTAAAACTAATGTCTTTGCTGATATGGGCAAGGCCAAAACTATAGCTAGAGCAATGGGCAAGCAGGTCATAGATCTATCTTTGGGATCTTCGGATCTGCCAGTTGAGCCTCATATCATCAGGGCTATAGCTGAGTCACTCGAGGATCCTTCAACTTATGGCTATCTTTTGCATGATGGTACTAGAAAATTTAGAGAAGCGGTAGCCAAATGGTATACCAACAGCTATGGAGTTTCTGTAGATCCCCAAAGCGAGGTTTTAACTTTAATAGGATCTCAAGAGGGGACTGCTCATTTGCCTTTAGTAGTGCTCAATCCAGGAGACTATGCTTTATTACTAGATCCTGGCTATCCTTCCCATAGCGGTGGGGTTTATTTAGCTAATGGCAAAATACATCCTTTGATTTTGAGAGCTTGCAATAGTTTTTTACCAGATTTTAGTGAAATTCCTCTTTCGGTTCTCCAACAGGCCAAGTTGATGATCCTTAGCTATCCACACAATCCAACTACTGCTACTGCTACTAAAGGTTTTTTTGAAGAGGCTCTAGATTTTTGTGATAAATGGAATATTGTCCTGGCTCATGATTTTCCCTATATGGATATGGTCTATGAGGGAATAGAAAAGCCACCTTCAATTTTGCAAATCGATAGGGAAAAAAGACGCTCTATTGAATTTTTTACCTTTTCTAAATCTTATAATATGGGCGGCTTGAGAATTGGTTTTGCTATTGGCAATAGTAAGTTGATCGAAGGGCTCAGCCAGGTCAAAGCAGCTATAGATTTTAACCAGTATTTGGGAATAATTAATGGTGCGATTGTTGCTCTCAATAGTCCATCTGAAAATATCAAAAAAACAGTCAATATTTTTGAGCAAAGACGCGATAGGCTACTTAATACGCTCTCTGACTACAACTGGCAGATACCTTCTCCAATTTCAACTATGTATGTCTGGGCAAAAATTCCTGAGAAGATATCTTTGAGTTCTTTGGAGTTTTGCCTACAGTTGGTAGAATCAACTGGTGTTGCTCTATCTCCTGGCAGTGGTTTTGGCCAAGCAGGCGAAGGTTATGTGCGCTTTGCTTTAGTTAAAGATGGTGATACTCTGGAATTGGCAGCTCATAAAATCGCTTCTTTTTTAGCTGGTCTTATCTGATGAAATTAAAGTTTTTTTGCAGTTTTAGCTTAGCTATATTGTTGATCTTTGTATTACAAATCAATAAAGTTAATGCTGTAAATTATCTCCTCTATGATCCAATCAAACAACCGGTGACTCTAGATCGCTATATGCCTCAATGGTTAATCTATGCTGATACTGGTGGTGAGCAAGCTTGGCACAGGTCTCCACCTGGTACTCTCTTGGATACTCTGGCTGATTTTGATATAGTTGATGGCTATAGTAACTATGGCGGCTTGCATCTTGCCAATAAAGATTTTCCCAATCTTTCTCGCTCTAATGGCTATAGTTTGACTTTTATGGTAGAGATTTTAAAAGAAGAGCACACTCGAGCTGAAAGATCTGGTTTTAGTGTGATTATCCTGAGCCAAGATGTAAATAACAAAACTCATACTAGTCTAGAAATTGGCTTTCAGAAAAATCGAATCTTTCTGCAAAATGATCAACCCCTATTTGGCCGCCAAGCAGCTCAAGAAAATCTAAAATTCAATCCCGTTGGTAAAGGTGCGATTGAATATCAAATCAAGGTAAAAGATAATGAATATATTCTCTCTAGTGGCAAGAATCTTATACTAAAAGGAAAATTACGCGACTATACCAGATTTACTGGACTGTTGAACCCATACCGTTTTCCTAGTTTTATTTTTCTAGGAGATGATACGACTTCAGCAAGCGCCAAGATAAATCTAGGAAAGATAGTCTTGCAGGTAAATTCCCATACTTAGATAAATTTACAATCCCCTAAAAGTTGCGATAGGCATCATTATACTGCTCTAGTCTTTTGAGCCATTGATTCCAATAGAATTCCAGCTCCTTTTGATCTAATTCAAAGCTTTGAATGAGCTCAGGGGAGATTAGTATAATAGCGCCATAATCAATCTCAGTATTATGTATGCTTTGGTAAGCGCCTCTATAGGCTGCCAATTGTAAAAATTCATCCTCGAGCCATTGTCTTGATTTTTCTTTGCCACTAGTTTTAAAATCTACAATAGTCAGATTGCCATACCAGTGAGCTAGTAAATCAAATCTTCCAGCATAAAGTAAATCAGGATGATACACCATCTCTTCAAGACCATCGACATGCTCAATGGTTGATAATGTTTCTTGTACTTTATTCCAGATCTCATTTAAATCTTCAGGGCATTCAACTTTTTCTCCCTTGAGTTGCTTTTCGATCATTTTATGAACTTTGCGGCCTTTCTCTAGAGCTCTTTGACTTATTCGATCTGCTTCGGGGCCCAAATTTTTGCGCCATTTGAGGAGGTTTTCTCTTTTTTGCTCTGGAATTGTTTCTTTTAGTATGGTCGTGACACCAGGTAAAATACCCTTTTCTGTAGAGTATACCCAATCACCTGAACTGGTACGTATGCGCTTCATGGGGGGGTACATAATGTATTAACTTAAATTATAAGCGCATGTCAGTATATTAAAAATATAATTAAAGACTAAGCTTAAAAGCTCACATTTGAAAAAGAGTTGATCATGGCAGATCTTTATATAGATTGGGAACAGTATCATCAGTGCATTGAACAATTAGCCATAAAAATCCACAGCTCTTTTTGGCAGTTTGATCAAATTGTCTGCCTTGCTAAAGGTGGCTTGAGAATCGGCGATACGCTGAGTCGGATTTACCAAAAACCTTTGGCTATCTTGTTTGCTGCATCCTATGGAGGCTCTGATAATAGAACCCAACAACAGCTCAAGTTCTCTCAACATCTAGCCATGTTAGAAGATAATTTGGGCAAGTATGTATTGCTAGTTGACGATCTGGCTGATTCAGGAATCACCCTGAGCTCTTCTGTAAATTGGCTTAAAGAGCGCTCAAATATTCAGGAGATTCGCACAGCGGTTTTGTGGTACAAATCATGTTCTCTGGTTATACCAGATTACTATGTAGATTATTTGCCCAATAATCCCTGGATTCATCAACCCTTTGAGCATTATAAAAAACTTTCCATCCTACTAGATAAGTAAAAACAATGAACGATCATCACCATAATCATCCTCATGTTCACGATGAAGCCTCTTTGCGTCAGATTGCCAATCGTCTATCGCGCATAGAAGGACATATCAGGGGAGTTAAAACTATGGTCAATGAGGGGCGCTCTTGCCCTGATATTTTAATCCAACTAGCAGCAGTCAGAGGAGGTATTGACCGAGTCGCTAGATTGATACTAGATGAACATCTTTCAGAATGTATATCGCGCGCTGCCTCTCAGGGTAATATCGATATTGAAATTGAAGAGCTAAAAGCTGCTTTAGATAGGTTTCTACCCTGAACCTTGGCAGTACCGTCCAATTTTCTCACCGACTGTTTTTTCATTTTTGCTAGTATCGATTACTTGCTGCTTGGCCAATCTAGCGGTTTTAATATCTTTATTTTTAAGCGCTTTGAGCATCAAAATAGTAGATTGCCAATAGCGTTGATAAACTGTAGAAAGCTCTTTTTTATAATCTGCAAGAGTGGTATCAGAAAGGTTGAGATTATCTAATTCTTTGGCTGAATCTGCAAAGCGCTGAGCGGTTTCCTCTATTTTTTGGGGATCTTGGCTATGGCGACTAGATTGGGCTTGCTGGGAAATCTTTTGTGAGATTTGGGCTATTTTTTGACATTGAGCGATCTTGCTATCACTACAGCTAGCAATAAGGCAGCTTAAAACTGCAGCAAAACTCAACAGAGAAAAATTACGATAATGACTCAGCACATTGAGTGAAATTACAAAGAAACTTAAGACAGAGAGAGCAAGAGGGGGTTTGTATGCCCCCTTTTTTACTAAGAACGTTGGATTTTATCTCTTTGACTGATAAAGAGCAGGCCTAGTGTAATGGGAACTACAACAATAGTGCCTCCCCAAAATAAACTCCAGAAAAAGTTAGCTAAAGATGGTGTCATAGTGGTTTAACCCTTTTTTATAGTTGAAAAAAGCAAAGATTCTTTTTATATTCTAAGCGCTAAGACATCACCATTCCACCATCGACATTAAAAATCTGTCCAGTAATGTAATTAGCTGCAGGATCACTAGCCAAGAAAGCTACCATACCAGCTATTTCTTCTGGTTTACCATAGCGCCCTAAAGGGATTATCTTGAGAATTTCCTCAGCCTTGAGTCCCTCAGTCATATCAGTTTCAATAAAACCGGGCGCTACGGCATTGACGGTGATACCTCGGCTGGCAAATTCTTTAGCTAAGGTTTTGGTCAAACCAATCACTCCAGCTTTAGCAGCGCTATAATTGGCTTGGCCAGGGTTGCCCATTTGCCCAGCAACTGAGGCAATATTGATAATCTTGCCGCTACGCTGTTTTAACATAGATTTACTGACAGCTTGCGTACAGAGAAATACACCTGTTAAATTAAGGTTAATTACAGCTTGCCAATCTTCTAATTTCATTCTCAATAACAGGGTATCTCTGGTGATACCAGCGTTGTTAACTAGAATGTCAATTCTTCCTAATTGAGCAAGTGTTTCTTTGACCAAGGCTTCTACTTGCTCAGGTTGAGCAACATCTGCTTTGATAGCTACCGCTTTACCTCCTGCTTTGACGATGGTCTCTACCAAAGCTTGGGCCGCATCTTGAGAGCTTGTATAGTTGACAACAACAGAGGCTCCCTCTGCTGCTAGAGCTAATGCTATGGCTTTGCCAATTCCTCTAGATGCGCCAGTTACCAAGGCTACTTGATCTTTTAACCTCTCGTTCATGAAATTTTCTCCACAATTTTTCACTATCTATATTAGAGTAATGCGCTGATGATTCCTTTAAAACTCACTCTGAAAAACTTTTTTAGCTATCAAACAACTTGTCTTGATTTTCGCGGCCTCCATGTAGCCTGTGTTAGTGGTTCTAATGGATCTGGTAAATCCTCTCTTCTAGAGGCTATAACTTGGGCTCTCTGGAGCGAAAGTAGAGCTAAAGCTAAAGACGATGTGATTTTAGCTGGGGCAAATGATGTCAGAGTTGACTTTGAATTTTCGCTTAACAATCAAACTTATCGAGTAATTCGCACTCATGAAAGAAGACAGAGCGGATCATTAGAATTTCAGATTATGACAGATGATGGTCAGATTAAATCGCTTACAGGTAAGGGCATTAAAGATACTCAAGAGCTGATCAACAATGAATTGAGATTAGATTACGATACATTTATTAACTCAGCCTATTTGCGCCAAGGCAGAGCTGATGAGTTCATGCTACGCAAACCCAATGAGCGCAAAGATGTTTTAGCAAAGATTCTCAAACTAGATGAATATGATCTCTTTGCTGAAAAATCTCAAGCTCAATCAAGGATACTCAAAATAGAGGTATCACAAATTGAAAAAAGACTCTCTGACATTGAGCACGAATTAGCACATCAATCTACTTTAAAAGAGCAAAAAATAATTGTAGAGAAAAAAATCAACCTAGTAAAAGAAAATTATCAAACTGCTCAAGCCCAGCTTCAAGAAATCCAAGCTCAACAGTCAAATCGTCAATTTTGGGTCGATCAAATCAGGCAAATGGAAGAGCAACAAAAAAATGCTCAACAAGATTTACAGTATTATAAAAATGAACAGAACAACTTAAATATTCAACTGCGCAAACTAGAAGCTATTATTGTCTCTGAACTGGAAATACTCAACAATTATCAAAGACTTGGACAACTCAAACAAGAAGATGAAGATTTAAAAAATAAATTTGAAAATTATCAACTCAAAGAAAAAAATAAACAAGAGCTAGAAAAAAATATAAATCTAGAAATCAATAGATTGAATAACGAAATTTTTAAACAAAAAACAGAACTAGAATTAATCCAAAAACAAGAAAAAGAAATAGAGAGTATTATTGGCGATACTAATACCATAGAAAATGGGTATAAACAACTATGCCAAAATCGTATAGCTTTACAACAACTAGATAAAATTCAATCAGAGATTACTCCTCTTAATAATCAAAAATCAAAAATTGAAAATGATATCGAGTTAAATAAAGTTACTCTTTTAGCCGAGCTAGAGCAGATAAAAAATACAGCTAATATTTTATCTTTAGAGCTAGGGAAAAAAGCAGAGGTTCTAGAAGAATTATCATTTATTGATCAGCAATTAGATCTGTTAGATAAAAAGAAAATATATTTAGAAAGGATAGAAGAGAAAAGCAATCAAAAAAAGCTATTAAAGCAAGAGCTTGAGCAGAAACAGCAAAACTTAAAACAGGAAATAGAAAAAGCAAATCAAAAACTTTCTCTTTTAGATCAACCAGGAGCTACATGTCCTATTTGTCAGAGTTCTTTAGAAGAAGATCATCGCCAAATCGTTATCGAACAGATGAATCAGCAGGTTGAAAATACTCAACAAAATCTCTGGGATTCTTATGAACAGGCTAAAGTATGTGAAAAGGAGCTGAATCAATTACTTACTCAACTTACGCAAGTTAAAGGAGAAATTAGAGCTAGCTCAGAACTGCAACACAAACTCTCACAACAAGAAATAGTTTTAGATGATCTTGCCAAAAAAGAAGTCAGACTTAAAAATGAATTAAATCCTAAGATAGCCGAAATAGAAGAGCAATTAACACATCAAAACTTTGCTCTAAATTTGAGAAAAAACTTAGAGGATATAGTCTATAAATTAAATCAATTTAATTATAATGAACAAACTCATTCACTGCTGAGAACCCAAGTAGATAGACTGCGCTACTTTGAATCTAAAAAAGACCGATTAGAAGAGGCAAATATCAAACAAAATACTATTATAAAAAGTAAGCCTATTATCTTAGATAATATAGCTAGTCTGGGGCAAGAATTGATAGATTTAAACCAAAATTCCAGCCTGCGACAAGCAATCTTAAAACTTGAGCAAGAAATCAAAGATTTAAATTACAATATAGAATATCATCGTTCTGTTCTAGGACAGATTAAGCAATTTAATGATGCTCAAATAAGATACCAGAAACTACAAGAATGTAAAGAGGAGTTACCAATTTTAAACAACAGCATTCAACAGAAAAATGAATTAATTCAAAGTAAAGAAAATGATCTGCAAAATAGATTTAAACAAATAGAGCAAGTCAAAGTTAAAATACAAGAATTTCGCGACTATAGCCAAGAGATTGAAAGATTAAAAGCTGAATTAGGAACAATTCAAGTCAGTATAGATTCTTTAAATCAAAAGCAAGGAAGTTTACAACAGCAGGAGCAAAGACTAGAGATATTATCTATAGAAAAGCTGAACAAATCCGAACTATTGGCTAAATCACGCCACCAAAACAGAATCTATGAAGAATTAGCCAAAGCATTTGGAACAAATGGTATTCAATCGATCATGATTGAAAATCTTCTTCCTAATTTAGAGCAGGAAACTAATAATATCCTCTCCCGCTTGACTCAAAATCAACTGCATGTCTCTTTTATTACCCAAAAAAATGCCAGCAGTGGCAGTCGTAAAAACCGAGAAACCAAGACCATTGACACTTTAGATATCTTGATTGCTGACAATAATACTACAAGGCCTTATGAAGGATATTCTGGTGGGGAAGCTTTTCGGGTTAATTTTGCAATCAGATTAGCTCTTTCGCGTATACTAGCACAAAGAGCCGGAACCTCCCTGCAGATGTTGATAATCGATGAAGGATTTGGTACCCAAGATGCAGAAGGTTGTGAACGCCTAATAGCAGCTATCAATGCTATTGCTGATAACTTTACCTGTATTCTGGCAGTTACTCATATGCCTCAGTTCAAAGAAGCATTTCAACAGAGAATTGAGGTCAAAAAAAGCAGCCAAGGATCACAAATTTATTTGGTCAACTAACTTTTAGTTTTGGAATGCTGAAAAAATAGTCACCATACCCGATAAAATGTTTCAAATTAGCATTTAGTAACTTATAGATGGAGATCATAAATTTTTTAGAACTTTATAGCGGACAATGGTTTTCCCAAAGAACCCACTATAATATGGCAGGCTCAGAAGTTGAAAATGCCAAAGCGGACTTAACCATTGAGCTACTTTTACCTGAAAATCCCCTAATTGCAGAGATTTGCCAAGATTCTCTATTAGGAGTGAAAACTAGCTGGGATACTTCAGTAGATTGGGCTGTGAGTAAACAAATTGGCTCATCTTTGCTTGTTTTTGCTAAAGATGGTCGTCTTTTTGCTCAAACACAAAAATCCTCTTTTTTAGAAGGATCCTACCGTCTTGAGAACCAAGAAACATTAATCCTGACAGTGAAAAATGAGAACCAAGAGATTGAAGAGAGAATCTGGTTTCCTAATTCTAATTTTAGATTGAGGACAAGTGTAGTTAAACAAGTACTTCCCCAATCCAGTTTTTATTCTGAAATCCGCAAACTGCCCCCTAAGCAAAGCTAGGGCACAACCCCGGCAAAAGAAGAACCTGCTGTTTTGATGGTGATCACTTGAGGTGGTACAGCATCTGGTGGGTAAATAAACTCAAGATTAACTTCTCTTTGTTCACGTGGCGAAAGAGTCATTTTTACCAAAGGATCTCCCTGCTGTCCCTGTCTTTGGACTAGGTGGTAATAGCGAACTCTGCGCTTTTTATTGTCATCATCGTAAGTGATCTTGACAGTGCCACGAAAAAAAATTGGTGTATTATTAGCTTTGGAAAAAAATAAACGATCTGAGTAGCGATCTTGCTTAAGCGGAGTCTGAAACAATATAATCACAGTCTGCTTATCTTCTGATTTATTGATCAGTGGAAAAGTTAAATTGTAATTAACTGCATAGTTGCCATTGGCACGGTAAGCAGTATCAGGGTACCTTGCCAGCATAGCAGCACTTTGCACCTGATTAGTACCATGTGTTCCAGTATCTACAGTGCTAAGAGGATATGAATATGCTTGACCAGGGCTTGGAATAGTCAGAAAACTGGCGTTAGGACTATCAGCAATTTTGGCAACCCAACGAGAACCGAAGGAAACGCCAGCTACTCGCCCATATATAGGATCGCTATTGCTATAGCTAATCATTTGAGGAGGAGTTGGTGGTGTATCACGTGGTTGAGCAAGATCACCTGTTGTTACAAGGTAGCGCCACTCTGAGAGACTTGGCTGTCTATAAACAGGAGATGGTGGTGGGGGTAACTGAGTTAGCGCATTAGTACTATTAAGATTTAGATAAAGAGGTTTTAGATCTACTTCAGGTAAGGCATACATGGCTAGATCTGCCAGATAGACTGGACCATCTGTTTCCAAGCGCATGAAAGTAGATCTAGCGTTGCTGGCCGTTAGAGGCAAAATGAATACCATCCGATTTTGCTGCGGTGGGATTAACAGAGATGAGGGAAACTGCTTTTGACTGATGCCACGTAGGATATCCCCAACTAGACGAGAGCCAGGACCTGAAAAAAAATGACCAAAAGGATCTTCTAAATAGGAAGGTAGATTAATAAAAGGCGCATCAGGTGAGGTGAGATAGCTGACGGCCTGAAGAATACGCATCCGAATATAGCGACTTGTTGGATTATGAACAATAAGCCCTTGATAAAGAATACGCTTATCGTTATTAGAGCGAGCAATATGATGCGAAAAAAAATCAAACCTGCCTCTAAGTGGATAATCAAGATGAGCTGTAGGGTGGTTTTTTTCACTGCTAGGAAAAGTCGAAACCATAATACCCTCGGACTGAATAACTTCAGGACTGTTGCTGTTGAAAACAGGAACGTCATTCAGTTTGCCAGGTAGAGGCCGTATTTCTTGATTTTCAACAACATACTGCTGCTCTTCCACCGAATGTAGCGTTGAAGTGATCTGAGCTACGTAAATTGAGGGTACAAAAGGCAACATGAAATTTCGATTTAATAAATTGGATGCTCAAGCAATAATTAAGCACCTTTTGCAAATATAAAGCAAATCTTAACTTACATGCAATATCTTGATTTATTTTACAATGGTTGTATTGGAAATTAGCCAGTTTTCTCCATCTTTTTTTAGATCATACTGAAATACCAAATCGTCTTGAGTTGTGGAAATTTTATTGATTTTGTTGCTTTGATAGTAATTTGTCTGTTCTTTAATATTGGCCTTTACTTGCGCCCTTGAGGCTGAAATAAGCTTGATTGAGTCTATCTTGACTTCATGCTCAAAGGTGAGATAATCTCCGCCTTCTTTTGTATCTTTGGCATTTTGTTGCCATTTACCCAAAATAGGCTGTGTGAGAATCTTATTAAGCTCACTGACTCGGTGGTTTGGTCCTAAGGCTTCACTTTTGATTCTTAGCCAGCTTTCTAGAATGGTTTTGGCAGATTCTGCTGTAAGTTCTTCGTTTTCTGGTTCTTGGATAGTGGGCTTGGTTAGCTCAATAGATAGCTGCTCCCCTTCTAAAGCAGGAATTGCGCTAGCTGTTGTAGTAGCCGGATTTTTCTGGAAGGCTCGTAGTATATAATGCAAAGCCAGGAGAAAAAGACCAAAGCCCAAGCCTAGTAGGATCAGCGAAGTCATAAGTCTAGTGGGACTAACGACAATCTTTTTTCTTCTCTTGCGACGCTCGGCTAATTTGGGGGACGTATCCAAAGCAAGTGATGTTGGTTTATTGGTTGAAAATCCCTCTAATCTGGTGGTGAACTTGGGAATATCATCACCTCTTTGATAACGAACAGGGCTAAGTAGTGCATCCTTAAGACTGTAGTTATCTGGTAGAAGTGTGACATCAGGTAGAGAAATTGCTGGTTGGACTCTGTTTTCTATATATTGTTGGACTTCTTTGTTGTCAAAATAGTTATCTAGAGAGATTGGATAATCGAGCAAGTCACGAAAATGTGGAACTATCTCAGATTTGAGCCAATGCTCAGTGTACCAACATAAGCCTGGCAGCAAATCTCTCTCATTAACTGAATGCTGCAGCAAGAGCTTAGAAACATCTTGATCCTTAGACTGCCTAATTTGCTCAAGTGCAAACTCAGTTTGTCCTAACAAAAGAGAACAAACTGATTTTTCAACTGCTACATCTTGTTTAAAAGATATTCTATCTAATTTTCTACCTGCTTCAGCAATGAGCTCGGGTTTTCTTTGGCTAAAGCCTTGAGCAATTAAAGTATAAACCAGCAAATAGAGTCCGGCTGAAGGCAATCCTCGATCTTCACTAAGAAAAAGTCTATTTTGCTCTTCAGAGCTCAAAAGGGGGCGCAGTTGCTGAATAAAGCTCAAAAAAGTATTTAAATCAAGTCCTGTACCGTCATCGTTTTTACCTTCAATTCCTCCTCGTACTTGAAGAATCTTTTGCAACAGGGCTATACCTTGCTCGCGTTGTTCAAGGTTAGGCTCGGGCTCTTGATTAAATATTTTGAGAATTCGATAGGGCGCTAATTTAGCAAGTTCACTTTCAATTTCCTTTTGCATTGCTGGATGGACTTGCTTATCTCTGAGGAGATCTAAGCTCTTTTGTCCATGCAGTGAGGCTTGTTCGTAGTTTTCTTGCTGCCATTGTTCACGAGATAGTTCTAGTTCAGCCAGAGCGACACTAGCGTAGATATCACTTTGATCCTCGCTGCTATTTTCTTGTAGAAACTTATCTCCTATTTGAATTACTTGGTAGTACTCACCTAATTCTTGGAGAATAACTAATGCCCCGGCAAGCTGCTCATCTGGTATATCTAGATAAGGTAGACCTTCTGTGATATTTTCTTGCTCAGTGGAATCTTGCGTGCCCAGAAATGAGAAAAATTGATGGTCATATTTACTGCGCTTATGTGGATCCTTTAAGGAATCATGAGCCCGATCTAGAATTTTTAGACGAGAAAGAGCAGCTTGCTCGCTGTACTCTCTACGAGGAAGTTGTTTACCCTTGTCTTGATAAGCTTGGGTAATCTGTTCTGGGCTTGCCTGGATAGGGACACCCAATATTCTGTAATGATCAAGCGAAATACGCACAATAGTCAGAGTTTGCGAGAGTCACAATTTTACAAAAAAGCTTCCTAAAGAATCTTAGACTGATTCTAGCCGATCTCTGACAAATTGCGACAAAATTTTTTGTATCTCTCAATTATCCCCTGTATTTAATAATTGTGATTAATTTAATTTATTTAAAGGTAATATTGAAAAAGCTTCAAATTTAACAGCGATCGTCTAAACCACTAAAGACATTATGTTTTCCGAACGAACTTTACCTGTATTTAATACATCCGCAGTAACACTTACAAAAGAAGAAGGCTTGATCCTTTATGAAGATATGATTCTTGGGCGCCTATTTGAGGATAAGTGCGCAGAAATGTATTATCGGGGAAAGATGTTCGGTTTCGTACATCTTTACAATGGTCAAGAAGCAGTATCTAGCGGTGTTATCAAGGCTTTACGATCAAAGGGTGATTATGTTTGTAGCACTTATCGCGATCATGTACATGCGTTGAGTGCTGGCGTTCCTGCCAATCAGGTTATGGCAGAACTTTTTGGTAAAGAAACAGGCTGTAGTAAAGGACGTGGTGGTTCTATGCACATGTTCTCTGCCGAGCATGGTTTACTAGGTGGTTATGCTTTTGTAGCAGAAGGAATTCCTGTGGCTACAGGTGCCGCTTTTGCTAGCAAGTATCGACGTGAGGCAATGGCTGATGCTTCCTCTGACGGGGTAACAGTTTGTTTTTTTGGAGATGGGGCTAGTAATAATGGCCAATTTTTTGAATGTCTCAATATGGCCGCTTTATGGAAACTTCCTATTATTTACGTAGTTGAAAACAACAAATGGGCAATCGGCATGTCCCATTACCGGGCTACTTCTCAACCTGAAATTTACAAAAAAGCCAGTGTCTTTAGTATGGAGGGAGTTGAAGTAGATGGTATGGATGTGGTGGCTGTCAATGCTATAGCTAAAGAGGCCGTAGCCCGTGCCAGAGCTGGTGAAGGTCCTACTTTGATAGAGGCTCTGACCTACCGTTTCAGAGGACATTCCCTAGCCGATCCTGATGAGATGAGAGCAAATAGCGAAAAAGAATTTTGGGGAGCTAGAGATCCGATCAAGAAATTTGCCAGTTACCTGTTAGGTAAAAACATAGCAAGTTCAGATGAACTGATCGCTATTGAACAAAGAGTCCAAAACTTGGTCAACGAGGCTGTTGAATTTGCTCAAAATAGCCCAGAGCCTGATCCCAAAGATCTTCATCGCTATATTTTTGCAGAAGATTAATTCTTGACTTTTAAATACCTCTGCAACAAGATAATAGCTACTAGATCATCAATTGCTCGAGGGGGCAAACGCATACCTTGGGGGATAAACCTTTTTAATCCTCGGGCTGGATACATCTTCCAATAGAGATCTCTAGCCTCTAGAGTACTACTATGTTCATCAATTGGTTGGATAGGGATAGAGATATGAGACTGTAATTTTTTTTGCCAGATCTCAGAAGTAGTCTGGTTCCCAATAACTACAAGATTGACTTGATAGCGAGCAATTAATTGTTCAATTTTAGAGAGTACTTCCTGGGAGGCTATAATTTGGTGAGTAATAATTTGACCATCTTGGCTCATTATGGCTATTCCACATTTATCTTTACCGGGGTCAAAACCTAGTAGCATATTTTTATTCAGTACTTAAAATAATCTTACCTCTGGAGCTGGCCTCTAGTCTCAATTTTAATGGCCCAATTGTATAAGTATTCTCAGTAGCGATTACTTTGATCTGATCAGGACTTGGATCTAAACTACTTAGAGAACTAATAAAATCAATTAAGGTTTTAACCTTACCGTCTTCGATTTGAATTTTACCGACAATTCCTTCTTTTCTAGCCTTAAATTGAGCCGCTACCAGCAATGAATCTACCTGCTTTTGGAAATTTTCATCACTGATGCTATTTTTTTCTAAAGAAACTGAAGCTATTACCTCTTCTCTATTAAAAATCTTTTTATTAGGTGCTACATCGGCAAATACTCTAACCTCTTTTTCTCCTTGAACATAATTACCACCAGAGAGAATCCTTATCACATGCTCTTGTCCATCACCTATCTGCTTAGCCAGTTGATCGACTTGATCATTGGTGATTTGTACTAAGCGTTCATTAGATTCACTGGCTTGAGATTTCACAGAGCCGATAGCATTTTTGTTAGCCTGATTCAACAACTGGTTGATAGCATTATTGACAGCTTTGGAATCTACTATTTTGAGAGCGCCCATTGCCAGAACTTGTCCGCGCAATATGGCAATATTTTTTTCGCGTAGATCTTGATAATTCTGATAGTACTGCTCAAGAGTTTGAACTTCTCTTTCCAAGAATGTTTGCTCTCCTTCTAATGCTTTTGTTCTTCGTTCTTTTGTTTGCAAATCTTGATTTTTTTGTAAGATTTCTCTATCTAAATTGCTAATAGCTTGATCTTTTTTATCAACATCTAGCTGTAACTTGATTTTTTGCTGTTGGATTTGCTTAAACTGACTTTCTTGGTTTTTGAGTATTTTCTCTTTATCCTGTAGGGCAAGATCTTTATTGTCTATCTGGCTTTGTAATTTAGTAATTTGGCCATCAAGTCCAGTTTTTTGTTCTAATAGTTCAGCTCTTTCATTGGTGAGGTTATTAATTTCTGAATTTAAAGTTGAGCTCTGTTTAGAAAGCTTGCTCAATTGGTTATTAGCCTTTTGATATTTGTCTTTAGTAATATTGAGCTGGTTTTGGACTGTTGTCTGTTGTGATAGAGTACTAGAGAGATGCCGCTCAATATTTTCCTTTTCCTTTTTTACCTTTTGCAACTCTTCAGTTACAAGACGTCGCTTGGCTAGGATATCATCTAATTCAAATAAACCTTGGCGTAGTGATTTACTAAGTGTAAATAAGATGGCAAGAGTTGAGGCAGAAATTAAGGTGCCAGTTACCACTGTAACAACCACCGCAGTCTGTTTAGGCCGCAATTTAAATAGCCTCAATCTGGCTTTTCCTACCTTACTTCCGAGCCTATCTCCTAATGCAGCTATCAGTCCCCCCAAGACCAATGTGGCTACAATTAGAACATAAGCACTTGTCATATTAGTTAAATTGCTGGCTCAATGTCAGCGGGTTATGTACAGTGATTTTTTTCTTGTGAATTGATATTCTATTTTCACTGCGCAGATCTCCGAGCAATCTGGTGACTGTGACCCTAGTTGAACCAATTGCCTCCGCAATAGCTTGATGTGACAACTTGAGATCTATTCGTACTCCTTCATTAGTGTGTACTCCAAAATCCCTCGAAAGTATTAACAAAAAGCTGATTAATCTTGAGCCCATATCCCTATGGGCAAGAGTTTCAATCATCATTTCGGTCTGTAGTATACGCGAGGAGAGACTCTGCATCATTAACATCGAAAGTTCGGGGTTATTTTTGAGAGACTGCTCTACATGTTCAATGGGCGCTGAGAGTAATTCTATATTTGTAAAGGCTACTGCATGATAAAAACGGTCTGCTTTTTGTCCTAAAACTAAAGACAAAATTCCAAAGATACTATTTTCTCGAAGTAAAGCTACAGTGATTTCTTCCCCGGCTTCATAGAGACGAGATAGTTTCACTGCTCCTTTGAGAAGAAAATAAACGCGCTCGGCAGGATCACCTGGGAAGAAGATCGTTTTTCCCCTTTCAAATGTCTCAACGACTGGAGGAAAAGAGGTATTACCGATGCGACGAAAAACATTAGCCAGAGGTTGATCGCGATTTAGAGACGAATCCATCAGATTATACTGGGCAATTTTAAACTTTAAAAACAATAATCCCAATTATGCAAGTTTTGGGTACTTTTTGTTTGACAATGTTTTATTAGGCTTGTTTGGCTCGACTATAATCATTATACTCATCACTCTGCTTTATGCTTGATTTAACTGGCAAGAATGCCTTAGTCACAGGTATTGCTAACAATCGTTCTATAGCTTGGGGAATTGCCCAACAATTACATCAAGCTGGTGCCAATTTGGGCATCACTTTTCTACCAGATGAAAAAGGACGATATGAAAAAAAAGTGCAAGAACTAGTAGAACCCCTTGCTCCTAGCTTATTTCTACCTTGTGATGTACAAAATGATCAGCAAATTGAGCAAACCTTTGCTACCATAGCCCAAAAGTGGGGAAATCTTGACATTTTGATTCACTGTTTAGCCTTTGCTGATAAAGAGGGTCTTTCGGGCGACTTTAGCGGTGTTTCCAAAGAAAGCTTCACTCAGGCACTAGAAATAAGCACATATTCACTGTCTCGGCTGGTCCGCTCTGCCAAACCCCTTTTTAGAGAAGGAGGCAGTGTGATTACTCTTTCTTACATTGGAGGAGTAAAGGTGATCCCAAACTATAACCTTATGGGGATTGCCAAAGCAGGACTTGAAATGAGTGTACGCTACCTTGCGGCTGAATTGGGTCCTCAAAATGTCCGAGTAAATGCTATTTCGGCTGGGCCTATAAGAACATTAGCCTCTTCGGCTGTAGGCGGTATACTCGATATGATCCATCATGTGGAGAAAATAGCGCCTTTACATCGCACTGTCACCCAGACTGAAGTAGGAAATACAGCAGCTTTTTTGGCAAGTGATCTCTCTAGTGGGATCACCGGGCAGGTTCTCTATGTGGATGCTGGCTATGAAATTATGGGTATGTGATGCAGATAGCCACATGGAATGTCAATTCTATCCGCACTCGGCTTGAACATATCAAGCGTTGGCTCTTAGAGTATCCTGTAGATGTGCTTTGTCTGCAAGAAACCAAGGTAATTGATAGCGATTTTCCCAAAGCTCCCTTAGAAGAACTTGGCTATCAGCTTTACTTTGCTGGTCAGAAATCCTATAACGGGGTTGCTATTCTATCGCGCTCACCCTTAGAAGATGTCCAAGTTGGCTTTGCTCCTGTAGTTGGAGATACCCAGCTAGATGAGCAAAAAAGAGTCATTTCAGGGTCTTTAAATGGTTTGCGTATTGTAAATCTATATGTTCCGAATGGACAGACAGTAGGTAGTGAAAAATATCAATACAAGCTTCTCTGGCTTAGTACTTTAGAGCAATATCTTCAAAAACTCCCAAATGGAGAACTCTGTCTATGTGGAGATTTCAATATTGCTCCTGAAGATAGAGATATTTATAACCCCAAAGGAAAAGACAAAGGAATAATGGCCTCGCCAGCAGAACGCTTAGCCTTGTCCAAGATATTGAATTTAGGTTTAAAAGATGTCTTTCGTAAGTTTACTTCTGAATCTGGTCATTATAGTTGGTGGGATTATCGTCAGGCAGGATTTGCCAATAATAGGGGATGGCGCATTGATCACATTTATTTGTCAGCAGGAGTCTATGAAAAAGCTAAATCATGTTTTATCGATATTGAACCTAGAAGACAAGAGCAGCCCAGCGATCATACGCCGGTGATTGTACAAATTTCGCACTAATTGCTAGCTTGCACAAATTAGTCCTTTCTCAACTAAAAGATTGTGTAGTTCTTGGCGCGCAAATTCCTCTGAGCAGAACTTTTGGGCGAATTTATAGCCATTATCTCCAAGTTCCTGACATTTATCTGAATTATTCCAAAGTTCGCTGATAAGCTCTGTCATAGCTTCTGAATTCTTGGGTTCGCATAACACTCCATTGTAGTCATGTTTTAAATAGTCAATTACTCCTTGTGAATCGGTGACAATCATGGCTTTACTACAATGCATTGCGGCTACTATGGTTACATGTCCGCAAGGTACAGCACTGTTTTTCAAGGGAAGTACAATAAAGCGTGAGTAACTTAAAATATTCATAGCTTGCCCAAAGGGGATATTTACCAAGCATTTTACATTGGGTGGTATTTCAAGTTCCTTAAGGTTCTCAGGTCTGGTCACAAGAACTAGTTTGATATTTTTTAGCTGGGACATTGCCTCCATTAGTGTGGGGTAATCGCGGGCATTGCCTCCCAAGGCACAAATATAGTCTCCTTTTTCTAGTGCTTCTTTGGGTTCTATTTTGGGTTTATCTACTGACCAGAAAGAGAAAGTAAATTTCTCCTGTGGAATCCCAAAATAATCACTATAAATTTGCCTCTCGAGCATAGAAAAAACGATAAAGCGATCAATTGTTTTAAATGCGTTGGTCATAACAGCACGCTTTAACCCAGTTGGTAATTCAGGAAAGTTAAAACAGTAAGCAACATGATCAACAGGAACTTTTAGGAACTTGATCCAGATTGAGCACCATAGAGTAAGCCTTGGATCGTGGCTAATCAGTAAAGAGCAGTTCTGGTTTTTAGCTAAACTGACTGCTTGATAGGCAGCTCTAATAAATGCTAGATCTGCTTGTTTGAAGTTCTTTTCTGGAAAATTTCGCGCTTTAGCGTCGAAAAAAAACCACTCTAGTTTTTCATTTTTATATTCGGCTGAAAACCAGCGCCACCCTATTCCAAAAAAAGGATGACACACTACAACTTTAGGTGATTTGATCATCTTTACCTAGCCTAATTCGACTTGAGAGTCATCCCCGATTAAAAAGCGTAGCGCTTTTGGTCTGCGCACTGTAGCTTCTAACTTCGCCCTTTGTCCAACTACACTATCGACTATGCGCTGGTGAACTCCACTAACTTGAGCATATTGTAGAATCACACTATGTTCTAAGTCAGTTTCTATGAGCTTGACTCCATCGGCAATGCTGGTATAGGGTCCAATGAAACAGTTTTCTAGATGGCAGTCCTTGCCGATAATTACCGGACCTCGAATAGTACTGTTGATAATCTTGGAACCAGCAGCAATTTCTACTCTTCCTATTATCTGGCTATTGGAATCAATTTCTCCTTGAAGGTCAATCTCAAGAGATGTATCTAAAATAATACGATTTGCCTCGAGTAAATCATCTTTTTTACCGGTATCTAACCACCACCCTCTTAATTGCAGTGCTTCTACAGGTTTTTGAAAATTAATCAGAGCTTGAATTGCATCGGTGATTTCTAGTTCACCTCGAGCAGAAGGCTGGATCGAAGCGATGGCATGGTGTATTGCAGTAGAGAAAAAATAAACCCCAACTAGCGCTAAATTCGAAGGAGGAACTTTAGGTTTTTCAACTAATTGCAAAACTCTGCCTTGTTCATCGACTTTGGCCACACCAAAAGCGCTAGGGTTAGAGACCTTCCTCAATAAGATAAGAGCATCTAGATTTTGTTCTTTAAAAGCAGCAAAAAAAGGTTTGAGATCATCTTCAATTAAGTTATCACCCAGATACATAATAAAGGGTGAATCTCCCAGAAAAGGCTGGGCAATCTTGACAGCATGGGCTAGTCCAAGAGGCTGATCCTGTAATATGTAGGTGATATGGGCCCCAAAAAGCTTGCCATCACCGGTTTTTAATTTGATTTCTTCACCAGTCTCAGGGCTAATAATAATCCCAATATCAGTGATCCCTGCTGCTACGATTGCCTCAATTCCGTACCATAGAATTGGTTTATTGGCAACTGGCACTAATTGTTTAGCACCAGTATAAGTCAGCGGTCTTAAACGTGTTCCTTTTCCACCTGAGAGAATTAGTGCTTTCATAAAAAATTTGGATAATTTTAGATGCCATTATATTACGCTGTTAAACCCTAAATCATTTTTTTACCTCAGAGAGCTTTGGTGTTGGTAAATTCTATAGTTCTCTACTGTCGAGAGTTGAGCAATATCTTTCATTTTTTCAAGATAGAGTTGACCATCTAGATGATCGCACTCATGTTGGATAACTCTAGCTAGATAACCTTCAAAGGTTTCTAAATGATGCTTTCCATCTTCGCTTTGATATTTAACTGTGATTTTTTTAGAGCGAGGTACCAGCCCCACCATTGCTGGTACACTAAAACAGCCTTCCCAACCATCTTCAACCTCTAGTGAGGCTTCGACAATTTCGGGATTGATCATCACATAGAGAGGAGATTCAGGTCTATCGGGAAAAAGCTCTGTTTTTCTCACCTCTACCACGATGATTCGCTCAAGTAAACCAATTTGGGGGGCTGCCAATCCAGCTCCCTTTAGCTCACGCAATAGAGATACCATTTTCTGACAATGTTCTCCGACAAGTGAGAGGTTCTCTACCTTGTGACAGGTTAACTTGAGAGAAGGATCGCCTACGGTGACTATATCGGGATGAATGGTGATAGTTCTAGCTGACATGGTAAACCCCCTGCCTCTAGTAACTAAATTCGGCTAACTTGGGAATTCTTGAGAGCTTCTACTAATCCACGTACCGCTGCTATCATTGCGATAGGATCATTGAGACGATTGATTGCAGAACCAACTCCAACTCCAGATGCGCCAGAGGCAATAGCAAGACCAACGGTAACTTCAGAAAGTCCAGAGGCACAAAGTACAGGAACGCTCACAGCTTTAGAGATAGCATAGGCAGCAGCTAGAGTTGGAGCTGCTTTTTCTATTAATCCCAAGATACCGGCATGAGTTGGTTGGCTACTAGTACCACCTTCAGTTTGAATGATGTCAGCTCCATTTTCAACTAGAGACTGTGCTAGTTGTACTTGCTCATCTAGAGGTAAGATATGGGGAACAGTCACAGAAAGGGTTGTCTCAGGAAGCATCTTACGAGTCTCTCTGGTCAACTCTAAAACTTCATCTGCGCTAAAAGTACGCCCTTGCTGGTAGAAACAATCAAAGTTGCCAATCTCAACTAAATCAGCCCCAGCTTTTACTGCCTGGAAAAGTTTAATAGGATCTACTGCAGAAACACAGATCGGCAGTTGGATTAAATTGCGCACAAAACGCACTAAGTCTTCTTGGGCAGCAATATCGACATAGGTTGCACCGCCAGCTTGAGCTGCCTGAACAATCATCGCTACTTTTTGCTGATCGTAATTGTTTAATCCACTGATGACTTTAAGCGCTTTACCTGTTTGAAGAGCTTGTTTGATTTGGTAATTCATTGTTTAGTCTATGCTGTTAATAAATATCTAAATGATATTGTGACATTTTCCTGTTGTTAAAGGACTAATTTTGAGCCATTAGAGTTTCAGCAGCTTCAAGCATATCTTGAGCAATGTCTTTAAGCTCACCTTGGCGGCTTTCAACATACATTTTGAGAGCATCTAACGGGGTCAGATGACTACCTACTCCCATCTCTGGTAAGCGCTGATGGCTTTTGTTAGTGGCAGGGTTAGCTTTGATGCTGTAGCTATGTGCTTCTTTGAGTAATTCATCAAAGGCTTTAACATCAATGAGATCATACTGTTCTGGATAGATATCATAGATCAATCGAACAACTGCCTCGTTAATCTGGCTTGATTTAATAGCTTTGATGATCTGAGCTTGGGGATTTGGGCTTGCTGTTACATTGACCTTGATTGTCTTAAATGGCCTTGTTGCTAGAGGATTGAAGGACCAATTGAGCTGCTTGGGTTTGCTATCTTGTGCAATTTCAATGAGTACATAGCCTTTTTCCTCTCCTTCTTCTGAGAAATCTACTCTCTCAATACTTCCTGCATAGACTACTGGTGGATTATTATCAGGTTTGAGATTTTGGTGAGTATGGACATGGCCAAGGGCTACATAGTCATATTCTGATCTAGCTAGAAAAGAAAGAGGAATTTGAAATCCGCGATTGCTCACAGCTAGAAATTTTTCTGCTCCATAGACCGCCCGATCTACCATGGCATGGGCTAACAAGATAGCAGGAATTTGAAGATCTAGGCTGCGAATTTGTTGTTCTAAAATTGCCTGTAATTTTTTGAGAATCAGTTGGTTAATTTCAGATAGTGAAAGTCCAGCGGTCTCAGGACGTGTTAAAAGGCCAGAGCGATTGATCCAAGGCAAAGTGGTAACTTGAATTGGACCACTTTTAGTTTCAATTTTGAGAGTTGTGATCTGATCTCCAACTATAAAACTGTTGCCTGCCAATGTTCTATAAATAGAAAGACTTGCCCCGCCTTGACCGTGACTGTGCTGATCGTGATTGCCAATCAAAAGAACAGTAGGTATTTGCCCTTGTGCAAGTCGATTGAATTGGCTGGCAAAAGCTTCTTGTACATAAGGTGGTGGAGTTGAATCAGGAAAAGCATCTCCCCCAAATAAAACAAGGTCAACTTCTTGTTCGAGGGCCGCATCAATGCAGCCACTTAAAGCTGAGGTAAAATCTTGGAGTCGGCTATTGCGTCCGGTGGCAGGATCTGTTTTGCCATGCGAGAAACTGCTGCCCATATGAATGTCGGAAAGGTGAAGAATTTTCATTTGCAATATTACTAAGCATCCTTGTTGCTTAGTATATCTAATTGGACATCTCCCAGGTGAGGTATGATTTTGGATAGGAGAAGCAGACTAGACTAGATGGAAAAAGGGCAATTAGTTGAATTTAGATTACAGGGCGGCGAGCGACGCCTAGCAGTACTAGATAGACCTGAAGGCAAAAAGGACTGGATTGCCCTTGATCACAGAGGGCATCCCCACAAAATTCGTCCTCAACAAGTAGAGTATCAGGTTCAAGGTGGACCCTATAGTACCACTGAAATAAGTGGATTTATTAAAGCAGCAGAAAATAATCAAGATAACTCTGCTCTAGAGATTGCCTGGGAAATTGTAGCCGAGGAAGGTAAGGGTATTGCTCCTGTTGATCTAGCGATGTTACTATTCTCAGAAACTAGTCCCTTGTACTGTTATATAGCCCATAGTATACTAATAGAAGATCGAATTTACTTTAAACGTAAGGGCGATCTATATGAAGCTCGTCCAGCAAACCAAGTAGAGGAAATCAAACATCAATTAGAAGTTGAAAAGCTCAAACAGGCAGAGAAGGAAGAATTTGTCAGCAAACTGCAACAGGCATTGGCCAAAGAAAAGGTAGAATGGAGTGAGGGTGATCGCTCCCGCTTGGAAACCCTAGAACGTTACGTATTGCAGCCAGAACAAGTTAACCGGGCTGCTCATGAAATCCTGACTATTGCCGGAAAACCACCTACCCCAGAAGCTGCTCATGATTTGATTGTAGAAGTGGGTTGGTGGAGCGGGCGCGAAAATCTCTACTTGAGTCGTAGTTCTTATCCTAACCATTTTTCTAAAAAGGCAATCATCTTGGCACAATCCTATCTGGCCACGCCACCAGTCGATCCGGCAGAATCAGAACGTCTCGATCTCTCCACACTTAAGGTTTATACCATAGATGATGAGAGTACAAAAGAGATCGATGATGGGCTCAGCATAGAATATCTGCCAGGTGGAAAGCTCAAGGTTTGGGTTCATATAGCTGACCCTACTAGATTAGTATTGCCTGATGATGAATTGGACTTGGAAGCCAGAAGACGCAGCACAAGTCTTTATCTGCCTACTGGTATGATTCCTATGTTTCCTCCAGAGCTGGCTACCGGGCCGATGAGTCTTGTCCAGGGAAGACTATGTCCTGCTTTGAGTTTTGGTGTAGTCTTGGATGAATTAGGCGCAATCAGTCAGTATGAAATCCATCCTAGCTTGATTAAACCTACTTATCGCCTAACTTATGAAGATGTAGATGAGATGTTGCATTTGGGCATTGAGGCTGAGCCTGAGATTTCCAGTTTAGCTCAATTATCTAAACTAAGGCATCGATGGCGCAAAAGCCAAGGCGCTATTGATATTTCTATGCCAGAAGCGGTAATCAAGGTTTCCCAAGATGACCAGATTAAAATTGAGCTATTAGAGAGCTCTACTGCCAGACGCTTGGTCGCCGAAATGATGATTCTTGCTGGAGAAACTGCTGGTAAATATTGCCAAGCTCACCATTTGGCGGTGCCTTTTCGTGGTCAGCCTCAGCCTGAATTGCCACCAGAAGAAGAATTAATCAATTTACCAGCAGGGCCAGTTCGCTCATGTGCAATCCGGCGCTGTATGCCTCGTAGTGAAATTAGTATTAATCCCACTCGCCATGCCAGTTTAGGTCTGGCAACTTATACCCAGGTTACTTCTCCTATTCGCCGCTATACAGATTTGTTAGTACATTTTCAACTTAAGGCTCATCTGCGCGGTATTCCTCTACCTTTTAGTAGTGAAAAAATGCAAGAAGTTCTCTTTGGTGTCACTTTAGCTTCTCAAGAAGCTGTTTCAGTTGAAAGACAGACCAATCGCTACTGGGGATTGGAATACCTCAGACGTCATCCTGATGACATCTGGCAAGTGTTGGTGTTGCGTTGGCTCAGAGAGGATGAAAATCTGGGCTTGATTTTGTTAGAGGAACTTGGGCTAGAGCTACCTCATCGCTTTGAGCGCAATGTATCTCTAGGGGATCGTTTAACTATGCAAGTTAGTCGCAGTGATCCCCAAAGAGATGAAATTCGTTTTCGCGAATTAGTCTAGATATTCTCTCTAATAACTATCCAATAACTATGTTTAGCGAAGATACGATAGTTGCTATTGCCACTGCTATAGTACCACAGCAAGGCAGTATAGGTATAGTGCGCCTTTCGGGTTCTCTCTCTTTGCAGATCGCCCAGGCTCTTTTTGTAACTCGAACTAGTTGGCAAAGCCACCATGTACTCTATGGGCATATTGTACAACCTGAGACTGGACAGACCTTAGATGAAGCGTTGGTTCTCTTTATGCAGGCTCCACGCTCTTACACCAAAGAAGATGTGATTGAATTTCACTGTCACGGTGGGATTATTCCGGTGCAGCAGGTTCTTCAACTTTGTTTAGAACTAGGAGCTAGATTGGCCAAAGCTGGAGAATTCACTATGAGAGCTTTTCTCAATGGACGCTTGGATCTAGCTCAGGCTGAAAGTGTAGCTGAACTTGTGGGAGCGCGATCACCGCTAGCTTCTAAGATGGCCTTAGCTGGCTTAGAGGGTAAACTATCAAAATCTATTGAATCTATCCGCTCAGTTTGTTTGGATATCCTCACTGAAGTTGAAGCTCGTATTGATTTTGAAGATGATCTGCCTCCTCTAGATGAGCAAGAGATCAAAGATCAAATAGCTCAAGCTCTCTTGAAAGTTAAGCAGATTCTTTCAACAGCAGAGCAAGGGGAATTATTGCGACAAGGACTCAAAGTCGCAATTGTTGGTAGACCAAATGTTGGCAAATCTAGCCTACTCAATGCCTGGAGTCGCAGTGATCGAGCGATTGTCACAGACCTGCCTGGTACTACTAGAGATATTGTTGAATCTCAACTGGTAGTAAATGGTATTCCTATTCAAGTTTTAGATACAGCCGGGATCCGAGATAGTAGCGATCAAGTTGAGCGCCTTGGAATAGCTCGCTCCCAGCAGGCAGCCCAAAGAGCGGATTTGATTCTTTTTACTATCGATGCTCAAGTCGGCTGGACTAATGAAGATGAGCTGATTTATCAACAAATAAAAGAGTTTCCTCTGATTTTGCTCATCAATAAAATTGATATAGCTTGTCAGAATTACCAACAGGCTTTGCCATCGGTTAAAAAAATAGTAGAAATGGCTGCAGCTAAAAATCAGGGAATAGAAGATCTCGAAAGAGCAATTCTAGATTATGTTGAGCTTGATTCACTTACAGCTAGCAATCTAGAAATAGCTATTAACCAAAGGCAATCAGCAGCTTTAACAATGGCGCAAATCTCTCTTGAGCAAGTACAGCAAACCATAGAAAACCAGCTTCCTTTAGATTTCTGGAGCATTGATCTGCGCAGTGCTATTGCCTCTCTAGGAGAAATCACCGGCCAAGAGGTCAGTGAATCATTGCTAGAGAGAATTTTTAGTCGTTTTTGTATAGGTAAGTGAATCTATTTAGCTAATTCTTCTTCTGAGAGCTGACCAGCAGCAAGAGAGAGCCAAATCTGATATTTTTCCTCATTAGACGCTTGAAGATCATAGCCATTGAGCTTAAGGAAAGTCCGCATCACCACATACGATGTTCTTTTATTCCCATCCACAAAAGGATGATTCTTGACAATCCCATAACCATAAGCTGTTGCTAAAGAAGGTATATCAGGAGGATACTGGGAGTAAGCTAGAAGATTTTTGGGTCGGTAGAGTGCGCTTTGAAACAAGTCTACATCTCGAACTCCTTCCAAGCCTCCATGTTCAGCTAGTTGACGGCGATGAATAGCAAGGACAACATCATCTTGACTCCAAATTGGTTCCTTCACGCAGCTAATTCGCTAGTAATCTCAAAACATTGCGGTCTTCACGCATCACATATTCTGCAATTTCCATCTGTTGGACAAAATCAGGGTCGTAGGACGTGAGCTCAAAGCCATTGGGCGTTTCTACAACATAGAGAGTATCGCCTTTACTAATACGAAGTTTTTCCATTAATTCTTTGGGAAAAATCACACCCGCAGAGTTCCCGAGTGTAGTAACTTTTAACTTGATCATCGTTTTGCTCGATTCAATGGTTATGACAAATGATATATCATTTGGCGTTTAGTAAGGTTGTTGATTATTTCTTCAATTTAGTCGTTTTTGTATAGGTAAGTAAATCTAATCATGTCAAAATTCTATATAGAAATTATTCTTTTAAGGGTCTAATTAATTCAATCATATGGTTTAAATTGTTGGTGGATCTTTTCAACTTGGACTAACATTTTTTCGGCCAAATCAGGAAATCTACTGCGCTGAATTACAAACCATAAAGTTGTTATTACCAAATATGCTAGAAAGATATAGGGAAATAGATTATTAGGATAATCAGGAACTGGAAACCAAGAACTTCCTTGAATGCCAATACTGCCTAGAACGGGAAAAAGCATGAACATTATAGCTATTGAAGAAAACAAGATATGTTTTGGTCTTAATTTACCAATTTTGCTCAAATAGACTGGTGAAGCAAGAGCAATCAATATATAGACTGTCAAAAAGCCAAAACTAGCAATTGTTCCCAAATAACCCATACTCTCAAAGAGCTTGATCTTATTTACTGTCATTGTCAAAGGAACAATAAATACAAGAATAGAACAGAGGGTAACCGCATTATGGGGAGTTCTATTAGCACAATGAGCAGATCCTAGTGAAGCTGGAAATAGCCCATATTGTGACATGGTAAATACAATACGGGCAGCAGGATTAATAGTACCCAACAATCCAGCAAAAAAGCTCAAAAATGCACCTAAACTAACTGCTTGTCCCAAAATACCAAGCCCTTCTCTATTTGCCAAAAAAGCCAGCGGAGCATCAGTTTTAGCTAAATCTGCTCCGGTTTCTTGAAATCCGAGTATCACTATATAAGCTGTTATTAAGAAAAATGCGCCGGATATTAGTGTGCTATAAGTAAGTGCTTTGGGTATTGTTTTAAGGGGATTTTGGGCTTCATCACCTAGAGAAGTTGCACTTTCAAAACCAGAAAATGCAAACATGACTAATACTAGTCCTGAAGCTATATTTCCTGCGTTTACTCCTTTTAAAGATAGTTGGGAAATATCTAAAGCAAAGCCTTTATGAAACCAGATTATAGCGCATAATACTAAAATAAGAACAATCGATGTTATCTCTGTCCAGAGCATTGCCACAGTGGATAACTGGATATCTCTATAGGCAATATACCAACAGAGTACAGAACCTAAAACTAGAATCAAGACGTTTAATCCCAGTGAGTGATATCCAAAAAGACCAAAATAATTACTAAGTAAATTGGAAATTCCACATAAAACAGACATTCCAGTAAGGAGATAAGCAAAAATCATGCTCCAACCACAGATAACTCCAGCAGTAGAGCCTAGCCCATTACAAATATAAGAATAGAGTGATCCTGGAGAGGCAGAACGACTGGCAAATTGATTAATACAAGTGCTGACAAATAGCAAACCGACCAAGCCTAGTAAAAAGCTCAACCATGTTCCATTGCCTGAAAGAGCAAAGATTGAACCTAGAACTGCGGCAGGAACAGTAGTTGGGGCAATTCCTGCAAACGATTGCGCAATGATTTCAGGAAATGATAAGCAATTATATTTGAGTCCGTGAACACTTTTATCAATTGTTTTTTGCATTTATAACTCCCCCAGGTTAATGCTACTCTCTAAGTCTAGCAACCTCGAATAGTTTAAACAAATATTGTTTGTTTTTAAATCAATTTACCCGAGCAACTGATGCGCTCTAAATTACTCAACTAGTTGTCAGCTCTGATATTGCGTCTTTAGAAAATGATTAAGATGTTAAATCATTTCATCGTATTGGTCAACGCTCATTTGTGGAAAAAGCGCATAATGTTGAAATACAAAACCTATATTCCGTCTTCCTTTATAGTAATACTCATAATTTTGAATCTTCTTTTTTAGATCTGATAATGCCAGGTTTGGTCTTTGTGCAGTACTATGCGATGTAGCGGGAGTCTGGTAATGATTCCCTGCTGTTCAAAGTATCCCAAGGCTCTGGTAATAGTCACACGAGTAGTACCAAGAATATCAGCAAGATCTTGGTGTGTTAAGCGCAAATCTATCAAATGTCCATTTTCTGTCAACGAGCCATGCTTTTCGGCAAACCATGCCAATAGCTTGAGCAGCATCAGATCGATTTTTTTATGACTGCGGATAATGGTTAGCTCTTCTATTTCCTTGATTTGTTGTAAGAGTAACTCTGTAAATTGAATATTGTTTTCCAGTTTGATGGGGACTGCAGTGACTTGGGTTAAACACTCTACTTGATAGGGATCTGCTTTACTTAAAACTCGACCTACCAAATTATTTTTTTCCCATAATCCCAAAACAACAACTGTTCCGTCTTCTAAAACAGTAGAAGTTTTCACCAGTCCTGAGCGAATTTGCCAAAGCGGATATTTTTTGACCGGTAAAAAACTGCCTTTTTCAAAACGAAGCGTTATTTCCCCCGAATCTAGCTGAATTGGTATTGAAAATGTCATAAGCTTTACACAACAATATACGATAAGTATATCAAGATAGTGTGTTTATATGACAAGTTATGAAAAATAACTATACCAGCATAATGGTATAGGCGTCTGTTCTAAAGTCAGCTTAATCCTCTAAGCTTTGTTTGATTAATCGGGGATAGAGGATTAAAAAATAGTACCACCATAAGAGAATCATCAGCGACAATCCTCCCGTGAGCCAGAGATTCCTAAAAAGCAACCAGCTAAGAGCTATCGCGCCAATTCCACAAGAAAGTATAGACCAGGGCTGGCACCACCATGGTTTGTAATCCCAGATTTTAAAGTCTTTTTGTGTATTCAATTTGGGTTCAAGATTTCATGATTTTCATTTTAACCTTAGATAATGAAGCAATGAACCTATTGAACATTTTTGTTAATATCGACTCTCCAGTCATCAAGAGATAGCTCAGCGGTTTCTATAGCTCTTTGACATAAGGTATAAATATCCTTTGCTGATAAGTTTACTTCAATAAAAGCTCCATTGATCAATTTTCTTGTATTGCGAAAGATTTTTTCATCCATTCCTATGAGGCGAGGAAATTGTTGCATAATTTCTTCAAAACAATCAGGTTCTAATTCAACAATTTTATTTAAAGTAATTTGTTCAACATCTCGCCAACTTTTTACAACGTAATCTTCTCCAAAACAGTAGAGAGATTTTGGGGATGTTCCAGTTAAACTATTTTCCTGGAGAGTTTGCGCTGATTCATCACCAAAGTAATCCCAAATCTTTAAGGCAATATCGGCAAGATATAGTGATCTTTGCTCAATATCTTGTTTAGTCCAGGATGTTATAGAGTGGAAGTATTTATTTAGTTCTAGATGGCTATTTTT
Organism: uncultured cyanobacterium; assembly: GCA_903887375.1. Lineage (GTDB taxonomy): Bacteria > Cyanobacteriota > Cyanobacteriia > Cyanobacteriales > Microcystaceae > CAISPN01. The sequence continues at coordinate 116,226 of CAISPN010000021.1, forward strand.
GAAATGTTCCTTTTTTTGTATAAAAATATCATTAGAAAGTTCTGGATTATATGCAGTAAGTGTTAAATTGCCTAAAGTATGAAGGAGAAATTCATGAGTTATAGCCCAGTTTTCTCCTAAATTTGTTTTCCAGGTTTCATTGAGACTTTGTGGCATAATATGCTCAATAGAAAGCTTGTCAAAATTAATCTGCTCTTTATGTCCAAAATGCTCCTCTATAGATTCAAATATGAGTTTGCATTTTTCAGAGCGATTACTACCATATAATTTGACTTCAACCAATCTAGCTTTAAATTCTGCATCTTTCGGATAATCACGATTTTGAAGTGTTAATTTGAGCCTTTCAACAAAATTATTAGAACCAAGAGCCGTACTTTTACTAACCTGTGAGTGAAGTGTAGCAAAAACTTTGTTTAATCCTCTAGTTTGCACATTACAAACAAAACGACGAAGAATAAAATTCTCGAGAACTTGAAGAACATCAACAAATTCTTCTTCAGTGATCCGATTGGTCATCCAGTCATCATAACAATTTAGAAGAAATGGATAAACAGTAGCAAGTTCTAAACGATTTAAGCGGGAAAGATATTTACTTATAATTTTGTTTGGTTCTCGCTCTGGATTCAAAAGTTTAGAGTAATATACAGCGAAATTAAACAAATCTTTTAGATAAGCCAAGGCATCATTACTACCGATTCGATCTTTGATCTCAAAATATACTTCACTCTGCTTTACTTCAATACCAGTTTTGGTTAAATAGTGACGAATAAATTCTGTTAGATTATCGTTTAACAAATTCTGCATAGGAAGCCAGTACTGGCCATATACTGATTCTTGAGAGTCGCTATGAATTCGCATAAAGAAATAGTTGCGAATGAGATCTGCTTGAGTAAGTGGTCTTCCTTTAGCATTAAGACTTTCAAAAACCAAATAGGGATCATCATCATCATTTAGGACAACACTTACAAGAGAAAGATTACTACAAATAACTTTCTTGATTCTTTGAGATTGTAGTGAAGATCTACTTTTAAATTTCTTGTAAAAAAATTGATAACATTCTGAAATACCACTTTCTTTAACTAGAGATTTAGAAGATATTATCCGATGGAATGCCTCACGATCTATTTGTGTAGGCTGCAATTTAAAATAATCTGAATCTTTTTTATAGGGATTAACTAAAATAGTATTATCAATCTCTTCTGCTAAATCTTTATCTTGCAGTTTTGCTATGTCTCTAAGAGCGCAAAGTAATATAAATACAGTAGTCAATCTTTGTTGACCATCAATTAATAAATATTTGGTAATTCCTTCAGGTACAGACTTGGTGGACATCGTTACAATGGAGCCCATAAAGTGAGGACGTGGATTATCCGCATTACAGAGTTCTAATAGATCATTCCATAAAACTTGCCACTCAGATTTTTTCCAGCTATAGGGTCTTTGAAATAGTGGAACAACATACTGCTTTGTTCCCTCAATAATTTGTTGAAGCTTGGTTTCTGAGGCTTGCATCTATTTCTTTCTACCTAAGGTTAAGTGATTTGTACTTTTTTTGACTTAACCCAATACTATAGCATACAGTAAGCCTCTATTGATTAGTTCAGATTACACCTTTTGATGCAACTTTCAAGCTAACTCGGATTAATAGATCTGCTATTTAGTGGTTTTCTGTTTGCTGGAAGTTTAAGTTTTATTAGCAGTAGATTAACTTATAGTTATGATATTTTTAATAAAATTTTAAGAGATAATCCTCCGGTGAGTCAGATATTCTTAAAAAGCAACCAGCTAAGAGCTATACATAGCTGTGAGCTTAGATGTGATTCTCGTAAAAAAATAAATAATTCTTCTTCTGGAATTTGCTGATCTAATTTGAGAGCTATGATCCTTTATTCACAAGATTGACGCGCTGTGGTATCCCGAGGAGGGGTAAGGTAAATCTGAGCACAAATTCACAAAAAACTTAATATTGTATTTACTTATTATTATGGTATGATTCGATTGACTAGACCAAATGACTTTATAAAAACGACTTTATAAGGTAGATTGTGACTTGAAATGAGTGAGAAATTATGCAAATTTGCGCTCTAGATATTCTTGTTAGGGAAATTGTGGCTGTGAATCATGCTTGGAAACAAGCTCAAGATTTATTTGAAGATGGTTCGCCTTTAACTATATCGCTGCGTGAGTTGAAAGGCAGATTGCAAGTGCGTTTATTGCGATATTATTTTCCAGATGTTTTTTTAGAGCTAGATCCAGAAGCATCAGGCGAACCTCTCTATAGTTTGAGGTTAAACCGATCTGTTGGAAATCTAAAAGATGCTGCCCATCTACCAGTAAGGAAGGCAAAAGAATTCCTTTCACAGGAAGAAATCAAAAAATTTACTAGCTAATAATATTTTTAGGAGATATTTTTTTATGAATTTACTACAAGTTTGGCATATTGTATGGAACAACGAACCGTTGCAGTGGGTAATACTGAGCGTTTTTTTAATGGCTAGTTTTTTTGAAAGCTTATTTACTTGGGAATATGTTAAAAAAGAGCTAAAAGATACAAATGATGCAATTAAATATTTGAGTAATCCCAAAAATACAAGAAACCCCCTTTAAAACACGAGCAATTTAAAATTAATACGTTGGCTAAAAGATCACAGAATACGTAGAGATGAAAAAAATCAACAATATACTTTGTCCAATTATCCTAGTATTTTAATTAGGTCTGCTCCTTCGAGTTACTTGCGATTTATTC